>JAUMXD010000007.1 GCA_030529305.1 Allobrachymonas sp.
ACTGGGCGGCCGTATCCAGAATGTGCACGATGATGTCGCGCGGCAGCCCTTCGGTTGAGAGCAAATGGATCAACTCGCCATGCTGATTGAGTTGCGGGTTGGGTGTGGCAGGCATGTGCGGCAGAGGAAGAGACGTTGCAGTGCAGGCCAAAGTTTAGCGGCTGTTGGGCCTGCCCGCGCCAGTCCATTTACGCATGAATGTCGGGGATGGGTATATCCACGCCAATCTGCGTATCCTCATGCAGGATGGTGACGGAGCAGCCATCCGCTTCATGCTCGCGCTCCTCCTCCCTTTTCTGGGCCATGTGCGTCAAAACTGCGGCCTGGGCTGCCGCAGGCCGTGCTGCTGACCATGCCAGGGCAGGCTGTTGCAGCAAGTGCTCGGTCAGCGCATCGGCATGGGCATACAGGCCAGGCGTGCCGCCTGAGTGCACAAACACCACAGTGGTGTGCTTGCTCCACTGCTCCTTGCGGGCTGCGGCCAGCAGGCCGGCAAAAGCCTTGCCCGTGTAAACGGGGTCAAGAATCACGCCTTCGGTACGGCCGACCAGGCTGATGGCATCCAGCCCGCCGGGGGAGGGCTGGCCATAGCCTTCGCCGATCTGGCTATCGTCCACCCGCACGGCGCGGCTGCCATATGGCAAAGGCTTGCGCTTCATCAATAACAAAGCGCCATTGGCCAAACTGCCCACCATGGGCGCAATGCGCTTCTGCGGATGCAGCACGCTTACGCCCCGCACCCGTGTGGGGGCATCAGATGCGGCAAAGCCCGCCACCAGCCCGGCCTGGGTGCCGCCGCTGCCGGTGGCGCAGAACACGTAATCTGCCTGCAGGTCTTGCGCTGCCAGCTGGCTTTCGATTTCACGGGCGCAGTTCACATAGCCCAAAGCGCCTTGCACGCAGGAGCCGCCAAAGGGAATCAGAAACGGCTTGCGCCCGGCCGCGCGCAAGTTCTGCATCAAGTTGCAGACGTAGGCCTTGGCATCTTGATCCGGCTCCAGAACATGCAATTTGGCGCCGAAACTGCGCATCAGCAAGACATTGCCGTTGTTGGCACAGCTTTCGCTTGAATGCGACGCCTGTTTGTTCAGCACCAGCTCGCAAGCCATGCCAACGCGCGCAGCCACGGCAGCCGTCAGACGGGCGTGGTTGGATTGCAGGCAGCCGGTGGTGAGCAATGTGTCTGCGCCTTGCTCGATGGCCTCGGCTGCCAGATATTCCAGTTTGCGCAGCTTGTTGCCTGCGCCGCCCAGTGGGGCCATGTCATCGCATTTGAGAAAAAACCGTGCCCGGCAGCCCAGATACTGCGGCAGATTGCGCAGCTCCACCAAAGGGGTGGGGCTCGGCAAGAGAGGAATTTTTGGGAACATGGATATTGCGACGGCGTTGAGTAACGTGACACAAGCAGCAAACCGGAAAAGACTTGCTATCGCACTCGTAGTATGTGCCAATCCGTGACAAAAATCACATATTGTGTTGGAATTTACATTTGGCGTTGCAAAAACGGCGGCCAACCCCAGGATGCGCTTTTTGCTTCGGGGGTGAGAAAACGGCTCAAGCTGCCACGAGCGGACGCTGTTTGTTGAGCGTGGAGCGTTTCATGAAGCGGGTTGTGCAGAAGGCTGCAGCAAGGCAGGCGCGAGATAGCGTTTGGGGCAGAAGGGTGTGAAAACCCGATCCGAACATGGCTTATTGAATAAAAACAATTGCGAAACAGCCCGGCTGTTTTGTGTAAAAAAATGTTTCGCAAAATGTGCTGTCAAAGCTGACACTTTCCCTCGGAAAGCTGACTGCTCAAATAAGCCATAAAGCCTCTTGCCCTTCAACGCGAAGCATTTCTTGAGTAAATCGAAAGAATTAAATCGAAAAAGGGAAATGCGCTGGAAAGCTGAACATCAAAATACGGCCTGAAGAAGCTATCTGATTGATTATCAATGGAAATCTTTCAGTTTCCTGATGCGCCTGGCGTGACAAATATTGGCGCGGGTGCTATTCTTTTGCCACTTTTTGAGCGGAACAGTTCTCCTGTGCTTGCCAGCGCTCATTCAGACCTTGCTTTGCAAGTCAGGCTGGTATTGTTCTTGCTTTTCTTCATACAGTTACAGAGTAGTTGCTTTCAACTCACAAGATTTTCAGGCTCCAGGCCGGGTAGTCCATGTCCTCTTTTGATTCCCCAACCGTACTCGTGGTAAGCGCCGATCAGACGCAAACCGTTTCCATCAATCCTCGCCTCTTGTTTGCCATCAAACCGCTCTTGGCTGTGCTCACGGTGCTGCTCGTGGCCTTGCTGGCGGCGTTGAGCCTGCTGGGTGTGCGCTATTTCAACGAGCGCCAGCAATTCGCCACCACCACGCGCGAATTGCAGCAGCAGGTGCTGGATTTGCAAAACTTCACTTCGACAGAGATCAACGCCAAGCTGACTGCGCTGCAAAAGTCTGAAAAACTGGTGCAAGACCTGCAAAACTACCTCAAGGATCGTGGGGTGGCAGTCAAGCCCGTCAAGATCAAGACCGAGCCGGGCAAGCCCATTGCTTCTGCCGGTGGCCCGGTGTTGTCGGTGCCCGTGCAAAACATGCCTTTCAGTGGCGCTTTCATCGAAGGGGCCGAGACTTTGCTGCAGGCCGTACAGCGCACGCCATTGGGTGTGCCGCACAAAGGGCCGCTGACTTCGCGCTTTGGCAATCGGCCCAACCCTTTCACAGGCCGTGGCTCTGAATTCCACGGCGGGATCGATATCAAGGGCAAAACCGGCGAAGACATTCGTGCCACGGCAAACGGCAAGGTGACTTTTGCCGGCGTGCAAAACGGCTATGGCAAAGTGGTGCGTGTGGCGCACGGCCACGGCTACGAAACCGTGTACGCCCATTTGTCGCGCATTGACGTGAAGGCAGGCCAGGCCATTGAAGCCGGCCATGTGGTGGGGCTGTTGGGCTCTACGGGCCGATCGACTGGCCCGCATCTGCATTACGAAGTGGTGCGCAATGGCGAGCGGCTGGACCCTGAAAACTACTTGAGTCTGGATGTGTCGCTGCTGAACACAGCCAACTGATGCCACCACGGCTGCGCCGATGGTGGCCAAGGCCAGCACAGCGCGTGGCGGGCGGCAACTGCGCAGCCCACACGGCGGGCCGTCATCATCGGTCATGCCTATGGCTCTGCTGAGTGAAGCCATCTTGCGCCTGAAATAGGCAATCATCAAGAAAGGGGAGTGATTTCGCTCCTCTTTCTTTTTTAACAGGCCCTTATCCGGTTTCTTGTTTTGATTGATGGGCGTGGCATTAGCCGGAGAGTGAGGGCTTTTACGCCGCAGCGCACATGTTCAGCGTGTCGGCGTTCGCTTTCTTTGCTCTGTTTGCCTCAAGCCACTCTCCGTTCAGCTGAGCTGCGCCGAAGAACTTGAACCAAGCGGAACATCTAACGCGTGTCATCTATCAAAGAAAGAGCCGCATAGGGCGTAGCCCAAACCAGCAATAAAACAACACCTGCAAACAACTCCTGCTGCTGGCCGCCCCCGTCTTTTTGTAACTGTTCTTGAAAAACGTTATCCTTGCCGAACGCCGCATGCTGCTGCATTTTGCTGTTGCATGCGGAGCGCTTTCAGGCTGGCAGGCGTTGATGCTCAGGTGCCCGATACAAGGGCGTTTTGTTTTTCAGCTGTGCGGCAAGCAAACGGCGAGTTGTTGGACTGCTGTTGGACGATCCGCCCCTGCCAAGTCTGCCCTTTTGGTTTTTCAGTTTTTCATGGTGTTTGCATGTTCGGCAGCAAAAAGCAACAACCCTATCAGCCCGCCTCCAATCAGCCGGTGGATACCCTCATTTCCCGGCATTGCACGATCGAAGGCAATGTGATCACGCAAAATTCGATCAAGATGGATGGCCGCATCCAGGGCAATTTGCAGGCCGAGGGGCAAGCCATCATCGGCGAGCATGGCGTGGTGGTGGGCGATGTGCAAAGCACCGATCTGCTCGTGTTTGGCCGCCTGGAGGGCAATGTGCTGGCCAAGGCCGTGCAGCTCAAGCCCACGGCCCGCATCCTGGGCAATATCGATACCGAAACCCTGCAGGTCGAGCCGGGCGCTTTGTACCAAGGCAGTGTTGTCATGCGCGGGGCGAAATCGTCTGACCCGGCCTTGCTCACCCATTCCGTCATCGGCGATGAGGATGCAGACAACGATTGATCGTTGATTGGGCGCTGATTTGCAGCGCTTTTGCTGCCAGTTACGGTTGGCAGTGATCCAAGTGCGAGGCGTGCTGTTATCGATTTCATCGTGGCAATGTCATGCCTTGCCAAGTTTGATTGCCCCTCGCAAGCTGGCTGATGAAAAGGGCGGCAGTTTGGTTGCTTGCGCCATCTGTCTGCCATCCACCACAGCAAACCCACGGGCATCACAAAGAAAAGAGAAACACGGGCGGTTAGTTTGTGTACGGCTGCAGCTAGGTGATAGCGGTTGTTTTCGCAGTTGAATGGGGCTGTGTGCAACCGGCCAGCGCGTAATGCCCATCCATCGCGCGCACCGTTGCGGGAGAGCCGTGGGAGAATACCGCCCCATCATGTATGCACTCTTTGAAGACAGCGGCAAATTTCTGGGCGGCCGCATCCTTTCCGAAGCCGAAACCACCGCGCAGATTGAGCTGGAATCGGGCAAGCGCGTCAAGGTCAAGCGCACGCAAATCGTGCTGAGTTTCGACAAGCCCGCGCCTGCCGGTTTGCTGCAAGCCGCAGGCCAGCTGGTCACAGAGATTGACGCGCAATTGCTGTGGGAGTTTGCGCCTGAAGACGAGTTTTCCTTCCAGGACGTGGCCAAGGATTATTTCCAGGACCCTGCCACGCTGGAGCAGCAGGCCGCCACCCTGTTGGCGCTGTTTCAGGCGCCGCACTATTTCCGCCGGGCCGGTGGGGCCAAGGGGCGCTTCAAGAAAGCCGCTGCCGAAGTGGTGCAGCAGGCGCTTGCCGCCATCGAGAAAAAAGCGCGCATCCAGGCGCAGATCGACGAATGGGCCGAGGCTCTGGCGCAAGGCCGCGCGCCGCAGCCGATTCAGGATCAGCTCTACAAAATCCTGTTCAAACCCGATAAAAACGCGCCCGAATACAAGGCCGTGGTGCAGGCCAGCAAGGCCACGCGCCTGCCGCCGCTGGATTTGTTGCAGCAGGCCGGCGCCATCCGCTCGCCTTATGAGTTTCACTGGCAGCGCTTCCTGTTCGAGTTTTTCCCCAAGGGTACGGACTTTCCGGCTTTGCAAGCGCCGCAGGCGGTGGATGACGCGAGCTTGCCGCTGGCCGTGGTGCAGGCCTTTTCGCTGGACGATTCCAGCACCACCGAGATTGACGATGCCCTGTCGGTGCAGGGCCTGGGCAGCGGCAGCGTCACGCTGGGCATTCACATTGCCGCGCCGGGCCTGGCGCTGCAGCCAGGCGATGCGCTGGATGAGGTGGCGCGCCAGCGCCTCTCGACCGTGTACATGCCGGGCTACAAAATCACCATGCTGCCGCAAGAGGTGGTGCAGCACTACACGCTGGAAGCGGGCCTGCCGCGCCCGGCCCTGTCGCTCTACGCCACATTTGACGAGGCCACGCTGGCCCTGCAGAGCGTGCGCAACGTCATCGAGCGGGTAGAGGTGATGGACAACCTGCGCACCGATGCCTTGCAGGACATCGTGAGCCCCGATTGGCTGGAGGCAAGCCCCGCGGCCGATCCCGCAAGGGCGAGCGATGCAGCTGAGCAAGCGGCTGAAGCGGAGCTGCCCGCTGCCGTGCTGCGCCACCGCGGCGCGCTGGCCTTTTTGTGGCGGCTGGCGCAACAACTCAAGGCGCAGCGCGAAATCGTGCGCGGCAAGCCCGAAACCTTCACGCGGCCCGATTTCACCTTCCGCCTGCTGCGCGACGAGGCCCTGCAAGACACGCCGCCCGACGGCAGCGAAACCGTGCAGATCGGCATTCGCCAGCGTGGCGCGCCGCTGGACCTGATCGTTTCGGAGATGATGATCCTCGTCAACCACCACTGGGGCCAGTTGCTGGCCGATCAGGGCGTGCCGGGCATCTATCGCAGCCAGGCCGCACTGGCGCCGGGCGTGAAAGTGCGCATGGGCACCAAGCCCTTGCCCCATGCGGGCATTGGCGTGCCTTGTTATGTGTGGAGCACATCGCCGCTGCGGCGCTATGTGGATTTGCTCAACCAGTGGCAAGTGATTGCCGCCATTCGCCACGGGGCGACTGCGGCGCTGGCCGCGCCTTTCAAGCCCAAGGATGCGGAGCTGTTCGCCATCATCTCAGCCTTTGACAGTGCTTATTCTGGCTACGGCGCCTATCAGGCCAGCATGGAGCGGTTCTGGACGTTGCGCCATCTGCAAGAGCAAGGCATCACCGAGCTGGAAGGCAGCGTGATTCGCGAAGGCCTGGTGCGCGCCAACAGCCTGCCTTTGGTAGTGAATGTGCTGGGCGCAGACCATTTGCCGCGCCAGGCGCAGGTGCGCATTCGCTTGGGGCAAATCAACCTCATGGCGCTGGACGTGACGGGCACCGTAATGGCGGTGCTGGACGAAGCCGCACCGCCCGATGCACAAGCTGAAGAGGCCGAAGACGGCGAAGAAAGCGAGCTGGCCGCAGGCCCGCTGGTGCTGGCGGTAGATACCGACGAAGCTCCGCAAGATGCAGAGCCAGCCTCATCCTGAAGCGCTGGCAATGCGGGCTTGGGCCGCAGCAGATGACAGCGGCTGGTGGCGCTTGCACCTGTGCGCAGCACTTGGTGAAGCGTGATGGATTGCACGCCGTTCACCAAGTGTTACGGGCTGGAGCGCTTGCAGCCTGCCACAGACTGCAAGATTTATGAAAGAATGCCCGCACGGTATTGCTTGGCAATGTCGATCGGGCTGCCCTTTGTCTTTTGTGCCATGCGAAGTTGAAACGGCAAGGGCGGCTTTCATTCTGTATGGAACAAGGAGTGAGGAAATGAAAAAACTAGCCGCTTTGGGCGCGTCTTTGGCAGGTGCACTGGTATTGGGCGCTTGCAGCGTCAGCATGCCGTATACACCGCCCCAACAACAGCACCATCACCATCATCAAGGCCATGTGCATCACGGCCATAGCCATAGTCATGGGCATCACCATCATCAGCCTAAAGCGCCCATGATGGACAAGCGCTTCAGCTGCCAAAACGGCTTGACCGTGAACATCCGTCACCTGGGCGGTGATCAGGTGGAGCTGCGTCTGGATAACAAGCGTGCCGTGCTCAAGCAGGCCGTATCTGGCTCGGGCGAGCGCTATGTGGCCAAGCAAGGCCTGTTTGGCCGTGGCGCCGAATGGCATCAAAAAGGCAACGAAGGCCACTTCAGCTTCGTTGATCCTTACGGCAATGCCATTGAAACAAGCTGCCGCGCCATGAACTGAGCTTTTGACTGAGTTTTGACCGCACTTTTGTCGCCCGCTTGGTTCAACTGGGCGCACAAGCCAAGCCCGATCGTTTGATCGGGCTTTTCTTTTTGATGCGCTTTCGGGGGGGATGCGAACTTGGCTTATGCGCAGAAAGTGGGGAATGTTCCGCCAGCGTCATTTTTTGTCGGCCTTTGTGCAGGCACGAAGCAAATGTTCCAAAAACCTGAACAAAAAATGACATATCGATCGATTCATGTGATTTAATAAAAACCCTTATCGTTTTATTACACCGAAAGGTTGTTTGTGATGAATACAAGTTTCCCTTTCCGTCCTTTGGCGCTGGCTTCTGTCGTAAGCGCTTTGGTGTTGGGCCTGTCGGCCTGTGGCCCGCAAAAACCGGCCGCTTCTGGCAAAGAGCCTGCGGCGTCTGAGGCTTCAGCGCCTGCAGCAGTTGCCAGCGTGGCGCAAGAGCAAGTCGCGCCAGGCAAGCGCATTACTCTGGCGGTTAAAGGTGAACCGCAACAAGGCTACGACCCCATCAAAGGCTGGGGCGAGTATGGCAACCCCCTGTTCCAATCCACTTTGCTCAAGCGTGACGACAAGCTCAGCCTGGTGGGTGACTTGGCCACGCAATGGAATCTTTCGAAAGACAGCAAGACCTGGACGATCACCATTCGTGACGATGCCAAGTTTTCTGATGGCAAGCTCTTGACGGCTGAAGACGTGGCTTTCACTTTCGAAGCGGCACAAAAAGATGCCTCTACCGTTGATTTGAACAATATGGCTGGCGTCAAAGTGGTCAACCCCACCACGGTAGAAATCACGCTCAACAAGCCGCAAGTCACCTTCACGCATTTGCTGGCGACATTGGGCATCGTGCCCAAGCATGCCTATGCCGATGGCTATGGCGAAGCGCCTGTGGGCTCTGGCCCCTTCAAATTCGTGTCGTGGAGCAAAGGCCAGCAGATGATTGCTGAACCCAACCCGCACTACTACGGCAACAAGCCCGAGTTTGAGCGCATCACCTTCTTGTTTACCGAAGATGATGCCACTGTGGCTGCCGCCAAAGCAGGGCAGGTGCAAGTCGCCAGTGTGGCGCCAGCCGTGTCCAATCAAGTGCCCGACAGCATGAACAAAGTCTCGGTCAAAACCGTAGACAACCGCGGCATCATGTTCCCCACCGTGCCTGCGCAGGGCAAGCAGACCGAAGACGGCTTTGACCTAGGCAACAGCGTCACGGCCGATCCGGCCATTCGCAAGGCTGTCAACATCGCCATCAACCGCCAGCAGTTGGTGGATGGCGTGCTGGGCGGCCACGGCGTGCCCGCCTGGGGCGTGGCCGACAACCTGCCCTGGGACAACCCCGAGCACCGCCTGAGCGACAACGACATGGCAGGCGCCGAGAAGCTGCTGCAAGCCGCTGGCTGGAAGAAAAACGCCAACGGCGTGCTGGAAAAGAACGGCGTGCAAGCGCGTATTCCGCTGCTGTATTTCTCGAACGACAGCACGCGCCAGGCACTGGCCTTGGCTGTGGCCGATATGGTCAAGCCCCTGGGCATCGTGTTTGAGGTGGCGGGCAAAACGCGCGAAGAGGTCAAGCGCCTCAAGCACTCCAGCGCCGTGCTGTACGGCTGGGGCCAGCACAGCCCGATCGAGATGTACAACCTCTACCTCAGCACCAAAGCAGGCAAGGGCAGCTACAACACGGGCTTTTACAAAAACCCGAAAGTGGATGCTTACCTGGAAGCCGCCGAGAGCGCCAACAGCTTCGACGAATCGCTGCCGCACTGGAAGAACGCCCAGTGGGACGGCAAAACGGGCTTGGGCATGAAGGGCGATGCGCCCTGGGCTTGGCTGGTCAACCTCGATCACGTCTACTTTGTGGACAAGTGCCTGGACATTGGCCCGCGCCAGATCGAGCCGCATGGTCACGGCTACCCCATCACCTGGAACGTGCAAGACTGGAAGTGGACTTGCAAGTGATTGAGGGCTTGAACAGGGCTTAATCGGCCCTGTTCTCACCACTTGCTCCTGCTTTGTGTTGCGCTCCGTGCGCGGCATGCAGCGGCAGGCTGTGATGACGTGTACCGCCATCGCAGGGCGGTGGAAATGAGTGGCTGTGCTGGTTGCTGTTTGTCAGATCAGAGCCACGAGCCATTAAAAACACTGAAAAAGTCAAAAGCCGCCTGGAATGCCAGGCGGCTTTTTGCATGTATTGGCGTGGAGTTTTCGTTAATGCGTGCCGATGAATGCCAATGAGCGCTGGTTGAGGAGTTTTTATTGCTTTTCTGCTATTGAGCGCGCATTGGCTGTGCAGCTGCTTTCATTTTCTTTTCAAGTTTGCGCTGACTGATGCTTGAAAGCATAAGACTTCATGTTAGTATCGTCACATTTCATAAAAATGGAAAGGTATTGTCATATGAGAGCTTCTTTCACTCCTTCTTATCTCGCCAAAGCATGTGCTGCCGCATTTGCTGGTTCTTTGCTGGCTTTGGCAGGCTGCTCGCAGCAGTCTGCACCGGCCAAGCAAGAGGCTTCTGCCCCTGCGGCTCCGGCAGCATCCGCAGCGCCTGCCGCTGCAACAACGGCTACGGGCAAGCGTTTGGTGCTGGCCATTCGTGGCGAACCCGATCAGGGCTTTGACCCCATCAAGGGCTGGGGCCATTACGGCAACCCGCTGTTCCAATCCACCTTGCTCAAGCGCGACGACAAGCTCAATCTGCAAGGCGATTTGGCTACCAAGTGGGAACTGTCGAAAGACGCCAAAACCTGGACTGTTACCATCCGCGACGATGTAAAGTTTTCTGACGGCCAGCCGCTCACGGCCGACGATGTGGTCTTTACGTACGAGCAAGGTGCCAAGTCTGCTGGCACGGTAGACATGGGCGAGTTTGAAAGCATCAAGGCGCTCAACCCCACCACGCTCGAAATCAAGCTGAAAAAGCCGCACATCACCTTCGTGAACACATTGGTGACCTTGGGCATCGTGCCCAAGCACGCTTACAAAGAAGGCTATGCCGACAACCCCATGGGTTCTGGCCCCTTCAAGTTCGTATCGTGGAACAAGGGCCAGCAAATGATTGTGGAGCCCAACCCCGGTTACTACGGCAACAAGTCCGAGTTTGAACGCATCACCTTCCTCTACACCAGCCCGGATGCCACGGTTGCCGCTGCACGTGCTGGTCAGGTGAACATGGCTGTGGTCACGCCCGCTACGGCAGACAGCGTGCCCGAGAAAATGCAGCGCGTGGTGGTTGAGTCGGTGGATAACCGCGGCATCATGTTCCCGATGCAGCCTGCTGGCAAGAAGACCGAATCGGGCCGCCCCATTGGTAACGACGTAACGGCTGACGTGGCCATCCGCAAGGCCATCAGCATTGCGGTGGATCGCAAGAAGTTGACCGAAGGCGTGCTGGGCGGCTATGGCACCCCGGCTTGGAGCGTTTCCGACGGCCTGCCTTGGGACAACACCGAACAGCGCTTGGGCGACAACGACATGGAAGGCGCCAAGGCCATGCTGGATGCCGCTGGCTGGAAAGTGGGCGCTAACGGCGTGCGCGAGAAGAACGGCAAGCCCGCGCAGTTCACCGTGCTCTACCCCGCGCATGACAACGTGCGCCAGGCGCTGGCTGTAGCTGTGGCCGACATGCTCAAGCCGCTGGGCATTCAGATGGATGTGTCGGGCAAGAGCTGGGACGATATCGAACGTGACATGCATAGCTCGGCCGTGTTGATGGGCTGGGGCTCGCACGATCCGATCGACCTGTATCGCGTGTACGCTTCCAAGTTCGCGGGTGTGGAGTTCTACAACCCCGGCTTCTATAAAAACGACACGGTCAACAAGCATATGGAAGCCGCTCAGGCCGCCAGCAGCTTTGAGGAATCCATTCCACACTGGAAAAATGCGGCTTGGGACGGCAAAACCGGCTTTGGTATGAAGGGCGACGCTGCCTGGGCTTGGCTGGTGAACCTGCAGCACATCTACTTCGTTGACAAGTGCCTGGATATTGGCCCCCGTCAAGTTGAGCCCCACGGCCACGGCTACCCCGTGACCTGGAACATGCAAGACTGGAAGTGGACATGCCAGTAACTGGCGACGATCACCGCCAACACCGCCATGACGGCCCCGCGCCGCATGGCGATGCGTCCGGCCCGCACGATCACGCCCACATCCACGGGGGCGATCACGATCACGGGCTGGCGCATGCCCATGTGCACCCACAGGCCGAAGTGGCAACGCTCACGCCTGTGGCCGAGCACACCCATGAACACGTGCATGAAGATGGCTCGCTTCATGCTCATGCGCATGTGCGCGGCCATTCATGGCCCCAGTTTTTCTGGAATCGGCTGCGCCGTTTCGTGGTGCTGATCACGCTGGTGGCCGTTTCTTCTTTCACTTTGGTAGCAGCTTCGCCGGTTGATCCGGTAGCGGCCCTATTCAAGGCCGAGGTGCTGCGCTTAAGCCCCGAACAGCGCGAACGCATCGCTGAAAAATGGGGCTTGAACGACCCTGCCCCTGTGCGTTTTGGCAAATGGGCCGCTAATGCGGTGCAAGGCGATTTGGGGCGCTCGATGGTGTATGACGCACCGGTTTCCAAAGTCATCACCGAACGTTTTCTCAACTCTTTCATGCTCATGCTGCTGGCCTGGGTGCTGGGCGGTGTCGTGGGCTTTGGCATGGGGCTGCTAGCCGGTGCGCTGGAAGGCAGCTTCATCGACAAAATCATTCGCGGCTATGCCATGGTGCTGGCATCGGCTCCCACATTCTGGGTGGCGATCGTGCTGCTCTTGCTGTTTGCCGTGCGCCTGGGTTGGGCGCCTGTGTGCTGTTCGGCGCCCCCTGGTTACTTGCCGCACGAGGTGAGTTTGTGGCAGCGCATGCACCATTTGGCTTTGCCGGTGCTGACGCTTTCGATGCTGGGCATCGCTCAAGTCACCCTGCACACGCGCGACAAAGTGCGCGAAGTGATGGAAAGCGATTACGCCACCTTGGCGCAAGCGCAAGGTTTGAGCAAATGGGGTCGCGCTTGGCGGCACGGCTTGCGCAATGGCGCTTTGCCTGCGCTGACGCTGCACTTTGCCCATGCGGGTGAATTGTTTGGCGGATCGGTGCTGGCAGAAACCGTGTTTTCTTACCCCGGCTTGGGCCAGGCCACGGTAGAAGCTGGCACGCGTGGCGATGCGGCTTTGCTGCTGGGTATTTCGCTGTTTGCGGCCATTTTCGTTTTTGCTGGCAACACCTTGGCCGATATTTGCGCCCGCTTGGTTGATCCGCGCATGGATCGGCTGGAGATGCACCACCATGGACACTAGCCGGCCCTCTTCTTCATCTTCGCCCGCTGGCGTTGCGGTGTCACAGGCGCAAGTGGCAGCCATGCCCCAGACCTTGATGGAGCGCAGCGGCCTGCCTTGGCTCAGCTCACGCTTGGTGACGCTGACGGCTGCCAGCGTGGCCCTGCTGATTCTGATCGCCATCTTGGTGGCTGCAGCCCTGCTGCCCGATAGCGGCTTGAGCACGCAGCTGGATGCGCGCATTCAACCGCCTTCTGCCCAATACATTTTTGGAACAGACACTTTGGGGCGCGACATGTTCACCCGCACCATCAAAGGGCTGGCCGTGAGCATGCGCGTAGGCATGCTGGCTTCTTTTGGCGCCACGCTCATTGCCATTGCGCTGGGCGTGCTGTCGGCCTTGAGCAAAAAGCTCGACATGCTCATCGGCGTGCTGATCGACCTGACCATGGCCCTGCCGCACTTGGTGCTGGTCATCATGATCTCGTTCACGCTTGGCGGGGGCACCAAGGGCGTGATCATCGCCGTGTGCGTGTCGCACTGGCCGGGGCTGGCGCGATTGGTGCGTGCCGAGGTGCGTCAGGTACTTGCGGCTGACTATGTGCAAGTGTCGCGCTTGCTGGGGCGCACAGGCTGGCAAGTGGCCGCCAAGCACGTGTTGCCCCATGTGTTGCCGCAGGCTTTGGTGGGAGCGGTGCTGCTGTTCCCGCATGCCATCTTGCATGAATCGGCGCTGACCTTCCTGGGCTTTGGGCTGGAGCCGCATTTGCCCGCAACTGGCGTGCTGCTGTCGGAATCGATGCGTTACATCACGGCTGGCTGGTGGTGGCTGGGCGTTTTGCCGGGCGTGTGCCTGCTGCTCATGGTGCTGACTTTCGAGCAGGTGGCGCTGGGCTTGCGGCTTATGCTTGATCCGCGCCGGGCGCAGGAATGAAAGGATAAGTATTCAGCTGCTGGCTGCGGCATGCATGCTTTGTTGATGCAGTGCATGCCGCGCAGCAGCACACACAGGCACAGGGGGGCAATACCGGTCGCGCAAGCGTTATGGGGCAGCCTCTGGTGCATCAACAGCATGCCGCGCAACGGTTTTGGGCGCACGCGCAGGGTTTGGCGGCATGGCACTTCCGGCAGAGGTTGCAGGCAGGCGCTTGCACCCCACCCACGCGCTACCCGTGGGGCTTGGCTGGCTTGCGCCCCTGTGCCTGTGTGTGTTGCAGCAAGTGGCCTTCACTGCAACGGTATTGGTAGAACTTGAAGTTGCTGGCTTGACGGTTTGCGGGGCTTGTGCAGGTTCGTTGCGGTGGGCCTTTTTACCTGCCGCCGGTTGGTACAGTGGCTTGACCTTGTTCCCGATTAAAGGAAATTGATTGATGCTTGAAGTGCAAGACATGCATCTGAGCTTTGCGCGTTACTGCAGCCTGCTGCGGCGCGAATGGCTACCCGTGCTCAATGGCGTGAGCTGCAACGTGCAGCGCGGCGAACTGGTCGCCCTGATCGGCGCCAGCGGCGCGGGCAAAAGCCTGCTGGCCCATGCGGTGCTGGGCATTTTGCCGCGCACGGCCAAAGTGAGTGCCACCATGACATTTGATGGCCAGCCCCTCACGCCCGAGCGGCAAGCCGCTTGGCGCGGCAAGCGCATTGCCCTGGTGCCGCAAGCCATTACGTATTTGGACCCCACCGCCGTGGCGCGCCGCCAGGTGGCGTGGGCAGCCATGGCGGCGAAGCGCTTTCAAGACAAAGCGGCAGCAAACCAAGAGGCGCGCGAAGAGCTGTTGCGCTACGGCCTGCCCGAAGTGGCGCACAAGCGTTACCCGCACCAACTCTCAGGTGGCATGGCGCGGCGCGTGCTCACGGCCATTGCCAC
Organism: Allobrachymonas sp.; assembly: GCA_030529305.1. Next base: position 14,526 of record JAUMXD010000007.1, read on the forward strand.
CGTGTCGCACGCTGATTTGTTGATTGCCGACGAGCCCACTTCGGGTTTGGATCCCGAAGTCTGCAACATGGCCTTGCAGCACATGCGCAGCCTGGCCGATGCAGGCAAGGCCATGCTGGTCATCACCCATGATCTGGATGCCGTGCGCCATGTGGCCGACCGCATCGTGGTGATGCAAGCGGGCCGCACCGTTGAAACGGTGGATGCCGCCACCTTTGCCAGTGGTCAGGCTCAGCACCCGTTTACCCGGGCGCTGTATCACGCTTTGCCGCAAAATGGTTTTTGCGATTACACCGAGGCTGCGCCGGAGGCCGCCCATGCTTGAAGTCAAGAACTTGCGTTTTCGCTGGCAAGCTGATGGCCCTTGGCTGCTTAAAGGCGTGAACCTGCAAGTGGCCGCAGGCGAAACGGTGGGCATCATGGGGCATTCGGGCTGTGGCAAATCCACCATGGCGCGTTTGCTCACGGGGCATATGCCCATGCAAAGTGGCGAGGTGCTGCTGGATGGCAAGCCGCTGCCCCAAACGGGTGCACAGCCCGTGCAACTGGTGATGCAGCACGCCGAGCTGGCTTTGAACCCACGCTGGCGCATCGGCGAATCGCTGCGCGAAGGCTGGCAGCCCGACGCGCAAACGCTGCAAAGTTTCGGCATCCGTGAGGCGTGGCTCAAGCGTTATCCGCACGAACTCTCGGGCGGCGAGATGCAGCGCATTTCCATCGTGCGCGCTTTGATTCCGCAACTGCGTGTGCTGGTGGCCGATGAACTCACCACCATGCACGACCCCATCACTCAAGTGCAGATTTGGCGCGCCCTGCAAGAGCAAGCCCGCCAGCGAGGCTTGGGGCTGCTCGCCATCAGCCACGATGCGGCCTTGCTGCGCGCCTTGAATGCACGCGTGCTGCACATGCGCGACGGCGTGCTGTGTGAGTGATTCAGGTGTCGCTCGCAGCGCGCATCTGAATTACGCACCTGAATGGATGGCTTTAACGAATACGTTTGAAGTGCTTCAGGTCGTGCTGTGATGGCAATTTGAGGGCAGGCCTACTTGGGTCAGATGGCCTTTTAGCGCGTGTAAAGGCTGAATCAACGCCCCATTCAACCGACATCGTTGACGCTCATGGAGCGGCCGAGTCAGCGGAGCCAAGGTGTGCGCCTGATGTGTGAAGATGGCTGGGAATGGCGGCGGTAGCCTGATGGTTGGCGTCAGAACGATCCCAAGCCCATGCGGCCAAGACCCCGAAAAACAGCACAACGAGCAGGGCGGCCAGCAGGCGCGTCAACATGGCAGTCACAATCAAAACCTTCCTTTTTTGATTGCGATATTTTTGCAGAGCACTTGCTGGCAATTGGTGTGAAATGTCACGGCAAGTTTGCTGGCGGCGGAACCTCTTACTTGCGTTTACAGAAAAGTGGCGTTGAAGGCAGCGGCGGCGCGATATGTGTTGCTTTTTGACCATGCGCTTGGATGATGCGCCACGGCGCACAGTGCTTGAGCAATACGCCGCTTGTGGTGTTGTCATCTTTCGGTTCAGCTAGCATGCGGTGGCTAGCCAACTCATTGAATCGCCCAGTTCTTCGCTATGCCACAGGCTCCGTCGTTTTTGCAAACCGCTGAATCAAGGCGCGCGCCCAGCTATGTGGGCCGCTTTGCGCCATCGCCTACGGGGCCGTTGCATGCCGGTTCGCTGGCGGCAGCGCTGGCCAGTTGGTTGGATGCACGTGCGCATGGCGGCATTTGGCGGGTGCGCATCGAAGATGTGGACACAGCCCGTTGCAGTGCGCAGGCGCACGCCACCATCTTGCGGCAGCTGCAGCAGCATGGCTTGGTGCCCGACAGCGAGGTGCTGGTGCAATCACAGCGCAGCGCCCTGTATCAGCAGGCGTTGGATGCCTTGCGGGCGCAGCGTCTGGTGTACCCCTGTACTTGCTCGCGCCGCCAAATCGCGCAGGCCCTGCAAGCACAAGGTGATGAGCGTGCGCGCCACGGTGAGTTGATCTACCCCGGCACCTGCCGCCCCCGCCAATGTGTAGCTCAGGGGCCGATCGTCGTGCCAGAACAAACGCACGCTTGGCGTTTGCACGTAGCCGCCTGCATGCAGCAGCAAGGCTTGGCAGCCGATGCTGCCACCGTTTGGCACGACCGCCGCCTGGGCCTGCAGCAGCAAATCGTGGCGCAGGCTGTGGGTGACTTTGTGCTGCGCCGATCAGATGGCCTGTGGGCCTACCAGCTGGCCGTGGTGGTGGACGATGCCGCGCAAGGCATCACCCATGTGGTGCGTGGCGAAGACCTGGCCGACAACACCCCGCGCCAGATCGTGCTGCAACAGGCGCTGGGCTTGCCTACACTGCAGTATCTGCACACGCCGCTGGTGCGTGGCGCTGATGGCGACAAACTTTCCAAACAAAACGGGGCGGCGGCTCTGCCCGAAGGGGATGCCGCCACATACGTGCGCAATTTGCAAGCGGCGGCACGGGTGCTGGATTTGCCCGTTGTGGAGGCCACTGCGCCTGAGCAGGCGCTGATGCAGTGGGTGGAGCTTTGGCGACAGCGCTGGTTGAATGGGGCGTGACGGTGACAACGCAGTGCTTGCACAGAACTGTGATGCAGATCGCTGAATCGGCAGATCGTTGTGGTCAGTGTGGTTTGGAGGGCTGATCGAAACGGTTGCCGTCATGCGGTTTGAGACAGCCCATCACCTCTGTGCTTGACGCATGGCTTGCGCAGCCTATATGTAGTGGACGCAGTGGAGCGGTGGTGAGGGCAATTGAAAGGGCAGCTAGCAACCCTGCAAGCCTTTCAATGCTTGAAGTGGCCTTCGATCAGTTCAGTAGCAGCAGAGAAAAGATGATTGTTAAAGCTGCGCGCGCTGGTGTGATGGCATGCCGCTTGTTGCAAGCAGCGCTTTGTAGAATGCGCTGCTTTGTTTCCACGCCTGTTTTTCGGGCGATACCACCAGTTTTTACCGCGTATTTGCGCTCTTGCCATGCCTGATCGTTCCACCCTTAAATCCGCCTTGCCCAGCGATGTGGCCCACCCGCGCACGGTGCGCAGCTTCGTGCGTCGCGCAGGCCGCGTCACCAGCGGGCAGGCCAAGGCTTATGCCGAATGGGGCGATCAATATCTGCTGCCTTTTGCGCAAAAACCGCTGGATGTGGCACAGGCTTTTGGCCGCGAAGCGCCCTTGGTGCTTGAGATCGGCTTTGGCATGGGCGAGGCCACGGCGCACATCGCAGCGCTGATGCCGCAGATCAACTTTCTGGGTTGCGAAGTGCACGATCCCGGCGTGGGCGCATTGCTCAAGCGCATTGGCGAGCAGGGGCTGGGCAACGTCCGCATCTGCGCGCACGATGCGGTAGAGGTGCTGCAGCACATGCTGCCACCGGCCAGCTTGCACGGCGTGCACATCTTCTTCCCGGACCCTTGGCACAAAAAGCGCCACCACAAGCGCCGCCTGATACAAGCGCCGCTGGTGCACGCATTGGCGTTGCGCCTGCAGCCGGGCGGCTACATCCACTGCGCCACCGATTGGCAGCCCTATGCCGAGCAGATGCTGGAAGTGCTTGCGAGCGAGCCTTTGCTCGCCAACACGACGACCGCACCTGATGGTTATGCCGAGCGCCCGCACTACCGCCCGCTGACCAAGTTCGAGCAACGCGGCCTGCGCCTGGGCCACGGCGTTTGGGATCTGGTGTTTGTGCGCAAGCAGGCCTAGCCCGCCTTTGTTGAAAATCTGCCGGGAGCGGCGGGTGCTGTCAAGTTTTGCGCGCGCTGAATGACTAAGCAGGTGTCATGCCGATGCGGCTGGCTTGGTGCTGAACGTGAAAGAGGCGCGTGCGACAATCGTGCGCCCCTTCCCGAAAGGAACAGGTGTTTTTCGGCCACCAATTCAGGCCAGCCTTGTACTTGGCGCTTTGCGCCCCATATGCTGGGGCATTGCGCCGCCACCGGCAACTTGGTTTTTTGATTTGTTTGTTTTGCATACAGAGGAGTCCACTCATGGCCAGCGATCTCATCCTTCACACCACCGATGCCACCTTTGCCAACGACGTTTTGCAGTCTGACCTGCCCGTGCTGGTGGACTTCTGGGCGGCTTGGTGCGGGCCGTGCAAGGCCATCGCCCCCGTGCTGGACGAGTTGGCCGGCACCTATCAGGGCAAAGTCAGGATTGCCAAGATGGATGTGGACGAAAACCAGGCCGTGCCGGCCCAGTTCGGCATCCGCAGTATTCCTACACTGATTCTGTTCAAGGGCGGCCAATCGGTCGCCACCATCAGCGGTGCACGCCCCAAGGCGCAGTTGGCGGCCTTCCTTGACCAGCATCTGGGCGCTTGATTGGCGGGCGCTTGGCAAGCAGCCTGAAGCCGTCCTGACTTAATCAAGCCAAGGGCCAGCACTTGCGGGTGTTGGCCCTTTTCTTGTGTGGTGGATTGAATCGGTTGCCAAGGGCGGGCGCTATACTGCCAAGCCTTGCGCCGATTTGCTTCCAGCTTGCGGGCGCAGAGAAGCTGCCGGCCGGCGCGTTGTGCACGCGGAGCAGCTTCTGAACAAGTTCAGCTAAAACGGATGTCTGGCGCACACTCACCCGGCTTTCCGTTTTTTGGGAAACCGGGTTTTTTCTTGTCATGTCTTTGATCGCTACCCCTCAAACCATGCGCGTTGCCGAGCCGCTGCGCTTGCAAAGCGGGGCCAGCCTGCGCGACTACACGCTGGCTTACGAAACCTATGGCACGCTCAACGCCAGTAAATCCAATGCCGTGCTGATTTGCCACGCGCTCAACGCTTCGCACCATGTGGCGGGCGTGTATGCCGACGACCCGAGCAACACCGGTTGGTGGGACAACATGATCGGCCCCGGCAAGCCCGTGGATACCAATCGCTTTTTCGTCATCGGCATTAACAACATCGGCTCTTGCTTTGGCAGCACCGGTCCGCGCGATGCCAACCCCGATGCCGTGCCCGGCCAGCTGCGCCAGCAGTACGGGGCAGACTTTCCGGTCGTCACGGTCGAAGATTGGGTTAACGCTCAGGCGCGATTGATTGATGCGCTGGGCATTGAGCAGCTGGCAGCCGTCATGGGCGGCAGCCTGGGTGGCATGCAAACCTTGTCGTGGACCTTGCAATACCCCGAGCGCGTGCGCCATGCCATCGTGATTGCCAGCGCGCCCAACCTCTCGGCCGAGAACATCGCCTTCAACGAAGTGGCACGCCGCGCCATCACCACCGATCCCGACTTTCACGGCGGCCACTTTTACGAGCACGGCGTGGTGCCCGCCCGCGGCTTGCGCATTGCGCGCATGATCGGGCACATCACCTACCTGTCGGACGATGTGATGAACAGCAAGTTCGGCCGCGAGCTGCGCGAGGCCGTGGCCCACACCGCCACCGGCTACAAATACAGCACGCAAGACATCGAATTCCAGATCGAAAGCTATCTGCGCTACCAGGGCGACAAATTCAGCAGCTACTTCGATGCCAACACCTATCTGCTCATCACCCGCGCGCTCGATTATTTCGACCCCGCGCGCGCGTTTGATGGCAACCTCACGCGCACGCTGGCGCAGGCCAAAGCCAACTTTCTGCTCGTGAGCTTTACCACCGATTGGCGCTTTTCGCCCGCGCGCTCGCGCGAAATCGTCAAGGCCCTGATCGACAACCGCCACCGCGTGAGCTATGCCGAAATCGACGCATCCCACGGACACGATGCTTTCTTGCTCGACGACCCGCGCTACCACCAACTGATTCGCGCGCGCTTCAACAACATCTACAACGAGGTGGCCATATGAGCAAGGGCCTGGTCAATATCGAAGCCATTGCCGCCTTGGTGCCCGCGGGCGCCCGCGTGCTCGACCTGGGCTGTGGCGATGGCGCGCTGCTGGCGCATTTGCAGCAACACAAAGGGTGCAGCGGCTACGGCGTGGAGCTGAACGACGCCCATGTGCTGGCCTGCGCGCAGCACGGGGTGGACGTGCTGCAACTCAATCTGGACGAGGGCCTGCAAGGCTTTGCCGACCAGAGCTTTGACGTGGTGCTGCAAATCGACACCTTTCAGCACCTGCACAACGCGCAAACCATGCTGCTTGAAACGGTGCGCGTGGGGCGCATGGGCATCATCGCCTTCCCCAACTTCGCGCACTGGCGCAATCGCTTGTCGATTCTGCGCGGGCGCATGCCGGTCAATGCCCGCCTGCCCTACGAGTGGTACGACACGCCCAATATCCGCGTGGGTACCTTTGCCGACTTTGGCGTGCTCGCTGCGCGCAACGGCCTGCGCGTGCTCGACAGATTCGGCCTGAGCGAAACCGGACAAGTCGTGCGCAGCCTGCCCAATCTGCTGGCCAACACGGCGGTGTACCGCGTGGCGAAATAAGCGCAGTTTGTTGGGGTGGGCGCTGCGCAGCACCCGCTTGCGGTAATTGATGCGCGGCCTATTTGATGAGAGGCTGCTTCTCTGTCAGGCGCTTCCAATAACGCTGCGGCATTTGCTGCCGGTGCAGGCGTGGATTGCGGCGGGAAGCAATGGTGGCGCTGCGAAAATAACGTTGCCAAAGCTGCTGATAGGCGCGTTCATGCGCGCTGTAGTTGGCTTCCAGGCCGGGCTCTTCCAGGTCGCTGATTCTGCGCAGGCCATCTGGATGGTTGAAGATGCCATAGCCGCGCTGCATGTCGTAAATCGCCCATTGCTGCATGGGGTAGCGTTGGTTGAAATGGCGAATGGTGAGCGGCAGCACGTCGTATTGCGGCTCGATGCGTGCGAAATACATGCCGTTTTCCATTTCCTCGAAGCGCACGAATGCTTCCATGCGGTGCTTTTCGTGCCCAACGCTTTTGACCCATTGCGCCCATTGCATCACATCGAAATGCCCGTAGTCGCTGAGGATGTCGGCGCGTTTGGGCTGCGCCAGAGCCAGGCGAACGATGCGCAAAAAGGTGTCGGGCATTTCAGGCGCTGCCGACAAAAAGCCATACAGCAGTTTGAGTGTGCCCCGTCGGCCGATCTGTTGCTCCAATCTTGCAAACACCCGTTGCGCCTGATCAGGTGCGGTTTCAACCGTTTCGTTGTGGCCGAACAAATCGCCATCGTTCGTGTCGCAGGTGATGTGTACGTCATCCAGCGGATATTTGTGTGCGTAGGCATGAAAAACAGCGCTCAACAAGCCGTCGAAGCTGCCGTCGTATTGCAAGGTGAAGCGCATGGCCGGGGCGGTCCTTCGGGCGGAATTTCAGGCAAACAAATCGCCTTGCACCACCTGGTTGGAGTTGAACTTGGATGGCGTGTTTTGCAGCAGCAAGCTGCGCAGCTGCGGGCTGTCGATCAGGTCGGCGTAGCGGTTGGGCTCGGGCAGGGTGATGAAATAGCGCGCGCGGTTCATGGCCACGCCCATTTTGATCAGCTGCGCGGCGGTGATGGCACGAAAACGTCGTCCCTGAGCGATGCGCTTGGCCGATTTCACGCCGATGCCGGGCACGCGCAAAATGGCCTCCAGCGGGGCGGTTTGCAGCGGCACCGGAAAAAACGCGCGGTGGCGCAGCGCCCAAGCCAGTTTGGGGTCCACGTCCAGATCGAGAAAAGGCTGGTTGTCGTCAAGGATTTCGTGCTCGCCAAAACCATAAAAGCGCATCAGCCAATCGGCTTGGTACAGCCGGTTTTCGCGCCGCAGCGGCACTTGCGTGGACAGGGGCGGCAGGCGCTGGTCTGCCAGCACGGGCACATAGCCCGAGTAGTACACGCGCTTGAGGCGGTAGTTGCGGTAGAACTGGCTGGCGGCGCGGATGATCTGGCGGTCGTTTTCGCCCGCGGCGCCGATGATGAACTGCGTGCTTTGCCCGGCCGGCGCGAACTTGGGCGTGGACTTGATGGTTTTGCGGCTGTCGTTCATGGCCACGATTTCATTACGCACAAAAGTCATCGGCTGCGTCATGTCGCTGTGCTTTTTTTCCGGCGCCAGCAGCTTCAGGCCTGAAACGGTGGGAATCTCCATATTCACGCTGAGCCGGTCGGCGTACAGCCCTGCTTCGTGCAGGATTTCGGGCGAGGCTTTGGGGATGGTTTTCAGGTGGATGTAGCCGTGGAAGTTGTGTTCCAGCCGCAGCTTTTTGGCGATGCGCACCAGGCGCTCCATCGTGTAGTCGGGGCTTTTGAAAATGCCCGAGCTTAGAAACAGCCCCTCGATGTAGTTGCGCCGATAAAAATTCATCGTCAAATCCACCACCTCGTCCACCGTGAACGCCGCGCGGGGGATGTCGTTGCTGCGGCGCGAAGCGCAATAGGCGCAGTCGTAAATGCAGTGGTTGGTGAGCAGGATTTTTAAAAGCGAAACGCAGCGGCCATCTTCGGTGAAGCTGTGGCAAATGCCCGCGCGCGAGGAATTGCCCAGCCCCGCCCCGTCGTTGCGGCGCTTGCCACCGCTGGACGAGCACGACACATCGTACTTGGCTGCGTCGGCCAGGACCTCGAGTTTGCGGCTGATTTTTTCGTAGTCCATTGCGTGGCATCAAAAAACATGAAAACCACAGCTTTTCATCGCAGGTGTTTTCACGCAGGTTCCAAATTTCAGGCCGATGCGCCCGAGGCGGGGAGCAGGGTTTTACCCCTGTTCATGCGATGAAGCAAGAGGCGCTGCATTCAACTCCGCCAATCTTTGCGGGGTGCCCACGTCCGTCCAGCGGCCGGTGTAGAGGCTGGCGCTGATCAATCCCTGCTGCATGGCCGCACGCAGCACGGGGGCCAGCGGGGCGACGATGCCATCGGGGTTGCCCGCAGGGATATTGCACCAGGGCGCGGCAAACAGCGCCTGCTTGAAAAGCCCGATGGTGCTGTAGGTGTAGCGCGGCCAGTGCGTGTTGGCGTTGCTGATGGGGTGGGCCAGGCCATCGGGCGCCAGGGCAAAGTCGCCCGCCGGGTGGTGCGCGGGGTTGGGCACCAGCCACAGGTGGGCCAGCGCCGGGCTGGCGGCAAAGCGCTCGTAATCCGCGCGGGCAAAAGCAAAGTCGGGCGCAAACACATCGCCTGCGGCCAGCCAGAACACATCGGCCAAATGGGGCAAGGCACGGGCGATGCCGCCCGCCGTTTCCAGCGCCTGGGCAAAGTCCAGGTCTTCACGCGAATAGCGCAGGCGGCTGGCGGGCAGGGCTGTAGCGAGAGCGCCTTGGCCGTGCGTAAAGATTTCGCCAAAGTGGGCCGGAATTTGCGCGCCGAGCCAACCGGTGTTGATCAGCACTTCGGTAAAGCCTTGTGCGGCCAGGGCCTGCAAATGCCATTGCAGCAAAGGCTGACCTTGCACGGTGAGCAGGGGCTTGGGCGTGTTGTCGGTGAGCGGGCGCATGCGCTGGCCGCGGCCAGCAGCCAGCAGCATGGCCTGGGCCGGTGGGGTGGCGGGGAGAGAGGTGGGCATAGGCAAGGAAAGCAAGGAGGCAAGTTCGAGGTGGCAACTGAATCAGCCAATCAGGCGGCCATGCTAACCGCCTTGCCAGCGGGTGTGCTGAGTATGTATGGAGTTCCCTTTTAGCCACGAGGCGACACAGCGCTCCAAGCTTTGTTGGATGCCTCAATTGGCAGCGATGCGACTGACATTCATTGAAAACTGCATCCGTCGAGAGAAGGATGGCCGCCAGACTGCGCCAAGTATGCACGCTGCGGTCATGGGCAGGGGTGTCCCTGCGGCAGGGGCTGGCTGGCGCTCCGCATCAGATGATGCTCAAGCGCCTGATGGACTGGGCTATTTCAGCAAAGCGCCTGCGGCAGCGATCAGGGTCATGACAAACAAGATCCAGCGCATCACCTGGGGCGGCAATTGCAGCGAAATGCGCACGCCGATCATGGCGCCCAAGGTGTTGCCCGCTGCCAGCGCCAGGCCCACGCCCCACCAGATCTTGCCCTGCTGCACGAAAACGGCCAGCGCCACGATGGTGAACATGAGCGTGCACAGCACTTTGAGCGCATTGGCGCGAACCAGGTCGTAATGCAGCAGGCCGCTGAACAGGGGCAGCAGCAAAAAGCCGGCTCCCGCTTGCACGAAGCCGCCGTACACGCCCGTTAGAAACAAGAGCAGGCGCGCGCCGCGCGTGTGGCCTACGAATCGAACGCTGGCGTCTGGCGGCACCAGCAGCAACTGCGGCTTGAAAAACGTGAGCGCTGCCACCCCCAGCATGCTGATCAGCAAGGCGGGCTTGAGCACCGTGTTGGGCAGCAGCGAGGCCAGCACGGCCCCGGCCAGGCCACCCAGCATCACGGGCGGCAAGATGCCGCGCAAATCCTGCGTGGGCAAACGGTCGGCGCGATGGAAGCTGCGAACACCTGCCAGCGATTGAAACAGAATGCCCACGCGGTTGCTGCCATTGGCGATGTCGGGCGGTATGCCAAACACCATCATCAGCGGCAGGATCAGGTTGGAGCCGCCGCCGGCCATCATGTTGATGATGCTGGCAACAACGCCCAGCAAGGCAATGGCCAGATAGTGCCAGAGGGTTAAATCCATGATGTGAGCGTGTAGCCGAACAGTGGCCAAGGATTGTATTTGTGATGTTCTGGCTGCGTGCTATGCTGAAACGCATGCTTCGTGCGAGATAGCTGGAGGCGTGCCAATGTCGAATGCCTGGAATGCTGATTTTCTTTTCATGCTTGAAGCTGCGGTTCAAGCGCCATCTGGCCACAATACGCAACCTTGGCGGTTTGCCGTTGATGGCAGTTGCCTGTTCATCTATCCGGATTTGACACGGCGCTTGCCGGTGGTGGATGCGGATGACCGGGAATTGTTCGTCAGCCTGGGCTGTGCCGCAGAAAACTTGTGCCTGGCCGCTTCGCAGCGGGGCTATGCTGCGGACGTGGTGGCGGACAAGGGCATTGTCTCTGTTCACTTGAAAAAATCAGATGCGATGGATGCCAGCCCGCTTTTTGAGAATATCGGCCAGCGCCAAACCAATCGCTCTGTTTACAGTGGCAAAGAAATACCTGAGCAGGTGTTGAATGGCATTTTTCAGGCGTTGAAAAAAGAAAACGCCGTGCATATGGGGGCTTGGCGTCGAAAAAGCCGCGAATTTGATCGGCTCACCCAATACGTCATGGAAGGCAACAGCCTGCAGATGAATGACGCCGCTTTCAAGGCCGAGTTGCTCTCGTGGATCCGCTTCAACAAAAAACAGGCCGAGCAAACACGGGATGGCTTGAGCTATGCTGCTTTGGGCGCGCCGAGCCTGCCTGCCTGGATGGCGCGCCCGATCGTGCAAGCCATGCTCAACAGCAAGCGGCAAAACGCTGCGGATCTGCAAAAAATCCAATCTTCTTCGCATCTGGTCTTGCTGGCCAGCCCGGCCAACACCGTTGCCGCCTGGGTCGAAACGGGGCGCGTTTTGCAGCGGCTTTTGCTGCGCCTGACGCAAGCAGGCGTTGCCCACGCCTATCTGAACCAGCCGTGCGAAGTGCCTGCGCTCAATCAAAAGCTGCGGGCCGAGTTGCTGGGCAGCCGGGCTTTTCCGCAGATTCTCTTGCGCATTGGCTACGGCCAGCGGCTGCCGCCATCCAAGCGCAGGCCGGTGTCTGCAGTCATCCGCGCATGCGCTTGAGGCCAATGAGCCGAGCCAAAGGAGCGCTGCACGCGCGCCGCTTTCGATCCACGCGGCTTGGTGATGGCGTGTGTTTCCTCGTTTTCCGTTGGCGTACTGCTTGGTGGTTAGGCAGGCTGCACATGCATTGGCTGCAAGCGGCAGGGCAGATGCCTGCGTGCCAACACCTGCAAGCATCGGGGCGACGCGGCGGCCGCGCTTGCGGCGCAACTGTTTTGGGGAAGCTCCCCGGGCATATCACGGGAGGCGGGCAGAGAAGGCGAGGCGCGCCAAGCAGCGCGCAGTGTGGGCGACAAGGGGGCCAGGGCTGGGTGTGCCCTTGGCGCAAAGGCGCGCCGTTAAAATGCGCGGGTTCTTGCTTGGCGACCCCATTCCCTCTCATCTTTTCTCTTTTTCAGCACGGAGCTTTCCATGACCCCAGCCCAATCCACCCTCATGGCCAATGCCATTCGCGTGCTCAGCATCGATGCCGTCGAGCAGGCCAAATCCGGCCACCCGGGCGCGCCCATGGGCATGGCAGACATGGCCGTGGCCCTGTGGGGGCGGCACTTGCGCCACAACCCGGCCAACCCGCAGTGGATCAACCGCGACCGCTTCGTGCTCTCCAACGGCCACGCCTCGATGCTGCAGTACGCCCTGCTGCATTTCACGGGCTACGACTTGCCGATGGATGAAATCAAGCGCTTTCGCCAACTGGGCAGCAAAACCGCTGGCCACCCCGAAGTGGGCCTGACGCCTGGCGTGGAAACCACCACCGGCCCGCTGGGCCAGGGCTTGGCCAATGCCGTGGGCATGGCGCTGGCCGAAAAGCTGCTGGCCGCCGAATTCAACCGCCCCGGCTTCGACGTGGTGGATCACCACACTTACGTGATGCTGGGCGACGGCTGCCTGATGGAAGGCATCAGCCACGAAGCTTGCGCGCTGGCCGGCGCCTGGAAGCTGAACAAGCTCGTTGCCTTGTACGACGACAACGGCATCAGCATCGACGGCCAGGTGCAGCCTTGGTTTGCCGATGACACGGCCAAGCGTTTCGAGGCCTACCAATGGAATGTGATCGGCCCGATTGACGGGCATGACGCCAATGCCGTGGATCAGGCCCTTGCGCAGGCCAAGCAATCGGCCACCCAGCCCACCCTCATCATCTGCAAAACGCATATTGGCAAAGGCAGCCCCAATCGCGCCGACACGGCCAAGGCGCACGGTGAACCCTTGGGTGCCGAAGAAATCGCGCTGGTGCGCAAAGAGCTGGGCTGGCCGCACGCCCCCTTTGAGATGCCCCAAGAGGTGTATCGGGCTTGGGATGCCAAGGCGCAAGGCGCCCAAGACGAGGCCGAGTGGGAAACGCTGTATGCGGCGTACATGAAGCAATTCCCGCTGCTCGCTGCCGAACTGCGCCGCCGCATGAACGGGGCCGTTTCCCCCATGGTGGAGCAACTGGCCGAGCGCATGCCGCGCGTGTACCAGCCGCATGCGCCAGCTGCGGCCACGCGCAAGGCCAGCCAGATGGCGCTGGAAAGCTTCACCGCCCATATGCCCGAACTGCTGGGCGGCAGCGCGGACCTGACTGGCTCCAACCTGACCATGACGCAAAACACGCCGCCGCTGCGCTTTGCCGACGATGGCTCGGTCGTCAAGGTCGATGACGGCTTTGTCGTCTTGACCGACAAATCGCGCCACAGCGAAAGCGCCAAGCCCGGCCGCCACATCAACTACGGCGTGCGCGAGTTCGGCATGGCCGCCATCATGAACGGCATTGCCCTGCACGGCGGCTACATTCCTTACGGCGGCACCTTCCTCACCTTCAGCGACTACAGCCGCAACGCCATCCGCATGGCCGCGCTGATGAAGCTGCGCGTGATCCACGTCTTCACGCACGACAGCATCGGTCTGGGCGAAGACGGCCCCACGCACCAATCCATCGAGCATGCGGCCAGCCTGCGCCTGATCCCGAATCTGGACGTGTGGCGCCCCTGCGATGTGGTGGAGGCGGCCATCGCCTGGGCCACGGCGCTGCAAAACGACAAGCGCCCGTCAGCCATGCTGCTGAGCCGCCAAAACGTGCCGTATATGCACAAAGACGACGCCAGCCTGGTCGCACGCGGGGCTTATGTGCTGGCTGGTCCCAGCCGTGTGGGCATGAGCAAGGCGGCGCAAGCCGTCATCATCGCCACAGGCAGCGAGGTGCAGCTGGCCATGCAGGCGCAGGAATTGCTGGCCCAGCGCGGCGTGGCCGTGCGCGTGGTTTCCATGCCCAGCACCACCGTGTTCGATCGCCAAACGCCCGAGTACAAGCAAGCCGTGCTGCCGCCCGAACTGCCGCGCATCGCGGTGGAAATGGGCAGCAGCGATTTCTGGTGGAAGTACGGCTGCGCGGCCGTGGTGGGCATCGATACCTTTGGCGAATCCGCCCCGGCCAAGGATTTGTTCGAGCACTTCGGCTTCACACCCGAGAATGTGGCAGCCACAGTGGAGACTGTGCTGGAGCGCGCTTGAACTGTGCATGGCGTGGCGCCAAGCAAGTGACCAGAAAGGCCCGTGCTCTGCTGAAATTGTTTTCGGTTGATTTGAGCAGCGCTCGGTTTTGTTGGTAGCAAGCTGATGCGCCCAAGTGCGGACACGGACGCTTATTGGCCTAACAGCTGCCACGCCGTGCACCAACAGATAACACGCGGCATTCAGCCAGCGCCGCGTGCATGATGAAGGCACGCATTGCTTGATGCCTCATCACCACCCCAACAACCTTTTTCCATTCAACCCATCAGGAGGACTGTCATGGCAATCAAAGTAGGCATCAACGGTTTTGGCCGCATCGGGCGCTGCGTGTTT
>JAUMXD010000109.1 GCA_030529305.1 Allobrachymonas sp.
CCATCCTGCTCGAAGCCCTGCAGCTGGTGATGGGCGCACGCGCCGACGCACAAGTGGTGCGCGAGGGCACAGCGCGCGCCGACATCAGCGCCGCTTTTGATCTGCCCGATGCCGCCCGCCCTTTGCTTGACGAAATGGGCATCGCCGCCGATGCAGACGAAGAACTGCTGCTGCGTCGCACGATTGATGTGCAAGGCAAAAGCCGTGGCTGGATCAACGGCACCCCCACCACCGCCACCCAATTGCGCGCGCTGGGCGCACTGTTGGTAGACATACACGGCCAGCACGCCTGGCAAAGCCTGCTGCAAACCGCCAGCACCCGCCAATTGCTCGATGCCTACGGCCAAATCGACACGGGCCTACTCGCCCAACACTGGCAAAGCTGGGCGCAGGCCCAGCAGCAATTGCAGCAAGCCCAGCAAAGCCAGACACAAGCGCAAGAAGCCAGCGAGCGCCTGCAGTGGCAACTGCAAGAAATCGAACGCCTGCACCCCGCCGCAGGCGAGTGGGAACAACTGAACGAAGAGCACCGCCGCCTAGCCCATGCCAAGGAACTGCTGGATGCCGCCGAAAGCAGCCGCCTGCTGCTGGAGAACGAGCACAGCGGCGTGCTGCCCGCCCTGCATCAGGCCCACGCCGCCCTGCAAGCGCAAAGCGCCATCGCTGCCGAATACAGCGAATGGGCCGAGGCGCTGGAAAACGCGCACATCCAGATCAAGGAAGTGGTGCGCAATCTACAAGGCTTTTTGGCCCGCACCGATCTGGACCCCGCCCGCTTGGCCGTGCTGGAGCAACGCCTGGCCGACTGGCTGGCGCTGGCGCGCCGCATGCAGCAGCAGCCCGAGCAATTGCCCGCTTTTTGGGAAAGCTGCAAGCAGCGCTGGCAAGCGCTGGAACAGCAGCAAGACCTGGCTGCACTCGAACGCAGCAGCCAAACCGCCCAAGCGGCTTATCAGCAAGAGGCTGAGCGCATCACGCAATTGCGCCAGCAGGCGGCAACCCGTCTTTCGCAAGCCGTAACGGATGCCATGCAAGGGCTGGGCATGGCTGGCGGCGCCCTGCAAGTGGCCGTGCAGCCCAGCGCCCAAGCGGGTGCGCACGGGCAAGATCAGGTCGAGCTACTGGTGGCCGGGCATGCGGGCTCCACCCCGCGCCCCATTGCCAAGGTGGCATCGGGCGGGGAGCTGTCGCGCATCGCTTTGGCCATTGCCGTGACCACCAGCCTGGTGGACCAAGCCCCCACCCTGGTGTTTGACGAGGTGGACGCAGGCGTGGGCGGCACCGTGGCGCACGAAGTGGGCCGCCTGATGCGTCAACTGGGCCACAGCCGGCAGGTGCTGGCCGTAACGCATTTGGCGCAAGTCGCCGCCTGCGCCAACCACCATTACCAGGTCAGCAAAACGCCAGGCAGCGCCAATCAGGCCGTAGCCAGCAGCGCCGTTACGCAACTCGCGCCCGAGGCGCGCCTGCACGAAATCGCCCGCATGCTGGGTGGCAGCGCGCAATCGCAAGCCTCGCTCGAACACGCACGAGAAATGCTGGCGCAAGCGCAAACATAAGCCTGCTCAAGCTCGCCACTTGAAACGCAGTGGCAAACACGAACCAAATGGCGCCGTCGCTTCAGCCATCGGATCAGTTTTACGCTTGTGTGGCAACAGGCCGCGTCCCTTGCCTCCCCCAAACTTCAGTGGGCTGTTGCTCAAGCCATCTGTCTTCCTTGACGTATCCCTTCGTTTTCACCCATAGCAGCATCCGACGCTTTCGGGCACACTAGGCCTGTCTTGCTTGATCCAAGTCTTCTTTCTTTTTCACTTGAAAGCTCCACCGTCCATGTCCACACCCGCTCCTTCATCACCTTCTTCATCCCCTCTGAGTAATCTGAGGCTGGTCATGATCAGCGGCATGTCGGGCGCAGGCAAATCGGTGGCTCTGCACGCGCTGGAAGACGCAGGTTACTACTGCGTGGATAACCTGCCCCCCGCCCTGTTGCTGCCCTTGCTGCGCGATCTGGGCGACAACCTGCCCAGCACACGCATCGCCATTTCAATGGATGCACGCAGCAGCCCAGGCGCGCTTTCGCTCATCCCGCAACAAGTAGCACTGCTGCGCGAGCATGGGGTGGAGGTGATTCAGCTTTTTCTGGACGCAAGCAACGAAATCATCATGCGGCGCTATTCGGAAACGCGCCGCAAGCACCCGCTCACGCGCATCACCAGCAACGACCAGGACAAGGATTTGATGGCAGCCATCGAGCAGGAGCGCTTGCTGCTGGCCCCGCTGCGCGAGCACGCCCATGTGATCGACACCACCATGACGCGCGCGGCCCAGCTGCGCACGCAGGTCAAGGAATTGCTCACCATCAGCAACCAAAAGCAATTGACGCTGGTGCTGGAGTCCTTTGCCTTCAAGCGCGGCGTGCCCACCGATGCCGACTATGTGTTTGACGTGCGCATGCTGCCCAACCCGCATTACGAGCAGCACCTGCGCCCGCTCACTGGCCGCGATCAGCCCGTGGCCAATTTCTTGCTGGAGCAACCCAAGGTGATGCAAATGCACGCGCACATCCGCGACTTTTTGCGCGAGTGGTTGCCCGAGCTGGCCAATGACCACCGCAGCTACGTGACCGTGGCCATTGGCTGCACCGGCGGCCAGCACCGGTCGGTGTTTCTGGTTGAGCAGCTCTACCGCGACTTTCATGAGGAATGGGTCTGCCTCAAACGCCACCGCGAGATGGAGTTGGCGCGAATTTGAGCGTTTGTTCAACCGCCTGAAATGAATATTGAACTGTCCTGAGAAACAGGACCAGAAAACACTTCGGAACTCTCCTTGGCAACACCTTGCTACTTTCATGCAACAAGGGTTTGCCCGCCTATTCAATGCTTAGGGGTTGAAGTGGCGCTGTTTTTTGCCAATCCACGGCGCTCATCCCTCACAATGGTTGCCTTTGGCATTGCTTTCTGTTTTTGAACACGTTTATGGATACTCCTTCTGCCCCCGTTGCCTCCACATCCACCCAAGGCGCGTGCCGCAATCACGCGCACGGCCAACGTCACCCACAGCACACAAGCCACGCCCATGCGCCTGCGCAAGTGCATGAGCAAACTTTTCAAATCACCAGCAAAGACGAGGCTACCTACGCCAACGCACGCTGGCCCGTGGCTGATATTGAGGCGCTGTTTGAGCTGCCTTTTCCCGAACTGATCTTCCGCGCCCAGCAGGTGCACCGCGAGCATTTCGACCCCGCCCACGTCGAGCTGGCAGCCTTGCTGTCGATCAAAACCGGCGGTTGCCCCGAAGATTGCGCTTACTGCCCGCAATCGATTCACCACCCAGCGGGCGTCAAGGCGCAAAAGTTGATGGAGGTGGGCACCGTGCGGGCGGCGGCTGAAAAAGCCAAGGCCGCTGGCGCCACGCGCTTTTGCATGGGCGCGGCCTGGCGTGCGCCCAAAGAGCGTGACATCGAGCAAGTCTCTGAAATCATCAAAGCCGTCAAGGCCACGGGGCTGGAGGTGTGCTGCACGCTGGGCATGCTCAGCAAAGAGCAGGCCCAACACCTGCGCGATGCGGGCATGGATTACTACAACCACAACCTCGACACAGCGCCCGAATACTACGGCAACATCATCACCACGCGCGACTATCAAGACCGGCTCGATACGCTTGAAAACGTGCGCGAAGCGGGCGTGAACGTGTGCT
>JAUMXD010000008.1 GCA_030529305.1 Allobrachymonas sp.
GTTCATCCATCCCGCTTTCCTGGCTCTCATCCCAAAAAGATCTTGAACAGGTTCTTAGAGCGTACAGCCTATTTTTTTAAGAAAAGGTACATTCGAAGCAAAGAGCAGAGCCGTTACAATCTCTGCTTCTTGAGCAAGCAATGGTTTGGAAAAGTGGCAGAGCGGTTGATTACACCGGTCTTGAAAGCTGGTGGTTTCTCAACTAGGGGTTGGTTGAAAAGGGAATAAAAACAACGTGTTAGCGTTTTCTGCTTGTGTTCAACGGGGCACCGTTTAGCAGATTCATGGCACGTCACGAAATACGGTGGGTTGGCCGAGCGGTTGAAGGCACTAGTCTTGAAAACTAGCAAGGGGGCAACCCCTTCCAGGGTTCGAATCCCTGACCCACCGCCATCACTACAAGAAGCAGGACGCAAACCGGCTGATCGGATTCGTTAGGGGCAGCGATGTTTAATCTCTTGATGTTCAACGTCGATTGGCCGTCAGGCCGTGTCACCGTCCCGATGGGGCGGATGTTTGAATACACCGATGACCACATCACCGAGCAGTTCCGCGAAGGCGGCAACCCCCTGCTAGATCGCCTCATTGAGCTGCCGTGCTTGTTCTGCGAGGAAGGCACGACGGACGAAACCGCTTATGTCGGCCAGATCAACCGAGCACGCATCGTCGGCAGAGATGTGTCTCTCAAAATCAGCATCGACGCAGAAGTGCCCCCACTTCAGAACAGCATGATTCACGCGAACCGGGCAGAGCTGCACATGCCCCATGACTTCGAGTTCTCGCGGAACCATTGGGCCATCAAGGACGTCGATCTTTACCGCTTCCTACTGCGCAACGTACGCCCTCGCAGGCAGCGCCCGACCGTGTTCCAGATACCTGAGCATGAAAACATCGAGCCGACCCTAGCGTCAGCAATGATGCCCTTCGATGCCGGGTTCAACCCGGTCTATGACGCAATTCGGCAAGCCGCTGACAATGCGGGTCTGCGTTGCAGGCGAGCCGATGACATTTGGGAGAACGCTGCGATCATTCAGGACGTGGTTGCCCTGATCGACCGCTCTCGAATCGTGGTGTGCGACTGCTCTGCTCGGAATCCGAACGTATTCTACGAAGCTGGCATTGCGCACACGCTTGGGCGTGAGGCGATTCTTATCACGCAGAGCGAGCACGATATTCCCTTCGATCTTCGGCACCTTCGCTATATCCGTTACCACAACAACGGCGAAGGGCGTGCAGCGCTGACGCAAGCGCTACAGGCAAGAATGCAGACATTACTCGGACACTAGAAATTCGGGCGTGCCCGAAAATATCTAGCGACAACAACAGCTTGCAAAGACTGCCGCAAGCGTTTTACAGTTACCCCTAACACACCTCGCCTCTCCGTCACGTCGCGCAATGCGCCGGGGCGGATCAACGAAAAGTGCTGCATGGACAAATGGCAGGCAACTGGCATCGGTAACGCGATGCGGTTCGCTCACCGACTGCCCTTTTTGCATCTGCGCATCGGTGGGCATGCTTAGAGGCACTGCCCATGCAAGCCGACACCCTGACCTCCGAGCAGCTTTGCTCGGTCTTCAACTACACCCCCAAGAACCGCCCGCTTAGCACCGACGAGGTTGCTGACTTTCTCGGTGTTGCCCGCAACACGCTGGAGCAGCACCGCCTCAAGGGCACCGGCCCGCGCTACCTCCAGCCCCCGGGCACCCGTCGCGTCTGGTACTCGGAGCGCGACATGCTGGCGTGGCTCGCTTCCGGCGCGCGCAACAGCACCAGCCAACAGCCGGGCGACGCCCTGTGCATCTAGCCGACCGCCAAACACAGAAAACGGTGGTCGCCCATGCCCAAACAGAACGCACGCGCGGCGCGCGCTCCTGTTGCGTCAGCGCCGTCTAGCCCACTTGCAGCCAATCGACAAAAAAGCGGCGGGGTCTGCACACCGCTGCCGCTTCAAGAGGACGAATATGAATCAACGCGAAGGCATGGTAGGACAGCGCTCGCCAGCCATACAAGATGACATGCTACGGCGCTTCGATCCCGACGACGCCGACTGGTACATCATGCAGTGCGCCTTTGATGCTGGGCTAGACCCGCATAAGACTGTGCGCAGCGTGCGCACGGCACAGGCCAAGGGGGTAAGCACTGGCGCGGTGCCGATCGTGGCCCCTGCCGCTGCTGCGGGGCCAGCGCCCGCACTGCCTGCCCCGGCTTTCGGTTGGCCGCCCGGTATCGCAGGAGAAGTTGCGCGCTTTGTGTATCAAGCCGCGCCGCGTCCAGTGCCCGAGGTCGCCGTGGCGGCATCACTGGGATTGCTCGCGGGTATCTGTGGCCGACGCTGGGTCGCTCCCGGATCCTCAGGCCTCAATCTCTACATCATGCTTGTGGCACGTAGCGCTATTGGCAAGGAGGCTATGCACAAGGGCATCGGAACGCTTGTGCGCGCCATGTGCATGAAGCTGCCGACAGCAGGCAATCACGTCGCATTCGACAACTTTGCATCAGGACCAGCATTGCTCAAGTTCGTCGCCACGAACCCTTGCTTCGTCAACGTCGTCGGGGAGTTCGGCAAGAAGTTTGAAAAGATGGCATCGGATAAGGAAGGCCCGCACTCCACGCTGCGCACGGAGTTGACGAACCTGTATCAAAAATCGGGGCCGGGTTCGGTTGCAGGCGGTATCGCCTACTCGAACAAAGACAACAATGCGCGGGTCAGTACGGACGTGGCCTATAGCCTGCTGGGCGAGACAACACCGGGCACCTTCTTCGAGTCCATTACCCCAAGCACGATGTCCGACGGCTTCATGTCACGATTTACGGTTATCGAATACGACGGTGAGCGCCCGCCGAGGAACATGCACCAAGTCTCCACGCCCAGCGACGCGCTTATCAACTCGCTCGTATCCCTGGCAGGGCTGGCGCTCGATTGGGACTCGCGGAACATTTACGAGCTTGTTGGACTGACCCAAGATGCCCAGCGCGCTTATGACGCATTCGAGGATAGGTGCGACGACAAGATCAAAGAGGCTGGGGCCGATGAGTCGCGCAGGCAGGTATGGAACCGCGCTGCGTTGAAGGTGTTGCGCAGCGCCTGCTTGCTGGCAGCGGCAGATAACCCGACACATCCCCGTGTGACGACCGAGCACTTCGGCTGGGCGATTGGTCTGGTTGAGCGCGACATTGCGCTATTCCTCAACCGTCTCGACAGCGGTGACATTGGTACGGATGACCACGCGCGGGAGCAGAAGGTCTTGGACGTGTGCCGTCGATTCTTGACGCAGGAAAAGGTCGCGGAACGCTACGAAAAGTCCTTTGAGAGCATGCGCCTCAACTCGATTGTGCCTCGCGCCTACCTGCAAACCATGACACAGAAACTTGCCCAGTTCGGAGGTCACAAGTTCGGCGCAACATCCGCACTCGACTTGACGCTGCGCAGTCTTATTGCTGCCAGCAATCTGATGGAGGTAGACAAGAGCAAGGTTGGCGAAGGCTACAACTACCACGGCACTGTGTACCGCGTTCTTCGATTCGACTTCTCTAAGCAAGGCGAAGAATCGAAGGCGGCGATAAGGACAGCTATGAGCTTCTGGAAGGATTAGATAACCACACCATGCAAGTGCCCTAGTACGCAATAGTGGCGGG
Source organism: Allobrachymonas sp. (assembly GCA_030529305.1). The sequence goes on from JAUMXD010000008.1 coordinate 3,637, forward strand.
GCCACTAACGCCACAAACCCTTACGCAGCAAGGCTTTACATACAGAAAAGTAGTTGTTGTTAGTGCGTTAGTGCGAGGGTGTATGTGTAAGAGGGCATTGGGGCATTAGGGGGGTTGGCACGACCCCGACTAACGAACTTACGCCACTATTGCGCTAACGCCTTGCACATCAGTTCAGCCGAACGCCAATTTCCATATTTGCTGTTCGGTTGCCTGCAAGTCCGCATAGGCTCTGGGCGCGTGCCCGCGCGTGGTCAGCCCGCCTAGCCCATGCGTAGCGACAGCCGACTTTCGCCGTGCTCGCTCAAGCCTGCTTCGTCGCTTCTAGGTCGGTGTCATTCGCCTCAATCCAGCTTTCCAGCTTTTCCATGAACGCAGGCCACACGTCGTTGTATTCGTGATGGAACGTACTCATGCACAACTCCATAGACCCGAGGTGGCGGTCGCCGTACAACTCCATCCATCGGTTAGAGAAGTGCGTCTCATACTCGCTGTGGTCAATCTTCGAGTAACCGGCAACCATGCCTTCGTAATTCGGATGGGCGCTCTCGGACAGGATGCCGTAGAGCTTTGCGATGCCGGGATACCGCTTATCGCACTTCTCAAGCACCGTCATGATGTTGACGGACTGGTGTTCCGTCGAGCCATCCCGCGAGCCGAGCAGCAGCGTGGCCGTCTTGTCACTGAAGGCATGAAAGCTCAACTTGCCATCTAGCACCTGCTGCATGAGCTGATTGAGGTAGATCAGCGTGGCAAGCGACTCGAACCCGCTTCGCAGCAGAATGCGCGCACCCAAGCCGTGCCCCTGCTGATGCAAGGCATAGGATTGAGTCATCAAGTCGTTGAGGTGCCAGAACACAGCCTTGCGCAGCATCCAGACCCGAAAGGTCGCCTTCCATTTGTACGCGACAGGGTTACGGGACAGCAGACCGCCAACCGGAATGCTTGATAAGAGCGAATCCTTCCAATTGGCGAGGTTCTGTTCGACGGCGTTCATGGTGTCCCTGATATTCGTTTCTTTGATAATAAATCGAAGCGCCATCTCCCGCACAAACGAAAAGCGCCCCATGCGGGGCGCTTACGTGCCGAACAGATGCTAGGCGGCTACTTCGCGGCAGCCCGTGACAGGCCCATGAACTTGCGCCAGCCGTACAGTTCGATCAGGGCGTTGTTCTCGTTCCAGCCCTTTTCAGCGGCGACCGGCTTCAAGTCCTTCGGCTGCATGTTGCCGTGCTGGTCGAGGTATTCCCACGCAGCAGCGCAAGCGCCACCAGCGCGCGGGCGCTTCACGTCGTTGCGTTCCTCGCGCGGCACCTTCGGCGCTGCTGCCTGCTTGGGCTTGCTTGTGGTCACCACATGCGCGGCAGCAGGGGCCGCTACAGGCTCGCTTTCGGTAGCGGTCGCCGCTGGGGTATTGGCGGCACCCTGCGCAGCGCTTGCAGCGGCGTCCTTCGCCTTCCAGCCAAAGCGCACGCCCTCCGCATCCTTGTGAACGGTGATCTCCACCAGCTCCGCGGGCACCCCTGCGGCGATGGCTGCGCGCTTGGCGTTCTCGCGCTTCGTGTCGGTCTTGGCGGTCATATCGTTGCTCCTGTGCGGGTTGAAGGAGGCACATTGCAAGACAGGTCTCCGACGACCGGCAACGACTTTTTGGATGTGTCAAAGCAAAGCGACAAACAGCTTATTTACTGTTCTTCGTTTGCTCTTGAACTGTAGTGCGTTGTTTTAAAACTGTTTTCCTTGCGGACCTTCGTTGATCTTTCGCAGCATGCAAGCACATGCGCAGCCGCGCCGCGAAATCAAAGGAGTTTCATCATGCCCACGCCGGTTGATATTCGTATCACGCCTTCTCTGCACACCGACACCTTGAAGGAGGTGGACGGCTACGATGAGGAACTTACCGCCCCCATTCTTGCCCCCGCGCTCGAAGCGCTGGACGACGCCTATATCACGCTTGGCAAGCTGCACGACGCACGCGGTGCAGCGAAGAAGAACCAAGCATGGACGGAAGGCCAGCAGGTGCTTGCCGTATCCGATGCCGCTTGGAAGCAACAGCAGCGCCTTGCCAAGAAGTTGGACAACGTGCGCGTCACGTTGGAAAAGCAGATCGCCCATTTCGAGGGTGAGCTGTCGCAGCCCTTGGAGTCGCGCGCTGCGGTGACGATCTCCGGCTAGGTGCGGAAGTTCGTCAAGGACATGCCGACCGAGAAGCGCCACGAGTTCTTGCGGCAGGCAATCGAGGATGGAGACCACGTCACTATCAGCGCAGTATGCGGCGCGCCTCCGTACCTGTCCGGCCTCGATGCGAACTTCCAGAAGACCTACACCCGCATGTGGCACGAGCGCACCTCGCCTGACTTGGCGCAGAAGCTGAAAGCGGTGCGCGGTGCCAAGGCCGTCATCGAACAGTGTGGCGCACTGATCTTCAAGGAGGTTGAGAAGGCAATGGGCGCCCCGTGGACGCGCGTGCAGGCTCTTCGTGAAGGCAATGACAAGGCTCTGGCCGCGCTCAAGTTCGACGGTCAGTGAGCACCGCTGCTGATCCTCTGCAAACAACAAGAGGTGAAAACATGGCGGAAGTTGAATCGCCTGAATGGATGAAAGGCTTCGTGCCCCAGCCCAACAAGCCGCCGCGTGGCTGGCAGCCCGGACAGTCGGGAAACCCGGCAGGTCGTCCGAAGGGCAGCAAGAACCGCAAGACGCTGCTCGCCGAGGAACTGCAAAAGGACGGTTCCGATCTTGCGCGCGCCATCAAGGAAGCTGCGCTCGCGGGCGACACCAGCGCCATGAACCTATGGGCGCAGCGACTTGAGCCACCGCTGCGCGCACGCGCTGCCGCTGTCGGGTTTGAGCTAGACCCTGAAAAGCCCCTGCACGAGCAGGCGCAGCAGGTGCTCGCAGCGGTATCCGAAGGGCGCGTTGACCCCGAAACCGGGCGAATGCTGATCGACTGCATCCAGTCGGTCGCGGGCATCCGTGCCGTTGATGAACTGGAAGCGCACCTCGCCGCGCTGGAGGAAAAACAGGCATGAGTATCGAAGACGCCGAATGCATCCCGCAGCACGGCTGGCGGACTGTTCCCTTGAAGGACACACCGCAGGGGCAAGCCGATCTCAAGCTAATTGTGGCCGCTTGCTACGAGGCAATTCTGAAATGCGACGATCCCGCCGTGCGCTGGCAGGCCGCAAAACTCCTTCAACAGATCGGCCCACTGAAAGGAACGCTCCAATGAAAAGCGACAACCTCGACCACGAGAACCGCCCCATCAAGTATGGCGTCACGCCCGACGAACTGCAACAGATTCAGCAGCGCCGTATCGAAGCGCACGTGGAGCAGCAGGCAGCGGACACGCTGAACCTCGCCCGTGCGGTGAAGCTGGGGCAAGCCCTGAAACAACACGAGGAGGCATCACATGGTTGAATGGCAGATCACCAGCACGAAGGACGTGCGCGACCGCGAGCGCTACCAGATTGACCGCGCGGACGAACGCTACAGCCACCCGATGTGCATCTGCTCCTTGCACCCGTGCGTCCCTGAATACGTCGCGGAAGAAATCATGGCGCTACTCATGAAGCGCATGAAAGACCGACTAGCGGCGCGTCCGGGTCGGCGGGAGCGCTGACCACATGAGCATCGGCAGCGCCAAGGGCATGCTGGCCCAACTCAAGAAGCTGGAACGCTCGAACACCGCCACAGACGAGCTGCGCCAGTGGGTCAGTGACACCTTCGGCGTAGCTATCGATGACGGTCGCATGTGCGGCATGGATGGCTCCGTGGTGCTGCGCTGCCTGCTCAACTGGATCAGCGACGGCACCGCTCGCGGCTATGCGGGCGAAGGGACGCTGCGATGAATGTCGAAGAGCCAGTGTGGTTACCAGCATGGCGCGAGGGAAAGCGTGCAGCACCGCAGCCCGTGCCCGCTCCAAAGCCGAAGCGCCCGCCGCCAGCCAAGCCCACAGCAAAGGCGAACTATCTTGGATTCGTCGAGCCGCAGCGCTGGCCGCAGGATGACGGGACACGGCGGGAACCCGTGCTTGATACTGACCACAAGCCGCCGCGCGTCGTGCGCTATGTCGGCTGGCGGCGGTGCATGTGCTGCGGCGTGTTGTTCTGGTCGCAGGACGTGCAACGCTTGCGCCTCTGTACCGGCGACGGTGTGAGCCGCCTTGGTTGCCGCTCACGGGACGACACAGACGGAATCTGAAAAGCCCTGCGTCGGCTCGTCACCGTTGCAGCGGTGCCCGGATAACGAGAAGGCCGGGCCGTCCCAAAGCGAACCGTTGGACGTAAATCAAACGGGCGCAGTAGCGGGGACGTGCTGCTCCCACCTCCTGACGCTGCCTTCAACGGGTGCCGCATGGTGCCCGTTGTCGTGGCTGGGGCGGCACAGGCCGCGATCACCACACTGCCGCCGCCAGGGTACTGGCGAGCGCTGCGCGTGCGCTGTAGCCGCGTTTTTGCGGGCAAGCCGGGAACGCCAAACCCTGAATTAGTCGGCCACGACCGCTAAGAGCTTGCTGCGCTGCCGGTTTGGTCGGCTGGGCCGGTTGCGGCGTAGCCCATTGGGAGCAGGGGCGGCGATTCACGCCCGCAGCGCCACCACGTTCTCACCCGTTGCGACCGCTTCCGCGATCTTGCCCTGTTCGCTGATCCAGTCTCCGATGCGCTGCACTTCGGGGAGCAGGTATTGCAGGCGCGAGGTCTTGAGGTAGTGGCGGGCGGTCACGCCCTTGGGCACATGGTTCGTGAGCAGTTCCATCTTGTAGAGGTCGATGTCGCACACCGACACGCCCAGCGTTACGAACGTCCGGCGCAGGTCGTGCGGGGTGATCTTCCGACCGGCTGCCTCGCTGACCTTCTTCATCATGTCGCGCGGGTCTTTGATGTGGCCCGTATCGCCCCATGACGGAAAGACGTGCGGATTGCCTTCGATGCGCTGGCGCGTGGTCAGCAGTTCCACCGCCTGCGACGACAAGGGTAGCCACACCGGGTTCCGATTCTTCGGGTCAGGGATGTGCCACCAGCAGTTTTCCGGGTCGTCCTTGTCGATGCTGACCCTGTCCCATGTCAACGCGGACGCTTCGCCAATGCGCGCGCCGGTCAGCATGAGGAACATCACAAGGTCGATGCTTGACCACGTATCCCGGTTGTAGGCGTTCGCGCGTGCCTGCGTGAGCATGTGCCACACCGCGCCGACAGGGATGTGCAGGATGAGCGGGGTGCCGTCGTGTTTCTTGTACTGCCGACCGGCGTAGTTGATGAGAGCGCGAAGAACGCTGAACGCCTGATTGGCTTGGGCGGGTGCTGGCCCTTTGCCCGTGGTGCCTTTCGTCACGATCTCCCGGTAGCGCTTGCGGCAGTCGTCCTCGGTGATGGCGGCGATGGGCTTCTGTTCCCACGCCTTGAAGGTTGTAGTCACGTGGCGCTCAATCTCGGTCTTACTGCTGTCCTTGAGCTTGCCCGGACGCCCCATGTAAGCGTCGGCCACCTGGCGCAGCGTTACCTTGGCCGCTTCGTTTGCCTTCTTCACGTCGCGCGGGTCGATGCCCTCGCGCATGTCCTGCAAGATGCGCCGCGCCTTCTCGCGCCCCTCGTATTCGGTGAGCTGCCCGTATGGACTAATCGTGAAGCAGACCGCTTTGCCTCTGACGCGCCCCTGAGCCACGAACACGCGCTTGCCCGCAGCGGTGACGCGCAGCCCGTATCCCTTCAGCGCGTCGTCCCAATGAATCTCGTAGCCCGTCGCCGGTGCCTGCACCTTGTCGATGTAGGTCTTTGTCAATTTCGCCATGTCGTCAGCCCCCAGAAGCGCGCTTTTTAGCGCATGTTTAGCAATGTGGGGCACGTTACGACAAGCTACGCCAAACGCGCAATGACGATAAGTCGTTGATTCATAAAGGTTGTTATGGCTAAATAAAGCTGCTTCTAGCTAGGCCAAAACGAGCTGGGGTAAACTTGAAAACTGGCGATCCGCGAGGATCCGTGAGTTCGAATCTCACCGCTTCCGCCAATAAAAACAAGCGCTTAGCTTAGTTTGGTGGGCATGCAAAGAGCTTGTGAAAAACGATGAAAGCCCCGCTAGTCGGGGCTTTCTTCTTGGCGGCGAATTTGTACCCCGTAAGCATACCATAAGCGAGCGGTGGCGCTTACAGTATGGTCGTGTACAGGTAGCTGGCTTGCGTCCTATGCTTGGGCCAATGTTGCAGGCTAAATAATGGAGTGATGATGTTCCCGAAAAGTGTTGTGCCCAAAGCCCCTCCCATCAAGACGCAAGGGATCAAGACAAAACTCACGCCCATGATCGCAGCCAGCATTCGATGGGACGGTCAAGGACGATGGATTGAACCGTTTATTGGCTCAGGGGCAGTTGCCTTGAATCTTGCCCCTAGGCGTGCGCTCCTTGCTGACACGAACAAACACCTCATCAATTTCTACAAGGGAGTGCAGTCGGGGGCAATTACGGGCGACTCTGCGCGTCGGTTCCTTGAGATCGAAGGGCAGCGACTCTTGGAGGTAGGTGAAGATCACTTCTACTTCATTCGAGAGCGATTCAATAATGAAGGGAGTCCGCTCGACTTCCTGTTTCTAAGTCGTGCTTGCTTTAACGGCGTTATGCGCTTCAACTCGAAGGGACGTTTCAACGTGCCTTTCTGCCGGAAGCCGGAACGCTTTCGTCAGGCCCTGATTACGAAGATCGCCAATCAGATTGATTGGGCAGCAAGTGTTATGAAGGGCAAAGACTGGGAATTTGTAGTGCAGTCGTGGCAAGAGACAATCGAGGCTGCACAGCGGGGTGACATGATTTACTGCGACCCGCCCTATGTCGGTCGTCATACCGACTATTACAACGGCTTCACTGATGAAGAAGCGGACGCGATGGCCCTTGCGTTAATCAATTGCGATGCTGATTTTGCGCTCTCAATGTGGCTTGAAAATAAGTACCGCAAGAACGAGTACCTAGCTCGCTGGTTTGCAGGCTATCCGATGGAAACCACGTCGCACTTCTATCACGTCGGTTCTAGCGAAGAACTTCGTAACGAAATGACTGAAGCGCTTGTGGTCTCCCACGGTGCAGCAGTTATCGAGAAGGTCGAACTTACTCCCAGCGTTTCAGACCTTCCGCTCTTTCAGAGCACGGAATCCCTGAATGTCTGAAAAATCTGTCCGCTCTCCCTTCGTGCGCCCATAACCACGCCAGTATTCAAGGAACTCATCTTCCGACTTGAACGGCCCTGCGCCGTTACGGAATTCATTAATCGTACCGTTGATGCTGCCAATGTTCGTCGTGTTGCCGCTACCTGCCCGGTCGCTGGCGACACGCCATTTTTCCTGAACGAAGAACTCCACGTTCGAGAACGGAAGGGGGATCTCTGCAAGCTGATCGACTTTATAGAGATGTTCAGCGCCAGCCTTCTTCTGTGCGACTCGGTTATAGACAAAACCGATAACCCAGTGCTCCGTGTAGTCTCCGAAGGGGAATACGATGTTCTTCTTCTCGTTTCCCTCACGGATGAAGCTGGTATATCCGCCTAGCGTGTAGCTAAATCTGTCGCCGTCGCTGATGCGGTACGTCGTCTTCACATCAACTGCAATTTTCTGTTTGCAGTTAGGTCCCGTGCAGAGGGTGAAGTCCGGGTAGTGGTTCTGCACCGTAGGCTCGATAACTTGCAATCTCAGCTTCTTGGCTGCCGCATATACTGCTGGCCGACTTACCAGTTCAAAAATGGTGCTAAGAACCTTTGTGTCGGCTCCAAGCGGATACACGGCTCCGGCCCTATCAATGATTCCGCAGACTTCGTAGCTACCCTGAAGCTTGCTAAGTTCAGCTTCCAGCACTTCTTTTATACCTGCCATGCTCCCTCGCTCAAGAAATATGCAGCACACTCTGATGCCAATTTCTTGATCCTACCATCGGGGCATAATGTTCGGAAAGAGTGCAGGTCTGTTTACGCTGTACTTATGCCTTGCGGGGGTTGCCGACCTAACCACAGTGGCAGCAAGCTCTTAGCGGGCAAGCCCGAATAACTCCGTGTTTGTCGTTCCTTGCCCGCTGGCATGCGCGCCGCTACAAGCCGCGTGCCGTGCTCGCCAGTACCCTAGGTGGTGATCGTCGCCCCAGCCGCCCGCAGCGCTCGCGCAGCCGTGCAAACGACAACGGGTGCCAGCGGCACCCGTTGAAGGCCAGGTCGCACGGGTAGGAGCGGCCCCGTTCCTGGCTGAGTCCGTTTGATTTACGTCCAACGGTTTTCGATGGGACGGCGCAGCTTCTTCGGGATTGCGCGCCACTGCACCGCGGACGACGATAAGGGCGGTGCAGGGTTTTTCAGATGCCGTCGTTTTGCCTGCTCCTGCATCCTTGCTTGTTGGGTTGGGAGCTGCAAAGGCGCAAGCGCTGCACATCCTCAGTCCAAAAGAAGTGACCGCATCGCATGCACTTGTTCCTCCCTACACGGCGAACGACACGGGGCCGGTCACTGTTCATGTCTAGTAAGGGTTCGCGTCGTGCGCCTCCATCCTGTGGCCACATGCGCGGCTCAACGAAGCCTTGGAAATTCGGCTTCATCGCAGCAGGCCCCAGCCAGCAGTTCAGGCGCGAGCGGTGCCGTCGTCGATCCAATTCAACACGCAATGCCGCACCACAGGGCCATCAACCGGGAACATGCAACCGTCCGCAATGGCAGCGCTGAGCATGTCACTGACCCAGCCGCGCATCTCGTCGGTCGCACCTTGCGAGCGTTCCAAGTGCTTGAGGCGGGCTAGCACGCCTTTGGCGCTGCTGACGCTCATGTGGTTACTCGCGCAACGCAGCGCCCAGCTTGAAAGCGCGGAGCAGGTTCAGCGCTTCGTCAGTCTCGCGGTCTGCTTGCGCCTCGATTCGGCGCTGCTGAATCTGTTACAGCTCGTCGGGCGTGATGCCGTACTTGACCGGGCGGTTCTCTTGGTCTGGGTTGTCATTCTTCATTTCCCACTCCTTGACCAAAGGCTGTTCTCGGCGTGTCGAAGAAACTGCGCCGCGTGAAAGTACACCTCTGAATCGTCGCAGTTGCGAATCACATCAAGGCAGTGTTGCACTTGTTGCGTCGTAGTCAGCCTGCATCTGTTAAGCAATTTGTAGCTTAGCAATCAAAAACATCGAATGTCTAACAATATTGAAGCTCTTGCGCCAGACTATGGATCTCTGCCCTGTACTTCATTTTTTTGAGCCTACGGCTAACAGTCGGCCCGGAGGTATTAAGTACCTTCGCGATATTGGCCTCTTCCGCCAGATTCGCTATTCAGAATGGGTATTTGACATGATTTCGTTCAAATCCCGCCTAGAGCTAAAACTAAACACTGGAAAATCGCAAGATCCAATAGGGTGCAAAATGAAAATCTGCCTTCGTAGGCGGTTTTTTTGTGCATGTGGAAATCTTTTTGAACTACTGCCCTGGACAACTACAAGCTGTAGCATGCAAATATTTCTTTTTCCAACCTGCAATGCAGGTACTACTCGCACTAACGCCGAGGCAGTCCTTCACTTTGCTAGCAAGCTTTCAGTTTCACCAAAGACTGTATCTACACTACAACATCAAATACATGGGCCTAGCCTCGAAGTCCAAGATCATGGACTTCGTGTTATCTGGGATAAATGAAGTCTACAAAGGCGGGTCTTTGTACGATTTGTTCGGAGGGGGGTGCTTTTCTGGCAGGAACACTTGGTGATCAAGCTGCCATTCACTCCAACGGCATTCAACGCTACTCTGCAGTGCTTGCACGGGCGTACCTCGCATCATGGCGCACCGAATCATCGCCAATCTTTGCCTCAATCATTAGCAGGCAAAGGCTATAGTCGAAACGGATCGACAGTCTATCGATTATCTCCTCTACTACTCTGTGCCTGTATCGTCAGAAATTCAATATTATTGAAAGGAAACAGCATTTCCTATTTTGACTACGAACTTTCTCATCCGCATCACTTGTTTTGAAGTATTACTCAGGTATTTTGTAATCTGTGAAGCAGACACTATAGATTGATACCATATGCGAGGTAGCTGCTCTTTGTAAAATAAATCCTTGCACAAGCTCATTCTGTTATCGCATAGCCTGTCAGATACTCTTCAAGCACTTTGGCTGTTTTGCGTCTTCTGCATCGCAGTAATCATCTCGTATCCCAGCACAAATTTCATTGCTTTTTTACTTGGCCCGCTTTTCGGGCAAGGGGCAGCTCACCAGCAGGCTTTCGGGGTTCTGTCTGATCTCCAGGCTGCGGCGCTCAATCTCTTTGCGCAGGGTGCTGCGCAGCTGGCCTGCGGCCCAGCGCCGGCGCTCGTCGGGCGTTTCGGGCACCAGCGGCGTGGTGGGGATGGGGCGGCCTTCGTCGTTCACCGCAATCATGGTGAAGTAGCAGGTGATCACATGGCGCACGGCGCGGGTGCGGATGCTCTCTGCTTCAACCCGCACGCCCACTTCCATTGAGGTTTTGCCGGTGTAGTTGACCGATGCCTTGAACGTGACCAGCTCGCCCACGTGCACCGGCGCGCGAAACGACACCTGATCGACCGAGGCCGTAACCACATAACGCCCGCAATAACGCGCCGCGCAGACATAAGCCACCTGGTCGAGCAAGCGCAAAATGGCACCGCCATGCACATGGCCCGAAAAATTGGCCAGATCGGGTGTCATCAGCACGGTAAGCGTGGTGGAACGTTCGGGGAGTTTGTTGTCAGACATGCGACTCTCTCATCAAGAATAAAAAACGAAGAAGCTGTTGGCGATGTGTTCGGGATCATGAAGGCGCACATTCGAGCAAGACGCTTGCAATTGATGCGCTAGGCACCGATCGCTTCATGGAGCAATATCACTACTAGCAAACTTGCCACACCAACACATCAAATCTGTCCAAGTCATACGCCCAACTTGCCGCTTGGCACCAACGGGCGCTTTGCCGTGATCAGGCGCATTAAACAGGCAGAAGCCGACTCATGCCAGTGGGGCTTTTACCGATTCTGTCCCTTGCCTCCATCCAGCTTGGCAAGCCCCTCAAAAAAACAAATGCTGCCTTGATGCCTCACCTGTGCTTTACCGCAAAAAAGTTCTGAGCAGCGCGCCTGCATCTCATCTTCCTCTCATCCACCGTCGGGCAATATATTCAACAAACCTGCAAGCACGCATTTGTTGCCAGATGTAATGTATTCACATTGAATTTGATCGAAGACATCGCCCCGGCAATCAGGCTGCATAAAACTGTCCAAGCGATCATTTTAGTGAGATAAACAAGATAAAACTTGTGCCTACCCTCTGCAGAAGCTCAGTCATTATCGTTAATTAAAAAACATTATTTCAATAAAAGGAACTAAGTTCTTGATATCCATTATTCATTAATACTCTTTCATTTTCTGTATTTGATGAAATTTGTAAAAATAAATCGCTGGATTTTTACATAAAGCGCATATTTTTTATCGGACTGTTTCTGCTTTATTCGCTACCATTCAAACTCAGCCACACGCAATGATGTCACTTGCGAAAATGACTTTTTTGTGTATCTGGCTGATACCAAAAGCTGTGCCGAAAATATTCACCCTTTGTGATGCAGTTTCTTTGCACAGCTTGATAGTTACCGCAATGAAATCAACCACTTGATTTAAAGAGGAGATCCATATGAAAAACCCTATCGGCACACTCGTACGCACTGGTGAACGCTGCCCTGAAAGCGGTATCTGGGTTCTGCAAGATGAGCCCAATCAAACAGTTTCCATGTACGAAGGTAAAATCGTTCCTCCACACAATAACAAAACCGCCAACTGGAAACTGTTGAGCTACCTCTAATCCATTAAAAAACAAAAAAGCCACCTTTTGGTGGCTTTTTTATTATCTGGCAATAAACTCATTCACATCAATCATTGATCGTTGAAGCCAACCGCACCCACTGCAAAAGCGCATCAGCACCCGTGGATGCTGTGAGCATAAGCAGCATCTTGTGTTTGGTATCAACCGTAGAGCAAGTGAGGCCAATTTTCGTTCAGGAACGTTGTTAGCGTTCACTTCTTTACTATCCTCTTTCAATGCGGCCTGCAGCGGAGGCGGTGCCTGCTCGAATTTCCTGGCAAAATCCTTTCAGTCACCCCTGCATTCATACAACGCGTAGTGAAACAGTACAGTATTTAATTGAATCAGAGATGTAAATAATATATCAATCGTTATTAATCAAACCACTTGATTTCATGAGTGATGCAGATTTTCCATTCTGACATCAGTTTTCCTAACAAGATAAACCGACTTTATATGACAAAGGACATCGTCCAGCAATACCCTGCTTCGGTAAGCACCATTACAACCTGCTATTCAAGCAACCTGAACTTTTGCATTCACGCAAACGATCTTGCAGAAACTGCACTCTTTCAATGGTTTGTCTTGCCGCGCAATCAAGATTGACAAAAAAATTATTTCCTTCCCGACGGGAACATTCATTGTTTCTTTGTCTGATCCAAGCGAGTTGGCCGCGTTTCAAAGCGGATTTGCCAGAGCTGTCCAGAAATGGCATCAATTCCTTGTAACGTGCATTCAGTTCCTTGTCTGCTTCAACATATACTTTATTCAAGCAGTAAAGCCCATCAAAATCATTCACTGGTTTGTCGCAATTGGAATTAGCCGAAGCCATGAATGGTGTTAACAAAGCAAGAAGTGCAATACTCTTTTTCATTCATCCTCCTTATTCAATATCATAAAACAACCATAACACAATTCATTTGCGTTTTTATCAAACACCTTCAATATTTCATTGAAAGTTCATCCAAGTCGATTATTTTCTGCTGCAAACAGCGATGAATCCCAGTTTTTTGGCCGGATCGTTGAAAGTTTTGAACATCTTTTTGAAGCTTTCCCGATTTTCCGGCTTCATTGCATTAAAGATGATCTTTAAAGCACCACCAAGCCCTTCATCACGAATCAAGCCTTGAGGTGAAAGCAGGCTCATTTCACCGGTAATCGAGTCCGTTTTTTGAAAACCTGCTTGCAAAAACAGGTTTTTCCAATCATTTTGAGTGAGTGGTGTAACTTTGATCTGAATGGTATCTCGCAATCGCTTGAGTACCTGCTCGCTTTCTGTTGCGTCATGCGTATTGAGCAGCACATCGTGCGTGAGCAAGATGCCATTAGGTTTTAGCACACGCAAGTACTCACTCACAGCCTTTTGCTTGGCTTCAAGAGGCAGCATGGTGAGCATGGCCTCGTTCAACACGATGTCGAAACTGGCATCATCAAAAGGCAGGCGAGTGGCATTGCCATGCATGACTTCAACCCGATCGGCAACGCCATGCTCGCGGATATTGCGCTGGGCTTTTTCCAATACCGAGTGATCCAGGTCTATGCCCGTGATGTGGCAGCCATATGTTTTAGCCAAACCAATGGCCGTGGTGCATATATTGCATGCCACTTCAAGCACTTGCTTGTCTTTGGAAAAATTTCCCTGACTGATGAGCCAATCCGTTGCCCGCTTGCCACCTGGCCGCAAACGGGTTTTACCCAAACGCGCCAGAAAATGATGGCCAACCTCGTCTTTTTTCATCGCCTTTTCCTGATTCAAAAACAAGCACAGCTTGTTGCTCGCTACTGATAATCGCTTGCCATGCGATAAACAGATCAGAGCGTAACACTAAAATTCAGAATCAAAAGCAATAACCGGATACAAAGTAAGTATTTCAAACGTTATAGATCATCATTTTTATATTCACGAAATGCCGTTCTGTACAGTCTCGATAAATGAGGATGCGCGTTTTCTCATCCAGATCAGACAACGCTCAGCGTCCAAGCCCGGCACCTGAAGTGGTTCCACATGAAACACTTCCACCGATGCAGGCAAGGCAGCCATTTCATCCAATGGTTGTTTGCCTTTCATGGCCAACCACACACCGTTTTCAGCCAAAGCCGATGCCGACCAATCCGTGAAATCAGGCAATGAAGCAAAAGCCCGTGAAACAACAAGATCGTAAGGGGTATGGATGTTTTCGACGCGTATGTGCTGGGCCTGCAAATTATTCAATTTCAAAGCGCCTGCTACCTGTTGAATAAAAGCCGTCTTTTTAGCTACTGCGTCCACGCAAGTGACTTGTATTTCGGGGCAGCAAATGGCAATCACCACGCCTGGCAAGCCGCCGCCACTGCCCACATCCAGCAGTTTCATCGCCTTGCCCTGGGTATGGCGGTGCAAAGGGGTAATCACCGCCAAGCTATCCAACACGTGATGGGTCAACATATCAGCCGGATCGCGCAAAGCAGTGAGGTTGTAGACCTTGTTCCATTGCGCCAGCAATTCCATGTAGCGCAAGAGTTGCGCTTGCTGCTCGACACTCAAGCTCAGATCCAAAGCTTGAAGTCCGTTTTGCAATTTCTGCTGCATAGCGTTTGCTAATTCAGTCATGTTTTTACTTTGCTTCAGCAGACGGGTTATTCAGCATGCTTTTAACCGCGTGTTGCTTTTTCAAATGAATCAACAGCAAAGAAATAGCTGCTGGCGTAACGCCTGATATGCGACTGGCCTGCCCCAGTGTCTCTGGGCGATGCTCTTGCAATTTTTGCCGCACTTCGATAGATAAGCCACTAATCTGTTGATAGTCCAAATCAGCTGGTAAACACATATTCTCGTAATGCGCTGCCCGCTCGATCTCTTCATACTGGCGTTCGATGTACCCCGCGTATTTGGCAGCAATCTCTATCTGCTCAACCACAGACCCGTACAAATCACCTAACGTTTCACGTGAAACAGATTCATCCATGAACGCACCTTGGTTTACGCTGAGCAACTCGGTATAGCGAACCTCTGGCCGACGTAGTAGATCAAACAAGTTGTACTCGTGCTCGATGGTTTTACCCAATACCCGCACGCTTTCATCAGCCGAAAGATTTTTCGGGTTTACCCAAACAGATTTCAAGCGCTCTGTTTCACGTGAAACCGCATCACGTTTTCGACAGAAGGCTTCCCAGCGCGCATCGTTCACCAAGCCCAGTTTTCGCCCCGTTTCCGTCAAGCGCATATCGGCGTTATCTTCCCTCAACTGCAAGCGGAACTCGGCCCGGCTGGTGAACATGCGATAGGGTTCGGTCACGCCTTTGGTGATCAAATCATCCACCAACACGCCGATGTATGCCTCGTTGCGTGCGGGCAGCCAGCTGAATGCCGTCCATTGCGGTGCGATGCGTTCAGCCTGCGCACTACCCTGCTCTCGCGCATGCAAGGCCGCATGCAAGCCAGCAAACAAGCCCTGTACTGCGGCTTCTTCATAACCCGTGGTGCCGTTGATTTGCCCACCAAAAAACAGCCCACTAATCTGACGTGTTTCAAAGCTGCCTTTGAGTGAACGGGGATCGAAAAAGTCGTATTCAATGCCATAGCCAGGTCGCAAGATGTGCGCCTTTTCCAGTCCAGGCATGGCTCTTACCAAGGCCATTTGCACATCAAAAGGCAGACTGGTGGTGATGCCGTTGGCGTACACCTCATGCGTCGTCAACCCTTCGGGTTCCAAAAAAACCTGGTGGCTTTCTTTATCGGCGAAGCGTGCCACTTTGTCTTCAATGCTGGGGCAATAGCGCGGCCCTACGCCTTCTACCGCCTCGCCGAACATGGGATTGCGTTCGGTTGCATTGCGCACCCACTCATGCGCCTGCGCATTGGTGTGAGTGACCCAACAAGGCAACTGCAAAGGATGCATGCGGGCATGCCCCATCAAACTCGCCACCGGGGCATCAGGCAAAGTTTGGCGAGCCTTGCCCCGCCAAACGCTGCTGAGCGCACGCTCATCAGCAACAGTCACCAGTTCTCCCACTCCATCACCCAACTGTTCTTCACAACGCGAAAAGTCGATGCTGCGACCATCAATGCGTGGTGGCGTACTGGTTTTGAGGCGGCCCTGTGGCAACTTCAATTCCTTGAGCCGATCCGATAAAGCCACGGCCGATGGATCGCCCGCACGTCCCGCTCCGTAGTTTTGCAGGCCGATGTGCACATGGCCATTGAGGAAAGTGCCCGCCGTCAACACCACGGCATGGGCCGAAAAACAAATACCGGTTTGCGTGATCACACCACTGACACGATCACCTTGCAGCACCAGATCATCCACCGCCTGTTGAAACAGCCACAGATTCGGCTGATTTTCCAATCGCTGGCGAATGGCCGCCTTGTACAACACCCGGTCGGCCTGGGCACGGGTGGCCCGTACGGCTGGGCCTTTGCTGCTGTTGAGCACACGGAATTGAATGCCCGCTTTGTCTGTGGCCAGCGCCATGGCACCGCCCAAGGCATCCAGCTCGCG
Organism: Allobrachymonas sp.; assembly: GCA_030529305.1. The sequence goes on from JAUMXD010000008.1 coordinate 19,920, forward strand.
CATGAGATGGCTCTTGCCAATGCCGCCGATGCTGGGGTTGCAGCTCATCTGACCCAAGGTTTCGATGTTGTGGGTGAGCAAGAGGGTATCAGCGCCCATGCGAGCCGCTGCCAAGGCGGCTTCCGTCCCCGCATGCCCGCCTCCGATCACGATCACATCAAACTGTTGCGGGTAGTGATAAAAAATATGAGACACGGTCAAACTACCTAAAAAATATGCAATTCAGAGTCGTTTTTAACGGGCATCAAGCCTTTTTTTGAGCGGATTTCAGTTGAAAAATACTGCCCATCATTGAATAAATTGCCTAAAAAATCAGCAAAATATCTGTTCAGCAAAAAAGAAAAACTCAGCCTATTCTTTATAGATGTAAATTTATGTAAAATAAATTCAAGTGAAGTTGTGCCCAAGCCTGTGAACAAACAGAGGGCAACTGGCTGTTTGTACACAACTCTGCTTGAACAAACTGAAGATATGCTTTTCCCTTCACAGCTCAATCTGCTCCATTCCACAAACTTGTACTGCGGCTAAGCAAATGATCTTGCAAGAGAAAACACACTTATCCACAGATTGTGCCCTGCACCTATCTATCTATTTCCAAATTTAAAAATTTAATTTAAAGAAAACAATCCCCAGACGAAACGCGCAAAAGAACATCCAGAATTTTTAAACTATGCCCCTCGATAGAATTCGTTTCGGTTTGAAAAGCCTACAAGTCTCAAACAGAGATGCAGTCAACAAGCGTTTAGCATCCATTGGCTTTTTCAGAGAGGGTGTGCTCTTTATAAGCTGCGCGTTCGAAGGCATTGTCCCAATACGGATGGCGGCCTTGCCCAAGTGCCAGCAAGCTGCTGATGGGATAGGCCAGAAAGAAGAACAGGCCCCAGCGTTCGTATTGGCGCACATGCACCCACTCGTGGCTGCGAAGAGCTTGCAAGCTGGGTTGGGAAGTTCCCAGGATGACATGCCCGAAGGTGATGCCTTGCCAAGGTAAACGGGCCCAGAGTGAGCCAGCGGGAATGCCTGTGGCAAAGCGGCTGAATTCCAGCGTGTGCTGCACACGGCGGCACTGCCCACCGCAAGCCAGCATCAGCAGGCCCAGCAGCAAACCCGGCAAAGAGCAAGGGGCTGCCCAGACCCAACGGCCCATGAGCGATAAATGCGATGTGAAAGATGGCATGTGTGGCTCAAAGTACTGAACGAGGATGGCATTCTGTACAAAATCGCTGTGGCTTGTTGTAACGGCCTGCCGCCAGTATCTTTACCTGCGGTTTGGGTAGAAGCTTGTGTTCAGGTCTTGAATGCGGATGAGGATGAAGGGATAGCAGAAACGGCGCCGAACAGCAGCCAAACGGATCAGCCAGCTATTTTTGAAGTGTTTTTAAAACGGTTTTGCCATGTGCCAACTTCTGGGAATGAACTGCAACACGCCCACGGACATCACTTTCAGCTTCCGGGGTTTCAGCCAGCGTGCAGGCGTAACCGACGAACACACCGATGGCTGGGGCATTGCCTTCTTTGAAGGTGCATCTGGCGCGCAAACGACGCAAGCAGCCCCCGTTGATTCAGATGCAAGCCGACCTGAGGCACCAGTTGTTGCCACAAACCAAGCAACAACAAGCGCAGTGGCTGAAAAAGGCCTGCGCCTTTTCATCGATCACAAAGCCGCCAGCGATTCACCCGTGGCCGATCTGGTGCGGCGTTACCCCATCAAAAGCTGCCACGTGGTGGCGCACATCCGCAAAGCCACGCAGGGCGTGGTGGCCTTGCAAAACTGCCACCCTTTCGTGCGCGAGCTGTGGGGTCACTACTGGGTGTTTGCGCATAACGGCAACCTTGAAAATTACCAGCCCCGACTGCACAGTCACTTTCGCCCTGTGGGCGATACAGATAGCGAATGCGCCTTTTGCTGGCTGATGCAGGAACTGGCCAAGGCCCACGCTGCCCTGCCCAGCGTGGCAGAAATCAGCCGCACCCTGGCTGAGTTATTGCCGCAGATCGCAGGCCACGGCACTTTCAACATGTTGCTTTCCAACGGTACGGCCCTATGGGCGCATGCCAGCACGCACCTGCACTACCTCGTGCGCCAGCATCCTTTTGCCCGCGCGGCTTTGAGTGACGACGATCTGGAAGTGGATTTTTCCACCCTCACGCAAGTGCAAGACCGTGTGGCCGTGATTGCCACCCAACCGCTTACGCGCAACGAGCAATGGACGATGATTGCACCTCATACCTTGATGACTTTTGTGGATGGGCAGCCGGTTTAGAGAATCGCTGCCTCAGATACCGCTCAACAACAGGCAAAGCCCATTAAGCGCGGGAGCATTTTCAATCCAACAAACATGGCCCGACTTATTAAGAGAGCCGTTTACCGAGGTGCAAGCGCTGTGAATCAAAGACAGCTTGCCAGCAGGTTTGTGCGCAAACCGTCATAATCAGCCCAGCTTGGTTGGCTTTTTGTTTGCTTCCAATAGGGGGTTGCTTGTCATAGCCTTGCCATGGCTAGATAAAAGCCACACAACATGTTGTGGCCGCTATTTGATTGGGCTTGTGTGGTTCTGGTGCCGCTTCTACCAAGCAATCTGTTCCATCAAGCTTTGCCTGATTTTTCCTGCCTGTAGCGAGCCAATCATTTCGTTGCAGCGCGCTGTTTTCAATTTGCCATGCTCTTCGTTCTTTCCCCTGCCAAATCGCTGGATTACGACACCCCTGTTGCGCCTGCAGCGCACAGCGCCCCCTTGTTCATGGACGACGCGGCCGAGCTGATCGAGCTGCTCAAAACCCAGTCGCCGCAGCAGATCGCCTCGCTCATGGGCATCAGCGACAAGCTCGCGCTGCTGAACGTGGGGCGCTACGCCGCCTGGCGCAAAAAGGCCACGCCCGATAACGCCCGCCAGGCCGTGCTGGCTTTTGATGGCGATGTGTACGATGGCTTGTCGGCGCGCACGCTCAACAGCGCGCAGCTCGATTGGGCTCAGCAGCACCTGTGCATCTTGAGTGGCCTGTACGGCGTGCTGCGCCCGCTGGATCTGCTGCAAGCCTACCGCCTGGAAATGGGCACCAAACTGGCCAACGCGCGTGGCAGCGATCTGTACCAGTTCTGGGGCAGCAAGATTGCGCAATACCTCAACACGCGCTTGGCCGAGCAAGGCGGCGAGCCAGTGCTGGTGAACCTGGCCTCGCAGGAATATTTCAAGGCGATTGATCTGCGCACGCTCCAGGCCCGCGTGGTGGAATGCGTGTTTGAGGATTACAAGGACGGCAAATACAAAATCATCTCTTTCTTTGCCAAACGCGCGCGCGGTTTGATGATGCGCTATGCCATCGAGCAGCAGGTGGATACGGTTGAGGGCCTCACGGGCTTTGATGCCGATGGCTACGCTTGGGCGCCCGATGCCTCGGGGCCAGACCGCCTGGTGTTCCGCCGCAGGCAGGCGGGGGGCGTGAACAGCTTTCAAAGCCAGCAGGCAAGCAAGCCGTAGCAAACAGAGCCACCTGAAAAACGATTTGAAAACAGCTTGCTGATTTCGTTTCTATACACCAGCCATCGTCATGCACACCCACACCCCCGAACAATCGCAACTGGGCAAGGCCACGCACTACCCCGATCAATACGCGCCCGAAGTGCTTTACCCCATTGCGCGCCAGCAGTCGCGCGATGCGCTGGGCGTGGCAGCCAAAGCCCTGCCTTTTACCGGCGCCGATTTGTGGACGGGCTATGAGCTCAGCTGGCTCAATCTGCGTGGCAAGCCGCAGGTGGCGCTGGTGCAGGTGACCATCCCGTGCGAAACGCCCTGCATCGTCGAGAGCAAATCTTTCAAGCTCTACCTCAACAGCTTCAGCAATAGCCGCTTTGCCGATGCCGAAGCCGTGCGCCAGCGCATTGCCACTGATGTGGGCGCGGTGGTCTGGTCAGCCGGCAATGCCACTTTGCCAGCGGCGGACGAGGCAGCGGGCGCAGCAAGCAAGGTAAAGGCAGGCGATGCAACCGGTGCGGCGAGTGGGGCGACTTCAGCGGCTGCGCCCAGCGTGCGCGTGCAATTGGTGTTGCCCGAGCAGTTTGCCGAACAACGCATCGAAAACCTGTCGGGCCTGAGCCTGGATCGGCTCGATGTGGAATGCAGCGATTACGAACCGGCCCCGCAATGGCTGCGGGCGGCCAGCGGCGAAGCCCCGGTAAGCGAAACCCTCACCAGCCATCTGCTGCGCAGCAACTGCCCCGTGACCAATCAACCCGATTGGGGCGACTTGCAAATCAGCTACAGCGGCCCGGCCATCGACCACGAAGGGCTGCTGCGCTACATCGTGAGTCTGCGTAATCACAACGGCTTTCACGAGCATTGCGTGGAGCGCATCTTCATGGACATCATGCAGCGCTGCCAGCCAAGCCAACTCACGGTTTATGCCCGTTACACGCGCCGCGGTGGGCTGGACATCAACCCCCTGCGCACCAACAGCCCGCAAACCCTGCCACCCAACCGGCGCACGGCCCGGCAATAAAGCGGCGGTCAAGCCGATTCAGCCCATACCCATATGGATGGTGCTGGCGCCAAGGGCTGGTCGCTCTACTTTGCTTGATAACGGCGTTTTGTACAGTCCCAAGCTTCTTCACGGTAGCGCTTGGGGCTGAGGCTTCATGAACCGCTTGCAGCGGATGAATGCAAAGTGCAGCACATCAAAGTATGCATGCGTGTCACCCATGCCCTGCTCTGCATGGCAGAGGCATGCCACAGAGATAAAGAACGAGAACAGGTGTCCGCATCAGGCCGCTAGGCAGGCAGCGGCGGGGCAAGGCCGCAGGGCCAAGTATTTGCAGCAGCCCTTGTTGACCAGGCTTGTTCGACGGCCATCTGTGCTGTAATGTGACCCCATGAAACCGGCAAAAACGGCTCTTTCTTCCAAGCCTTCTGGCACAGCAGCAACGCGTGAACGGGCGGCGGGTACGCGCGCATCGGGCCGCCGCTCGGGCCGGGCCGATGGAGAGGCCGCGCGAGCGCGTCTGCTTGACGAAGCCGTGCGCCTGTTTGCTGAGCAGGGTTTTGCTCGCACGTCCACACGGGCCATTGCCCAGGCCGCTGGCGTGAACATTTCGGCCATCAGCTACTACTTTGGCGATAAAGAGGGGTTGTATCGCAGCGCCTTTTACGAGCCCTTTGCCGTCCAGGACTTTCAAGGCACCATCGCTGCCATTGCCGACCCCGCTCTGCCTTTGCCCGATGCGCTGCATGCTTTTTTCAGCCACATGCTGATTTCTTTCGGGCAAGACACGCAAGTACAGCGCTGCCTGCGCCTGCACATGCGCGAAATGCTCGAACCCACCGGCCTGTGGCAGCAAGAAATCGAAACCCGCTTTCTGCCCATGCACCAGGCCATGCAGGGGCTGGTGCTGCGCCAATTGGGGCTGGCCGCTGCAGATGCAGGCGTGCAGCGCCTGATATTGGCGATTGTGGGCATTCCCGTGTATCTGATGCTGGCGCAGGAAGACCTGCTGCACCGAATCCAACCGAATCTGCTGCAACGCCCCGTGGCCGAAGCGGTGCAAGCCTGCACGCGCTATGCCCTGGCCTTGATCGACAGCGAAAAGCAATTGCGTGCGGCAGGAGAGTCTTTGCCATCATCCAGGCCACAAAGCGGCGGGGTTTGATGCAGCGCCCGCCTTGCTTGGCCAGAGAAACATGGCGCAGCTTTGTGGGTCGTGAACACATGGGCTGGGTGGCTATGCACAAGAATAAAAACAGAAAATAGGCCCCGTCATGTCTCGCCCCTCACCTTCTTCAGCCGGTCCTTCATCTACCCGTGCGCTTGCGCCGCGGGCAGCGGGTTCGCCCCTGCCTGTGCGCCGCCGCGCCGTGCTGGAATTGGCCCTGATCTATGCGGGCCTGATCGTTTACGCTTCGCTCTACCCCTTTGCGCCGTGGAGCAGCAACGGCCTGCCGTGGTGGGGCTTTGTCGCCCAGCCCTGGCCCCGGTACTGGACGCGCTTTGACTTCATCGCCAATCTGCTGGGCTATGTGCCGCTGGGCTTTCTGATCGCCCTGGCCGCCTTGCGCAGCGCGGGCCAGTGGCGGCGGCGCTTGAGCGTGGTTTGGAGCGCGCTGCTGTGCGCCCTGCTCTCTTTCAGTGTGGAAGTCTTGCAAAACTGGCTGCCGCAGCGCGTGCCCTCGAATGTGGACTGGTTGCTCAACAGCGCAGGCGGCCTGCTGGGCGCGGTGCTGGCTTGGCTGGTGGTGAAGTGCGGCGCGCTGGAAGCGTGGTCACGCCTGCGGCGCACCTGGTTCGTGCCCGATGCGCAGGAAAACCTCGTGCTGCTGCTGCTCTGGCCCTGGGCCTTGCTCTACCCGCAACCCCTGCCCTTTGGCCTGGGGCAGGTGCAAGAGCGGCTCGAAAACCAGTTGGCCCAGTGGCTGGCTGGCACGCCTTTTGTGGACTGGCTGCCCCTGCGCACCATCGAATTTCAGCCGCTGCTGCAATGGCAAATCACGCTGGTGGTGGCGCTGGGCCTGGCCCTGCCCTGCCTGCTGGCCTTTGGGGCCATGCCTGCCTGGCGCAAGCGCGCTGCGTTGGCCGTGCTGCTGCTGGGGGTGGGGGTGCTGGCCAATGCCCTGGGCAATGCTTTGGGCTTGGGCCCGGTCCATGCTTGGGCCTGGCTGTGGCCGCCGGTGCAAACGGGCCTGCTGGCGGGGGCCGCGCTGGCAGCGGTGGCTGTGGGCCTGCCGCGCTGGCTGTGCCGCTTGCTGGCCGTCACTGCGCTGCTGGTGCAGCTCTACTTGGTCAATGGCGCAGCGGTGTCGGCCTATTTCGGGCTGGAGGAAGAATGGCTGCCCGGTCGCTTCATCCGCTTTTATGGCCTCACGCAATGGATCGGTTGGCTCTGGCCCTATGCCACCCTGCTGTATCTGATGGCAGTGGTGGGCGCTGCGCTGCGGCGGGCGTGGGCAAACCGTTGAAGCAAGGTTTGATTCCAATCTGGCGATGGCCTTGAAGCGATGATTGGCTCAGCTGCATCCTTGGGGTGTGCCACCGTGCAGACTTGCCCGCAGCAAGCCGCTCTGCTTTACACAAGCCCTGATCCACACAAGCTTTTGTTGGGCCTGCCTACAATGGCCGCCCGTTTTTATGGCGCTTTTGATAACGCGTCTTTTGGTGGGCCATTCTTCTGATTTACGCCATGTCCAATCATCCTTGCTCGTCTGGCCTTGTGCCTTTTTCTGATCCAGCATTTGCCCAGCCGCCCTACTTTGCGCGGCATATTTTTTTCTGCTGCAACCAGCGCGAGGCGGGCAAGGATTGCTGTGCCAACCACGGTGCTGAAGCGGCGGCGGCCCATTGCAAAAAGCGCCTCAAAGACTTGGGCCTGCATGGCGAAGGCCAGGTGCGCGTGAGCCGATCGGGTTGCCTCGGGCGCTGCCACGAAGCACCAGTGGCCGTGGTCTATCCCGAAGGCGTGTGGTACAGCTACCAGAATCTCGCCGATATCGACGAAATCGTCAGCCGCCATTTGCAAGGCGGGCAGATCGTGGCGCGCCTGTTGATTGCGCCAAGCGCGGATTGAACGCGGGCGGCGCTTGATGCATCGCTGCCGCAGGGCGGTGTTTGGGTTGATGGCGGTGCCCGTTAAAGCCACAGAGCAGCCGCCGCTCAACCGCGAGTAAACGGAACGGGATAGTCCGAGTTCAACCCGTTCTATTTCCATCGCAGTGGTGTGAGGCCATCCATCAAGGCCGGCCAGTGCTGCGCAATGCAAGCGCTGGCAAGACACGTCCTGTCACGCTTGCGCGCGCAATGCCCATCTTTTTCGCCAGGCTTTTCATAGACAATTGCCAGGCTCCGGCGCTTGTGAGCGGGCGGCTTGTTTGTTGGCGTTACCCCCTGTGTAATCAGGCTTTACCATCCATCGCCAGCCATGCCCAATGGCGCAGCAGCGCCGATGAAAAATCGCAAACAGCCCCCAAGCCGCGAGCCGCGTAACCCCATGATGATTGCTTCCACCATGTCTTCTGCCCTGCCCTTTTCTTTTCGCTCTGTTTCTTTTTCTTCGCGTTTATTGGTGGCTGCTTGCGCAGCGGCGTTGATCGGGGGGCAGTGGCCGCTGGCGGCATCGGCGCAATCCACAGCGGCTGCGCGTGCAGCGGTGGCCAGCCAGGCATCCAGCGCGGCCGATGCGGCTAAAAGCACGGGCGAAGCGCAAGCCGTGGCTCCGGTGCAGCCAGGCTTTCCGGCCCCGCCGCCTTTGGCCGCGCGCAGTTTCTTGCTCATCGACATCAACTCCAACAAGCAGATTCTGGCCGCCAAAGACATCGATGCGGTGATGGAGCCCGCGTCGCTGACCAAGCTCATGACGGCCTACATCGTGTTCGACGCCCTCAAAAGCGGCAAGATCACGCTCGAACAAACTTTTGGCGTGAGCGAAAAAGCCTGGAAGATGGTTGGCTCGCGCATGTTCATCAAGCCCAACACGCAGGTGAGCGTTGAAGACCTGCTCAAAGGCATGATCGTGCAATCGGGCAACGACGCCACCATGGCCCTGGCTGAGGGCCTGTTTGGCAGCGAAGAAGCCTTTGTGGCGCGCATGAACGAAGTCGCGCAGCAACTGGGCATGCGCAACACCGGCTACCGCAACCCCGAGGGGCTAACGGCCCAGGGCCACACCACCACCGCGCGCGACATGGCCTTGCTCTCCACCCGCTTGATGAGCGACTTTCCGCAATACGTGCACTACTACGCCAT
>JAUMXD010000009.1 GCA_030529305.1 Allobrachymonas sp.
CACAGAGCGCAACATAATTACGCCCTGTGAAACGCCACCCCAGCCAAGGGGATCACCAAACCGCCGATCAGGCGGTTTTTCATGGCAGCGATGGTTACGGGTGCTCGTGCCTAACCACTGCCTCTGCCAAGCGTCTGGCCGACACATCGTAGTAGTGCTGCGTGACCTCAATGCCGACGAACTGCCTGCCCGTCTCGATACAGGCCACGCCCGTGCTGGCGCTGCCCATAAAGGGATCAAGCACGTGGCCACCGGGCGGCGCGATGGAAGACCGCCTCCTGCGCATCCCTTACGACCCACACATCCGCGCCGACCTGCGCAGCGTGACCAAGCAAACCACCAGCTCGGGCAATGTGCGCTTTACAGCCGAGCGCAGCAAAGACGGCCACGCCGACCGATTCTGGGCACTGGCCTTGGCCCTGCACGCGGCCGCATCGCCCAGTGCGCCAATTGAGTTCATGAGCGGAGGCACGCGCTACAGCACCGAAGCCTTCAAAGGATTCCTATGAAAGACGAAGCCAAAATCGAAACCCCGCCGCTGGATACCGAAGCCGCCACGCGCCAGCAAGACCCGTGGAATGCGGGCTTTATGGGCCATGTCATCACCAACGACCCGCTGCTGCTGGAGCGTGGCGAGCACGGCTCGCGGGCCTTTGAGCTGTACCGTGACTTGAAGCGTGACGGCAAGGTGTTTGCCGCTTTGCAAAAGCGCAAGCTGGCCGTGATTGGCCGCGAGTGGACAGTCAAGCCCCTGGTGGACAACGAGCAGGGCGAGCGTGACGCGCGCTTGGTGACGGACATCCTGCAAGGTTTTGCCTTTGATCGGCTGTGCAGTGCGCTGCTCGACGCCATCATCATCGGCTGGCAGCCTGCCGAAGTGGTGTGGACGCTCAAAGACTTGCCGTTGGAGAGCGGCGGCACGCGCCAGGTGGTGGCACCAGCCCGCGTGCCCAAGCGCTTGCAACGCCGCTTCATTTACAAAGACACCGAAGACGGCCAGGCGCCAGAGCTGCGCCTGCTTACGCGCGAACAGATGCAAGACGGCGTGCCCGTGCTGCCGCGCAAATTCATCGTGCACACCATCGAGGGCGAAGATGGCAACCCTTACGGCAGCGGCCTGGGCTTGCAGTTGTTTTGGCCAGTCTTTTTCAAACGCAAGGGCGTACTGAGCTGGAACAAGTTTTGCGATCGCTTTGGCACCCCTACACCTTGGGGTAAATACCCGCGCAGCGCCAGTGCGCGCGAAAAAGGCACGCTGTTTGATGCCCTGCGTGCTTTCAGCAATGATGGCTTTGTGATGACGCCGGAAGGCACGATGATTGAGTTGCTGGAGAGCAAGCTCTCCAGCTCTGGCCTCACGCCTAATCAGTCGCTTGTGGAGTACATGGACGACTGGATTGCCGAGGTGCTGCTGGGCCAGGCACCACGCGGCGGCGGCGGCGGTGCATTGGCCGCAGCCGCCAACGAGCGCGAAGACGTGCGCCTCGAATTGAGCCAAGCAGATAGCGACCTGCTGAGCGAAACACTCAACGCCACCCTCATCAAGTGGATTTGCGAGCTCAATGGCCTGCAGAAATGCGTGGTGTACCGCAGCATCACGAAAGAGGTAGACCTCAAGCTGGAGAGTGAAACCGATGTGAATGTGGCCAGCCTCGGCTTCAAGCCCACGCTGGAACAGGTGCGCGAAAAGTATGGCGACGGATGGGAGGAGGCTGCGCCTGCCGCGCCCGCCACAACACCAGACAAGCCCGCGCCCAGCAGCTTTGCCGAGCCGGATGCAGCGTCCCCGGAAAAAGACGCCATCGACGAGCTGATCCGGCAAGAGCTGGATCAATGGCGGCCCGTGATGGAGCCGATGGTGGCTCCCGTGCGTGATTTGATGCAGCACGCAGCCGCGCAGGGCTGGACAGCCCGGCAGTTGCTGGACGAGCTTCCCAAACTGCTGCCGCAAATGGACGATTCGGAGCTGATGGCGGCCCTGCTGCGCACGGGCTTTGCCGCGCGCGCAGGCGCAGCCGCTGGCGTGGAAAACGAATAAGCCATGTCTGCCCACGTTTCTGCTGCAAGCGACTTCGCCAGGCTGCGCACGCTGCCGGTGGCTGCGGCCATCGACTACATGCGCACCCGTGCTGACCTGACGGTGACCCACAACTGGCAGGATTTGTGGCACGAAGAGCATGCCCGCCAGTTCACTGTCTCGCGCCTGGCTCGCATGGACTTGCTGCAAGCCATGCACGAGAGCATCACCCGCTCGGTCAAGGGCGATTTGAGCCGCAAAGACTGGATGCGCGACACCGAACAGATGCTGGCGCAGGCAGGTTGGTGGGGAGAAAAGCAGGTGATCGACCCCACCACGGGCGAAACGGTCAAAACCGTTTTCAACCCAGCCCGTCTGGCGCTGATCTTTGACACCAACACACGCCAAGCCTATGCCGCAGGCCAGTGGCAGCGCATTCAGGCAGCCAAGCGCACGATGCCGTATCTGCGCTACGTCACGCGCGACGATGATCGCGTGCGCCCACAGCATGCGGCCTGGCACAACGTGGTGCTGCCGGTGGATGATCCCTTTTGGCAGAGCCATTTCCCGCCCAATGGCTATCGTTGCCGTTGTAGGGTGATTCCGCTGTCGCAGCGGGACTATGAGCGGGGGTATTCCGAGAGCAGGCCCGGTGCCGAGTACGACATCAACGCGCCCATCGTGCGCGAGCCGTTCAAAACCACACGCCCGCCCGAGGTGCAGTTTGAGCACATCAACCAGCGCACAGGCGAGGTGTCTCTTGTGCCCAAGGGCATTTCCCCCGGCTTTGCCTACAACGCCGGTCAAGCCCGCGAGCTGGTGCTCAAACAGATGGCCGAGGCCAAGTTGCGCGCCGCTGAAAAAGCCCTGGCCGATGCCGCCCGCAAAGCGGGTGTGACAGTACCCAAAATCGCCAAGGAAGTGGCCGATCAGCCCAACTGGCAGTCGCTGGGTCGGCCGGATTTGCGTAATCTGGAGCTTAGAGCCAATGCGCCCGAACTGTTACCTATGGGCCAGTCATTGGAAGAGGCTGTTTCCATCTTGCGCGGCTCGCTAGGTGTGCCCGTTGGCGCTGCACGCGGTGTGCAAACACCCGTGGGCCAAGTCACGATCTTGGATGAGCTGCTGGTGCACGTCGTTGAAAAGCGCCAGGATGCACGCGAGCGTTATGCCCAATTTGTTTTGCCGACCTTGATGATGCCCGACGAAGTGTGGGCCACGGCTTATGACGATGGCACCAAGCGCAGGCGCTTCATCAAGCTGTTTACAGGCGGGAAGTACGACATCATGGTGATCGTCAAACAGGAGTCCAGTGGAAACCTGCTTTGGAACATCATCACCCGCGAGCGCAAGGGCATGAATAAGCTGCGCACAGGCGAATTGTTATACGCGGCACAGCCATGAAAAGTGAAAAGACACAGGGGATCGTACTCCCGCAACTCCTTACCGGACGGAGGGGTCAACTTTCAGGGGGCTATAGGCCCGGTGCCAGCCCCTTTCGCGCCCTGTGTGCTTTGCACCCATTCTAAGGGATTGACCACATGTTGACCATCAGCGTTCAAGACACCGGCATACAAGACTACCTGCAGCAGCTGCACAGCAAGCTGGGCGACCTCACACCTGTGCTGCACGAAGTGGGTGTAGAGCTGGAGAGCCGCGTGAGCCAGCGATTTGAGACCCGAACCGATCCCCTGGGCCGCGCCTGGCACCCGTGGGCCGATTCAACCATCAAAAGCTACCCGCACGCCGGAACCAAGGCGGCCAAAAAAGCGGGCAAGCCGCCACACAAGCGCCTGCTGGATCGCTACGGGGATATGCTGGAGGGGCTGAGCTCGCAAGCCGATGCCACCAGCGTGCGCGTGGGCTTCGACAAGGGCTATGCAACCTTCCACGAGTTCGGCGCCAAACACATGCCCCGCAGTGACCTGCTGTTTGCCGACCCCGAGGCTGGTACATTGGCCCCTGATGATGCAGAGTTGGTCATCGACATCTTGCAGCGGCATTTGTTTGAGGGTTAAAGGGCTGGAAGCAGAGCCAAAGGGCAAAGGGCAGACGGTGGAAGATGGAAAGCAGCAGTTGAACCAGGCCACGCAGCCTACAAAAAAAGCCGGTTTTTGCACCGGCTTTTTCTTTTGCACGATGTGAAAGGCATTTTCAGAGCAACGTCCCAATACATCCCCAAAAATCCCCCAAAATCCCGATTTATCTCACCCAACCCTATCCATTTATCTCAGTCTCCTTCAGCTTGGGGCAAGTCATGCACTGTTTTACAGCTTGGGCTCCAAGCTGTGCACAGCGCTTTGGGATAATCCACCTCTTTTCTTTGATCTGGATTCAACAGGGGCCGGTGTGAACATTCTTTTGCTGGTAAAGGCAGCCTTGATGGGCATTGTGGAAGGCTTGACCGAGTTTTTGCCCATTTCTTCCACCGGGCATCTGATTCTCACAAGCACTTTGCTGCGCTTTTCAGCACCGCCTTTCAGTGAAGAAAAAGCGCAGGCTTTTGAAATTGCCATTCAAACCGGCGCGATTTTTGCCGTGATTCTGGTCTATTGGCAAAAAATCAGCCGCACGGTGATCGATTTGCCGCGCTCGCGCGAGGCACAGCGCTTTGCGCTCAATGTCATCATCGCTTTCTTGCCTGCGGTGGTGCTGGGCCTGCTCTTGGGCCAGATGATCAAGGCGCATTTGTTTACGCCGCTGGTGGTGGCCGTGACCTTCATCATCGGTGGTTTCATCATCCTCTGGGCCGAAAAGCGCCAGAAAACCGCGCGCGTGCACAGTGTGGAGGCCATGACGGCAGGCGACGCCCTCAAAGTTGGCCTGGTGCAATGCTTTGCCATGATTCCGGGCATGAGCCGCAGCGGCGCCACCATCATTGGCGGCATGCTTTGCGGGCTGGATCGCAAGGTCGCTACCGATTTTTCTTTCTACCTGGCCATGCCCACGCTGATTGGCGCCGGGGTGTACAGCCTGTACAAAGTGCGCTCGGTGCTAACGGTAGACGTGATCCCCGTGTTTCTGGTTGGGCTGCTGTTTGCCTTTATCAGCGCCTGGTTGTGCGTGCGCTGGCTGCTGCGCTTTATCTCCAGCCACGACTTCATCCCCTTTGCCTGGTACCGCATCGCCTTTGGCGTGCTGGTGCTGGCCACCTGGGGGCTGGGCGTGGTGAACTGGTCGCAGCACTGATGGATGGGGCAATGCTCAACGTGGCTTGCATGGTCACGGTGGGCTCAATGGCTGGGCAGCGTTGATGGGTGGTGCTGCGGCGCCTCTTTTGTGACAGCAGCCGTTCTGTTCTTTTCTGTTCCTCCTTCTACATCTTGATAGGCACTGTGCGTGCCTGATCAGGGAGCCAACCGTTTGTTGAGCGCTTGCGTTGTGGAGCAGCTCTTTCGTTTTCTCGGTGTTATTCCTTGTGTCTTCAGGCCCTGGCTGTACAGCGCTGGCGCTTTGCGGTACAACAAGCGCAGCAACAGGAAGGAGAAGGTCATGAATGCTTCCATATTCACTGCGCACGATTCGGCTCGTCGTTCAGCCCAGCCTTTCATTCACAAGGGAGTGCTCGCAAGCATCTGGGTCGGGCGCAAGCAGCTTCATCACTCTCTCATTCAAATGTTGGGTGACCTTGCCAAGTGGCGCAGAACGTGGTGTTGCTTGCTGGCTGGTTGGACGATGTGTTTGGTCGGTTGTGCCAACACACGGCTGGCGGCAACGGTGACGCGCTTTCATCGATGGCCAGCGGCCACGCAAGGGGCGAGCTATGCCATTGTGTCCACACCCGTATCTGCGCCAGCGACCATGCAAACGCCGCACGGAACGCTTATCGGATCAGCGCAAGCTGGGCTACAGCAGTCAATCGCATTGGCGGCCCCTGTGCCCGTGGCTTTGCCCGCGCTGGAATATCAAACCTATGCGGCTTATCTGGAGCAAGCACTGCAAGCCAAAGGACTGGTGCCCGCCAAGCGAGCAGAGCAGGTGCGCATGGAGGCGAGTTTTGCGGTGTTTGCGCAGCAAGGTGTGGTGCAAGAACGGGTATTGACCATGCGGCCTGTGCTGTGGTTGGGCTATGGAGGGTTTGGCTGGCGATCGGGCTTTGGGGTGGATGCGTTTTATGACGATTACGACAACGATCTGTTTGGCTGGCATGAGCGCACCGTCACGCGACCTGTGCAAAGCTATCGTTTGCATGTGACGGTGGTGGATCGCGGGCAGGCCAACCCCAACGGCAAAGTGCAGGCGGGGCGCTTGCCAGTTGCGGCGCCCACGGTGCTGGAGGCGCAAGCGCAATACACCGGGCGGCCTGTGCCGCTGGCGGTGGTCATGCCGTATTTGATGCGCGCCGTGTTTGAAGACTTTCCAGGCGTGAGCGGGCAGACCAAACAGGTGATGTTTGATACGCAAACGGGCGAGCGTCAATAGAGATGACTAGATAGGAGCGTCATCCAAAACGAGTAGTAGAACAGGCTGCAAGAGCGCCTCATGCACCCTCATGCACGCCTTGATGGTGAGCGGGCAAGCGCGCTCGCACAAGCTCGCATAAAATTGCGCTCTTTGCTGCGGCATCGCTCCGTGTTCACCAGTTCTTTCTGATTCGTTATGACTGCTTCTTTGCACCCCATGCTCAATGTGGCCATCAAGGCTGCCCGCGCCGCTGGCACTCTCATCAACCGCGCCTCGCTCGATGTGGAGGCCGTGCGCATCTCGCAAAAGCAGTCCAACGATTTCGTCACCCAAGTGGATCATGCGGCTGAGCAGACCATCATCGAAACGCTGCTCACGGCCTACCCGCAACACGGCATCCTGGCCGAAGAATCAGGACGCGAGCGCGGCAACCCCGGCAGTGATTTCCTCTGGATCATCGATCCGCTGGACGGCACCACCAATTTCATCCACGGCTTTCCGGTGTATTGCGTCAGCATCGCGCTGCAAGTGCGCGGCAAGATCGAGCAGGCCGTGATTTACGACCCCACGCGCAATGACCTGTTCACAGCCACACGCGGGCGCGGCGCTTTTTTGAATGAGCGTCGCATCCGCGTGGCCAAGCGCATCCGCATGGCCGATTGTTTGATCACCACGGGCTTTCCGTTTCGCCCCGATCAGGACCGGGCGCAGTTCATGCAAATGTTCATGGAGATGATGCGTAGCACCGCCGGGGTGCGCCGCCCGGGATCGGCTGCGCTGGACTTGGCCTATGTGGCTGCGGGCTTTAGCGACGGCTTTTTTGAAACCGGCCTGCAACCGTGGGACGTGGCTGCTGGCAGCCTGCTGGTGCAAGAAGCGGGCGGCTTGGTGGGCAACTTCACGGGCGAGGCCGACTTTTTGCAGGCGGGTGAATGCCTGGCCGCCAACCCCAAGATTTACGCCCTGATGGTGAAAATGCTGAGCCAGTACAGCAAATACCAAGCGAGCTGAAGGCAATCATTGAATGGCCTGACTTTCTGAACCTTCTGAGTCAGTGTGTTTTAAAAAGCCGACATATGTTGTCGGCTTTTTTGTTTTTGAATATTGAAAAAAGCTGCATCTTTAATTTATCAAGGATTTTGAGAGGCTATTTGATTTTTCTGATCGCAGTTGATGTGGTTTTTTTGAACAAAAGATGCTCTGATTGTATTTTGTGCATCTACTTGTTATTTTTATTGTTTTTTTCCTGTTGTGAAAGCAATGTTGCCCTCAGGGAAAACAAATAAAAAAATATTTTTGGAACAACTAACTCATTGAAAAAATAGATGATTTTTAAAGATAAAAAATTCGAGCGCGAAAAAAAGCAGAATACTGACAAAGAGCTGAATAAATTGTTGAAAAACTGCTTTTTATTGGAAAATTTGTTTTTACAAATCAAACAAATTCACAACATGTGGTTTGATAGCATGAACTGCCTTGGTTACAAGTTTTTAGGTAAAACATGCTCGCCAGATTATTCATCATCGGTTTTTTACTGTGCTTGCCCATTGCGATTGCCCTGTTTTCACAGCAAATCACGCGCACGGTGGCACCCCCCAAATTGCCTACGGCCGAGCAGCAGGTGAAGCTGCTGGGCACAGCCCGCAATGGCCGCAGCAAAATAGAAGCCCCCAATAACGAAGTATCTGAAGGATACACATTGCGAACCATCGAGCATTGGGGCGAGGGCGGTGAGCCAGTTGATGAGGGTAAAGGGCTGGACACGCAGGCGGACAAACTGCCGGATAGCGAAGCCAGTGCTGCATCGGTAGCGCCGGCGCCTGCCAAATCGGCCCGTGTCAAGAGCAACAAACGTTGAGGGAGGCAGCCATGAGCGTGAATAAAACCAATGGCGCACTCCCTGCTGCCGAGAACAGCCGCAGCAAGCTTTTGAGCATACCGGCCACGGCACGTTGGCGCATTGTGGGCTGGATCGTGCTGACCACGATATTGATGATGTTGGCGCTGATCTTGACGGCTCGCTCCATCTTCATCCGCCAGGTGCACCTGAAAGCAAATACTGCTATTGAGCAAGAAGTGAAAGAGTTCAACGCCTTTGCCGCGCAAGCGGTAGATTCGCGCACCCGCAGGCCTTTTGCTTCGATGACGGCTTTGATGGAGCGCTACCTGGAGCGGCAAACCCCAGATCGGGGTGAGGCTTTCATTGCCGTTACCCCTGGCAATGTTTTGCTGATCGACAACACTGCCAATGATGCGGGCGAGCGCTTGGCGAGTGACCGCGAGCGGCTCAATGCTTTGCTCACCAGCCCACACAGCTCGGGCATTGAAAAAACGCCCGATGGCCCCTTGCGCTGGGGCAAAAGCGTGGTGGTAGGCCATACGCAGAATGGGCGAAATGGGCAAAGGGGCGTGCTGTTGGTGGCACAGTTCATGCAAAGTAGTATCGATGCCGTGCATCGCAACATCCTGGTGCTGTTTGGCGTGATGTTTGGCGGGCTGGTGCTCATCGCCTCCATCGCCTGGCTGGTGGCCGGGCAGATTTTGTCGCCAATTCGGCGCTTCATCCGCCTCTCAGATCGCATCGATCCGCTGAACTTGCAAACGCGCCTGCCCGAAGATGGCAGCGATGAATTGGCCCAACTGGCACGGGCGCTCAACAGCATGCTGGATCGTTTGAGCAGCGCCCACCTGGAGCAGCGCCATGTGTTGTACGAGGTGCTGCAGCAAATCCAAAGCCAGGTGCAGGCCTTGTCGCAATTGCGCAAGCAAAGCACACACGATCCGGCCCTGCTGGCTGCGCTGGATGTGTCGCAGCAAGACATGCAGCGCCTGCTGCAAGACCTGGAGTTGCTGATCGAAAGCGGCAAGCCCGGCTTTTTGCATTGCCAAGACGTTCATTTGGGCGAGTGGATTCAGCAGCTGGCCAAGCACATGCGCCACTTGTACCCCGGGCACGATTGGCAAGTGGCTGAAACGGTGAACATTGCCGCGCCGATGGATGTGCCGCACGTTGCACGCGCCATGCAGCACTTGGCCAGCAATGCGGCGCAGCACAATCCGGCGGGTGAGCCCATTTTGCTTGGGGTAAGCGTTCGCAGTTTGGCGACAGGCGAGCGCATGGCCAGCTTGTGGGTGGCCAATCAGGGCTTGCCTTTGAGCCGTGAAGAGGCCCGTCTGATCTTTGAGCCCGTGGTGCACAAGCACGACCGGCTGGCCTCCAATGGCCCGCAGATGGGTATGGGCCTGGCGGTGGTCAAGGCGTTGGCGCATGCGCATGGGGGCTATGCCTGGGTGCAGTCGGGCACCGAGCAGGGCACGGTGTTCGGGCTGGATATCCCATTGGTGCGTTTGAAAGAGGCCGCTCGCGAAGAGCAGGTTGCAGAAGCCGCCTTGCAGGCCATGCAGCACGAGCAATAAGTACAACAACAGGTGAATCCAGCCATGACGACTCAAGTGCCCTCCATCCCGCCTGATGCTTCGCTTGCTGCTCAAAACAGTCAAGCAGTCAGCTCAGGCCAGACAGAGCAGACGGCGCATACAGATCGCACTGTGCCGCAGCCTGCGCAGCCATCGTCTGCTGGCAAAAGCGATCCCCAGGCGGGCGCGGCATCTGCGGCTACTTCGCCAGCCGCTTTGGCCAAAGCTGAAGCGCCTGCCTTCTTTCGCAGCCGTTCGTCTTTGAATGTGCATGCCTTCCGGCCGGAAATGATGTCGCAGGAAGGGCAAGGCCCCTCTTCTGCCTGGGGCACTGGCGCACCCGTTCACCTTGCTTGGCCTGTGTCGTTGCAAGACTTGCCTGTGTTGCGGGCCGAGTTCTCGCGGCGGCATATGGCGGCCATACTGGCTGCTGTGGCGGTGATCGCGCTGGTGATGTGGTGGATTCATATCGCCGTTGATCAAACTCGGGGTGCAGCGGCTTTGAGCACGCAAGGCGCTACCACCTTGTCGGTGTTTGCCATTGCCGTGTGGTTCTGGATCTTTACCGACATTGACGACACCTACGTGGCCCTGGGTGCCACTGTGCTGCTGGTGGCAATGGGCGTATTGCCGGAAGAGACGCTGTTCAAGTCCCTGGGTGACGATACGATTTGGCTGCTGCTGGGCTCGTTCGTGATTGCGGCAGGCATTACCGCATCGGGCCTGGCTACGCGGGCGGCGGCTTTCATCATCTCTGGCGCGCGCAACCCGCGCCAGCTGCTGCATTTGAGCAGCGCTGCCCTGGTGGCTACGGCTTTTGCCGTGCCTTCCACCTCGGGGCGGGCGGCTTTGGCCATGCCGGTTTTTCTGGCTTTGGCATCTGTGCTGAGTGGTCACACCCGTTTGGTGCTGGCCCTGGCGCTGCTGTTTCCTTCGGTGATTTTGCTTTCGGCCGTGGGCTCGTATCTGGGCGCGGGCGCGCATCTGATCACCAGCCAGATTCTGGTGACCAGCGACTACCCGGCGTTTTCGTTCGCCAATTGGATGTTTTACGGCCTGCCGCTGGCGGTGGTGGCCAGCGTGGTGTGCGTGGAGCTGATTCTGAAGCTCTTTACCACGCGTGAAGACCGCAACTTGCAGTTGAGCATTTCGGTGGCCGATTTGCAAACGCACACCACCATTCCGATTCAAGGGCGCTTGACTTCCGCGCAGATCAAGGCGTGCTGGCTGGTGGCCAGCGTGATCGTGCTGTGGTGTACCGAGCCTGCGCACGGCATCCACCCGGCGGTGGTGGCGCTGGCGGGCGCTTTGGTGATGAGCAGCACCAGCCTGGGCGTGGTGAATTTGGGCAAAGCGCTCAAATCGGTGCCTTGGTCGTTGTTGATCTTCATGGCGGCTACGCTGGCCATGGGATCGGCCCTGGTCACTTCGGGCGCAGCGGCCTGGGCGGCAGAGGGCATGCTGGGTTCCATCCGCAGTGCGGGCAAGGTGGCTTCAGTTCTATTCATCGTGGCGATTGTGGGCATCTCGACGATGGCGCACTTGGTCATCCAGTCGCGCTCGGCGCGTTCGGCCGTGTTGATTCCGGTGGTGGTGTCGCTAGCTCCTGAGGTGGGCATTTCTGCCGTAGCCGCAGCTTTTGCCTCCACCGCAGCGGCGGGCTTTTGCCACACCCTGAGCAGTTCGGCCAAGCCGATGGCGCTGTATGCCAAGGTGGACGATGCGCCCACTTATTCGGCTCGCGATTTGCTGCGCCTAAGCGCGTGGCTGGCTCCCATCAGTGCGGGGCTGGTGCTGTTTTTTGCCTTCGTGATTTGGCCCTTGCTGGGCATGCCCTTGTTCAAGTGAAGCAACTGTGCGGGGTAGGGAAGGGGCTGCCTCTCATCCTCGTCACTTGTTGATGTTTTTGTTTTTGGCCCTTGCTTTTTCATGTTTTGATTCAGGAAAAGGAGTTTGTCATGACCGTTGTTGCCATTCCCCAGCGCATTCTCATAGCGCCTGCTGGTTTCAAAGAATCGCTGGACGCCAACTCTGTGGCGCGTGCCATTGCTGCAGGCGTGCGGCGGGCCATGCCCGGGGCTTGTATCAAGGCCATTCCCATGCCCGATGGGGGCGAGGGCACTGCCGCCATGCTGGCCGAATCCACTGGCGGGCGCTTGGTCGCCAAAACCGTAACTGGCCCTGTGGGTCAGCCGGTGGATTCCCACTTTGCCTTGCTGGGCGGCTCGGCCAAAGGCGTGGCTGTGGTTGAAATGGCCGCTGCGGCTGGCCTGCGCCTGGT
The DNA here is from genome assembly GCA_030529305.1 of Allobrachymonas sp. The sequence goes on from JAUMXD010000009.1 coordinate 12,120, forward strand.
GCCGCGCGACCAGCGCGACCCCACCGCCACCACCACTTACGGCGTGGGTGAGCTGATTTTGGCCGCGCTGGAGCATGACATCCACACCATCCTCATCGGCTGCGGCGATTCGGGCACCAGCGATGGCGGCTTGGGTGCCTTGCAGGCTCTGGGCGTGCGCGTGACCGACGCCAATGGCCAGGAGTGTGGTCGGGGCGGGCGCTGCCTGTCGCAAGTGGCTGCCCTCAATATGGATGGCCTGCCCGAAGCGCTGAAAACAGGCAAAGTCAAAATGGTGATGGCGCTCAATGCGCACAACATCCTCACTGGCGAGCGTGGCGTAGCCCGCGTGTTTGGCCCGCAAAAAGGCGCTACGCCCGAGCAGGTGGTGGAACTGGAGCGCGGCTTTGAAAATTGGGCGCAAAAGCTCGCGGCCTACGCCTTGCCCCAGGCGCGTGATGTGGACTTTGCCAAAGGTGCAGGCACGGGTGCATCCGGCGGGCTGGGTGCTGGGCTTGCGGCCATTGGCGCGCAACTGGTGTCGCGCTTTGAGGCGCTGCTCGACTCGGGCTTGGCAGGCTTCGATTTGAACGAGTTGCTGAAAAAAGCCGATTTGGTCATCACGGCAGAAGGCGCTATCGACTTTCAAACCCCGCGCGGCAAAGTGCCCGCAGAAATTGCCCGTCGCGCCAGTGAGCAGGGCGTGCCAGTGGCCGCATTGGCGGGTACCCTGGGCAAAGGCGCGCAAGACGTGTACGACATCGGCATTGACGTGATTGCTTCTATCGTGCCCATTCCCATGAGCCTGGAGCGCGCCATTGACGAGGGCGAACGCTTGCTTGTTGAAGCCTCTGAACGGCTCATGCGCACCTTGCTGCTGGGTGCGGCTATGGCTGGCCGAAGCCAGGCAGGGGCCAATGCTTCAGCGTGGTGATTGCAAGGCATGAGCCATGAGCGCATGCCAGCCAATGCAATAAAAAACGCCAGCCTTTACGGCTGGCGTTTTTCGTGAAGTGAAAAAGTCATCAGTTTTTGTCGAACCAATCCTTCAACTCTTTTTCCACTTTCTCTTTGGTATAGCCGTAGCGTTCTTGGATCTTGCCCACAAGCTGGTCGCGCTTGCCTTCAACCACTTTCCAGTCGTCATCGGTCAGTTTGCCCCACTGCATCTTGGCTTTGCCCTTGAGCTGTTCCCATTTGCCTTCGATCTGATCCCAGTTCATTGCCATACTCCTTCCATTTCGTTGGGGAAAAGGCACCATAGCATGCTTGACACAGGAGATCAAGCCGCTGCTTTTTATCGTTGAGGCGGATGCAGATCGGGCCTGACAAACAAGAAGATCACCAAAGCCGTGAATGCGCCCAGCGTATCGGCCAACATGTCTTTTTGCGCGTCCCAAATATCGCCTTGCGAGCCGAGAAACTCAATGCCCGCATTGCCTCCTTCAATCACGGCGTAGAGCCATTCGATGATTTCGTAGGCAGCAGCTACGCTCATGATGAAAAACAGCGAAAAGCACAGCGCCAGTTTCAAACCACACAAATGGCGGCGCAGCAGCCATTCGGCCATCGGAAAGCTGTAAAAGCCGATGATGTAATGGGCCAGGCGGTCGTAATGGTTGCGGTCTGGCCCTAGCAGCGGCGTGAGCAAACGGTTGCCCCAATCAAACGGCACATTGGCAAAGGTGTAATGCGCGCCCACCGTGTGCATCAGTAGCCACAGGCTCATCAACAGATAAGCCGTGTTGCTGAAGCGAAAAAGCGGATACGTCAGCACCAGCGCGGCAAAAATGATGAACACCGGAATCACCTCGGCCCACCACACGGCCCGGTCTGCCGGGCCAATGCCTGACCATGCCGCCACGGCGATGAACAGCAGGGCCAGAGCGAGGGGGAATAGAGAAGAGGGCGTTGAATGAAGGGAGCGCATTTTTATTTTTAAAAGTTAGGGGATGTAAAAGTGGAGGGCGCTTTGCTTACAGGCTAGGCTGGCAGCCAGCGTTTGTGCCATGGTGCCTTGCGAATAATTGCTTGAAGGGCTGCTGGGTAAGAAGTGCAGGCATATTAGCGTGTATGGCGCGTACTCTGTAGCGGTTCGAGGCTGTGCTCTTTTGTTAATTCATCCTTTGCCCGCTACTAGGTGCAGCAGGGGCTTGGTATGGAGGGGCTATCGCTTGCACATGGCTGCAATCGGTGCTTCACACGAGTCTTGAGTTGCGTCTTTGGCGTTCAGGCTGTTTCTGTCTGGCAGCTCGTGGTTTCGTAGTCTTCCTTTATTCGCAGTCTTTCTTTAGAAAGCTTTAAGGAAAATGTGAGTGTCGGTATGGCCGTAGGCGTGATAATCACGGCTTTTTTCAGGCGCTGGCCTTTTCTGATTCGTTTGCCCCAGCATGCTCAAAAACCGTTTTTCGCATCCTTCAGCCATCGTCGTGATGGGTTTTTTGGGGATGATCGTTCTCTCTACAGCCGTGCTGATGCTGCCGATTTCGCGCGCCGATTCTTCTGCGCCAGCCGATTTTCTGCTGGCCTTGTTCACGGCGGTATCGGCCGTGTGCGTCAATGGCCTGATCGTTGTGGATACCGGCACGTACTGGAGCCCCTTTGGCCAGGTGGCCTTGATGGTCATGTTTCAGGTGGGGGGCTTTGGCATGATGGTGTCGGCCACGCTCATGGGTCTGTGGGCGGCGCGCTCCATGCAGTTGCGCATGCGCGTGCTTTTGCAGTCCGAGACGCGGGCTTTGTCAATGGGCGATGTGCGGGGCGTGCTGGCTGCTGTTTTGATCACGACATTGGTGATTGAACTTTTGGCCGCTGCCTGGCTGGCCTTGCGCTTTGCGTTGGGATATGACAAGGACTGGGGCGAGGCGCTGTGGCTGGGCCTGTTTCATGCCGTATCGGCTTTCAACAATGCGGGCTTTGCCTTGTACCCGGATAGTGTGCTCGGCTTTGCGGGTGATTTTTGGGTGCTGGCGCCGATTATGTTGTGCATTGTGATTGGTGGCCTGGGGTTTCCGGTGCTGTACGAGTTGTGGCAGCGCTTGCGAACGGTCTATGCTAAGGGCGTTTTGCCGCGCATGAGTATCCATACGCGAATCACTTTGCTGATGTCGGCGGCGCTGCTTTTGCTGGGCACGGTGGGGGTTGCGGTGTTCGAGTGGAACAACAGCCGCACGCTGGCGCCGCTTTCGTGGGGCGAAAAATGGCAGGCGGCCTTGTTCACTTCGGTGGCGGCGCGTACGGCTGGTTTCAATGCGGTGGACTTGGGCGGCTTGAGCACGGGGTCGTATGTGCTGCACTATTTGCTGATGTTTGTGGGCGCGGGCAGCTCGGGCACCGGCGGGGGCATCAAGGTCACGACTTTGGGCGTTTTGCTGGCGGCGGTGTGGAGCGAGTTGCGCGGCTACCCCGATGCGGAATTTGCCGGGCGGCGCATCCATACCGCGGCGCTGCGGCAGGCGCTGACCCTGCTGGTGCTGGCCAGTGGCCTGGTGGTGCTATCCAGCCTGGTGGTCATGCCGATGGTGAATTTGCCTTACGAGCGCGTCATGTTCGAGATTCTTTCGGCTTTTAGCACCACGGGGGCTTCTACAGGCATTACGGCACAATTGCCTGCGGCCGTGCAACTGATCCTGATCGCCTTGATGTTTATCGGGCGCGTGGGCGTTGTGACCCTGTGCGTGGCTTTGGCTGCGCAACCGCATCGTGCCAGCTACCGTTATCCGGAGGAAAAACCAATTGTTGGGTAAATTTTTCAATGCCTTCAGCGGCAGAAAGCGTTTTGCGCTTGGTCATGAGTGTGATTCCATCATGGTCATTGGCCTGGGGCGTTTTGGCACATCCGTGGCTCGTTCGCTGGTGGAACTGGGGCACCAGGTGCTGGCAGTGGATATCAGTGCCGAGCGCGTGCAAAGCCTGGCTGACGAATTGCCGCACGTGGTGCAGGCCGATACCAGCGACCCGGACCTGCTCAAGCAGTTGAGCGTGCTGGACTTTGCCCACGTGGTGGTGGCCATTGGCCACGATATGGAAGCCAGTGTGCTCACAACGCTCAATCTGAACCAGCTGGGGGTGCGTGACATTTGGGTCAAAGCCCACTCAGAAGCGCATGGCCGCATCGTCAAGCGTTTGGGTGCGCACCATGTGATCTTTCCCGAGCGCGACATGGGCGAGCGCGTGGCGCATCTGGTCACGGGCAAGATGATCGACTTTGTGGAATTTGTGGACGGCTTTGCCATTGCCAAAACCGGCACGCCGCGCGAGCTGTGTCACCAAAGCCTGGAACGGGCCAACGTGCGCTCGCGCTTCAAGGTCACGATCATGGGCGTCAAGCGCGCCGACGTGCCATTCATCGTGGCGCAGCCCGATACGGTTTTGCTGCCCGATGACATCCTGATCGTGGCTGGCGAAACCCCCGATGTAGAGGCTTTTGCTGCCTTGGCGATCGTAACGGTGCAGCCGGAAGCCATGAGTGAATGAATCGCAAAAGTGCTTTTTATCTATTGATGAAAAGTTGAAAAAACGCCCTTGGCCGCTTTTATTGGGAAAAGAAAAATATAAAAAGGCGTGTATTTTTGGTTTTAGTTTTGCTTGGCAAAACTTGTGTTATTGATGTGCGCTGCAACTTGGATCAGGACTAAGGCTCAGCTTGTTGCCTTATCTTTTTATAAACCCTTCTTGAGAGCAGTTGGAAACTGGGGCGATTTCTTTATGAAAAACTCCTCTAGCGGACAGTAGATCTGCATTTTGCCTATTGGCTGCCCCTTGATTGCTTATCAGGCATGCTTGATTTGCCAGTCTTGAATCGGTTGGGCGCTTGATGAGCTGGGCAGCCGGTAGAATGGCCGGTTGATTTTTTGATCTGGATTGAATCCGCACATGTTTGAATTTATTCGCAAGAACAATAAATTGCTGACCGGTTTGCTGATGCTGCTGGTCATTCCGGCGTTTGTGCTGGGCGGCATCGAGCTGTATCAACGCGCGGCTGGCTCTGGCGAAGGCGTGGCCAGTGTCAATGGGCGGGCCATTACCCAGCATGAATGGGACGCCGCACACCGCCACCGCGTGCAGCAACTGCGCAATGCCCAGACCGATTTGGATGCCAGCCTGTTCGACACGGACTACGCCAAATACCAGACGCTAGAGCGCCTGGTGGAAGAGTACGCCGTGATGGAATGGATCGCCAAGAACAAACAGTTCGTAAGCGACCAACAAGTGCAAGATGCTTTGCTGGAAATTCCGCAAATCGCCGCTTTGCGCGGCGCCGATGGGCAAATCAACACCCAGGCTTACGCCGAGTTGCTGCGCAACAGCGGGCAAACACCGCAATCGTTTGAAGCAGCGGTGCGCGGCCAATTGTCAGAGCAGCAATTCATGCAAGGCATTGGTCTGGCATCGAGCTGGCAACCGGCGCTATTGACCGAGCAAGTCATCAAACCCTTGCTGCAACAGCGCGAAGTGCAAGTGGCCATGTTCCCCACGGCCAATTACGTGGCCCAAGTCAAGCCCACGGATGAGCAATTGCAGGCTTGGTACCAGCAGCACTCGGCCGCGCGCTACAGCGTGCCTGAACAGGTGGATGTGGAGTATCTGGTGCTGGATCCGCAAGCCGTGCTCAAGCGCCACCCCCATACCGACAAAGAACTGGCCGACTGGTATGCGCAGCAGGCTGGGCGCTATGGCACGCCCGAAACGCGCCGCGCCCGCCACATCCTGATTGTGGCTGATGAAAAGGCCGATGCGGCTACGCAAGCGGCAGCCCAGAAAAAAGCCGAAGACTTGCTCAAAGAAATCAAAGAGAAACCTGAAAGCTTTGCCGACCTGGCCCAAAAACATTCGCAAGATCCTGGCTCTGCCGCCAAAGGCGGGGACTTGGGCTTTTTCGAGCACAAAACCATGGTCAAGCCTTTTGCTGATGCGGCCTTTGCCCTCAAGCCGGGTGAAGTCAGCAATGTGGTGAAAAGCCCGTTTGGCTACCACATCATTCGCTTGGATGACGTCAAGCCCGCCAAGGTACCGGCCCTGCAAACCGTGCGCCAGCAAGTAGAAAGCGATTTCACCGAAGAGCGTCTGAAGCAACACTTTGCCAGCGATGCCAATCTGCTGGCCGAAGCCGTGGCCAAAGATCGCAGCTCGCTCAAAGCAGCGGCTGAAAAGCTCGGCCTGCCCGTGCAAATGGCCAAGGGGTTCACGGCCAACGTGCAGCCACAGCAGCTGCCGCCAACGCAAGTCATCCTCACGCATCCCAATGTGCAAAAGGCCCTTTTTGCGCAACAGGCGTTGAGCAGCAAGCAGGTGAGCGATCCGATCACCGTCAGCCCCAACGATGTGGTGGTGCTGCGCGTTACCAACCATGTGCCCGCGCATACACAAGCGTATGAGGCAGTCAAGGCGCAAGTCCAGGCTGACTACGTGCAAGAAAAAGCGGCCGAGTTGGCCAAGGCAGCAGGCCAGGCCCAGCTGCAGCAGGGGGCCGCCAACACGGCTGGTGTGCCGTTTGCTGCGCCGATAACAGTGTCGCGCATCAAGCCCGGTGCGCATGCCAATGCTGTGGTGGATGCAGCTTTGCGCGCTGACGTGAACAAATTGCCCGCGTTGGAAGGGGCTGATCTGGGCGAACAGGGCTATGCGATTGTGCGCGTGCTCAAAACCGCAACGGAAGCTGAGGAATTGGCCGCGCCCTTGCGTGCCCAGTACGCCCCCGCTGTGCAGCAAAGCGTGGCGCAGGCGCAGGTGCAGGCGTATTTGAATAGCATCAAACCGCAGTTGAAGGTCAAGATCAACGTGCCCAAACCCGCTGTGCCCCAGGATTTGCAGCACGTGGCGGAATGATTTTTGCGAAAACGGGCGATTAAGTGTGCGTAAGCACGCTATAATTCCGCTCTCTACGGTGGCTGTAGCTCAGTTGGTAGAGTCCAGGATTGTGATTCCTGTTGTCGTGGGTTCGAGCCCCATCAGCCACCCCAGTTAAATTTAAAAAGCCGATCTTGATGAGATCGGCTTTTTTGTTGGCATTTTTCAGTGCTTGAATGGACTGCTCGCATATTGCGTGCACAGACTTAATCATCATGGCAAAACATGCACACATTGCGCTTGATGGCAGTCGTGCACAAGGGGTGGCGGGCATGATAAATGCCAGACCAAGAATAAAAGAAAAGGAATAAGCAATGAACGAGGTGAGCGAAACCAGGCAAAGGTCTTTGGCCTTGCGCTTTCGGCGCATCATGCGCGAGCGTTTCAGCCTGCGCGATGACAAGGCCGATGACGAAGAGATCGAAGCCCGCATTCGCGATGCAGTGGAGCTGCGCGGCGCCACGCCCTGGATTCTGATGTTTGCCATTTTGGTGGCTTCGGTGGGCCTTAACGTCAATTCCACAGCCGTCATCATTGGGGCGATGCTTATTTCGCCGCTGATGGGGCCCATCATGGGCGCGGGTCTGGGCGTGGCGGTGTACGACTTTGCACTGCTTCGCCGTTCGCTCATCAACCTGGCCATTGCCACGGCCATCAGCCTGGTGGTGTCGGCCCTGTATTTTTCGCTCACGCCTTTGCAGCAGGCGCAATCCGAATTGCTGGCGCGTACCAGCCCCACGTTGTGGGATGTACTGATTGCCTGGTTTGGCGGCTTGGCGGGTATTGTGGGCGTCACGCGCAAAGAAAAATCGAATGTGATTCCGGGCGTAGCTATCGCCACAGCGCTGATGCCACCTGTGTGCACGGCGGGCTTTGGCCTGGCTACAGGGCAGTGGCGCTTTGTGGGCGGGGCGCTCTATCTGTACGCCATCAACTGCGTGTTTATCTCTTTGGCCACGATTGTGGGGCTGCGCATATTGCGGCTGCGTTTGCGCGGCTTTGCCGATTGGCGCACTGAGCGCAAGGTCAAAACCATCTTGTGGGCGTTGGTTTTGGTGATGGTGGTGCCCAGCAGCTATTTGGCTGTGGATTTGGTCAAGCAAGAGGTTTTCAAATCGCGTGCGCAAAACTTCGTCAGCAGGGAATTTGTTTTTGCCAAAACCCATGTGGTGGATACCCAAATCGATCCCATTGGGCGCAGCATTGCCTTGTCGTTGATTGGCGATTCGCTGGATGACGCAGCCTTGCAGAATATCGAAGCGCGCCTGGCTGGCGCAGGCCTTGAAAACACCCAGCTGATCTTGAAACAGGCAGAAAGCAACCAGCTGGATGTGACGGAGCTCAAATCCAGCCTGATGAGTGATTTGCTGAAAAACAGCCAGGAAGTCGTTAAAAAGCGCGAGGCCGAATTGCAAAAACTGCGCACTGAACTGGCCGCGCGCAATGCCGTGCTGGGGCAGGCTGATGACGTGGGCCAGGAATTGCGGCAACTGTTCCCGGAAGTGAGTCAAATCACCCTGGCCGATGGAGTTACCATTACGGCTGACGGTAACAAGCTGCAGGCTGTGTATGTGAATATTACAAGCCGCGAGGCTCTGCCAGCCGATACGCGCCAACGCATGCGCGATTGGCTCAAGGTGCGGCTGAAGGCCAAGCGGGTGCTTGTGGTGTTTGAGCAAGACAATGCCTCGGTCGCCGTTCCAGCAACGGCAGCTACGAGCCATTCCGCCCCTGCAGCATCTGCCCAGTCGGCCAAAGCAGCTGCGGGTAAAAAGTCCGCTCGGCGTTGATTGGGTCTGCTTGACTTGATTTGGCTTGAACGTCCATCATCTGCATATCGGCATTTAAAAGATGCGATATGCGGTGATTTGTTGTTATTTTTGATTTTTATTGATTTGCTGGCCTGAAACCATGCCCAACCCCAAAGAGCCCGATATTTGGCAAAACATGTGGCGCGAGTTTTCGGGTGGCCGCTTGTGGTTGGATCGCGCTGTGGTGCTGGCCTACGCGGCGTTTACCGGCCTGTGCGTGGTGGCTTTTGCCATGCTCACCCACTGGGCCTTTGATGCATTCATTTGGCTTTATCAACACTGGCCTTGGCTGGTGTTGCTGTGGACTCCTTTGGTGACAGTCGCTGCAGCCTGGGTTACGCGGCGCTGGTTCCCTACGTTGGCGGGCTCGGGCATTCCGCAGGTGATGGTGGCTTTGGAGCCGGGCTTGCAATTGCATCAGCGCACGCGCTTTGCGGCTTTGCGCTTGTCGATTGCCAAGATTTTGCTGTCCTCGGCCGGTTTGCTGGGCGGCTTGTCAATCGGGCGAGAGGGGCCATCGGTGCAGGTGGCTGCAGGCATCATGCTGCATGCCAGGCGCTGGTTGCGCAAGGGCTCCGAAATGGATGTGCATGCCTTGCTGGTGGCTGGCGGTGCGGCCGGTTTGGCTGCAGCCTTCAACGCGCCGCTGGCGGGCGTGGTGTTTGCGCTGGAGGAGCTGGGCCACAAGCTGCCACCGCGCAACAGTGGCCTCATCATCGCGGCGATTGTCACGGCGGGCGTGGTGGGCATCAGCTTTTTCGGTAACGACAGCTTTTTGGGCCACCTGTACGTCACCACCATGCACTGGGGCTTGCTGGGGCCGGGCATTTGCGTCACGGTGATTTGTGGCGTGCTGGGCGGCCTGTTTGCGCGGGTGATGGTCGCATCCATCACCGGGGCGGCCAGCCCGCTGAATCAATTGCGCAAGCGCCATCCCTTGCAATTTGCAGCGGGTCTGGGGCTGCTGCTGGCGGGCATGGGCCTGGCCACCAGTGGCGCCACATTCGGCGGCGGGGCCGAGTCGGTGCGCGCCATGTTAGAAGGCGAGGCGCAGCTTTCACCCGTGTTTGTACCGCTCAAGCTCATCAGCACCTGGGTCACAAGCTGGGCAGGCGTGCCCGGTGGAATTTTTGCGCCGAGTTTGTCGGTTGGTGCCGGGGTAGGGCTGGATGTGGCAGGCTGGTTTCACGACCCTGCTTTGCGTGCGCCTTTGATTGCCTTGGGCATGGCGGCCTTTTTGGCGGCTGTGACGCAAACGCCGCTGACGGCTTTTATCATCGTGATGGAAATGGTTGACGGCGGGGCCATGGTGCTGAGCTTGATGACGGCGGCCATGCTCTCGAGCATGATTGCGCGTTTGATTGCCAAGCCGTTGTATGCCTCGCTGGCCAGTCATATGCTGGGCAATCTGCTGGCGTCGCAGGCTGCGGCAGAGGCCATAAACCAGGCGATTAATGCCCCTCAAGCTCCGGCTGGCGGCACAGCAGGCGCAGAGCCAAGCGTTGCAGAAGCAGCAGAATCAACTGAGCTTGCCAGCTCAGCAGCCAAGCCTAAATCTGCATCTGATGAAGACGATGAAGAAGCCAAGCAGGCGGGGCAAGAGCCTGCCGCGCCAAAGCAGCCGCCTAAACCCCAGGCTTGATTTGCAAGGTGACTGGCATCAAATAAATAGAGAAAGCAGTAACAATTAACAGGCAGCCAATTTACAAGCAGCCAAACCGATCAGTCAGTAACAGGAACGAACGATGCAATTTACGGCCACAGTCATCTTCAACCGGGAGCTCACGCCCGGCTACTGGCATCTGCGCGTGAGCGCGCCAGCCGCTTTTGCCCAGGCCGAGCCGGGCCAATTCGTCATGGTGCGCGTGAGCAGCGCCATCGACCCCTTGCTGCGCCGCCCGCTGGCGGTGTTTGATGCGGGCCTGCTGCCGCAAGATCAGGCCCAGCCGGGACAAGAGGCATTTTTCGACATGCTCTATCACGTGGTGGGCAAGGGCACGGGCATCTTGTCGCAGGCCGCGCCGGGCAACACCGTGGATGTGCTGGGCCCGCTGGGCAAAGGCTTTGAACTGGGCCAGCCCGATGAAGAAAAGCTGCTCGTGGGCGGCGGCATTGGCTTGGCGCCTTTGTTCTTGCTGGCGCGGGTGTTGCGGCAGCAGCAGGCGCCGAATGTGCCCCTGCCAGATGTGCATTTGTTTGCGGGCGGGCGTTCGCGCGAAGACGTGTTGTGCTTCGACGCATTCACCCAGCTGGGTGTGCACGGCCATGCGGCCACCAACGACGGCTCGTTTGGCGAAAAAGGCTTTGTCACCGTGCCGCTGGCCCAGCATCTGGATCAGTTGAACGGGCGCGCCGCCACGATTTTTGCTTGCGGGCCGGAGCCCATGCTGCGCGCCGTGGCGCGGCTGGCGGCCGAGCGCCAGGTACCGTGCCAGGTTTCGCTCGAAGGGTATATGGCTTGTGGCGTAGGCGCTTGCCTGGCCTGCGTTACGCCCGGGCGCAATCACAGTCCCGAAACGCCGGATTACCGTTGCGTCTGCGCCGAAGGGCCCGTATTCGATGCCAACGATTTGCAATGGGAGCAGCGCGCATGAATCCCCTCAACTGTTCATCCAATCGTTCGCCCAATCTTGCCGTCAACGTTGCAGGCATGGCCCTGCGCAACCCGATCATGACGGCATCGGGCACCTTTGGCTATGGCGAGGAATTTGCGCCCTACATGGATTTGCAAACCATCGGCGCCATCGTCACCAAAGGCCTGTCGCTCAAGCCGCGTGCGGGCAATCCCACGCCACGCATCATCGAAACGCCCGCAGGCATGCTCAATGCCATTGGCCTGCAAAACGTGGGGATTGATGCTTTCGTCGAGAAAAAAGTGCCGTTTCTGCGCACGATCGATACGCCCTGCATCGCCAACTTTTTTGGCGGCACGGTGGATGAATACGTGGAAGTGGCGCGCCGACTCGATGCCGTGCCCGAAGTGGCCGCGCTGGAAATGAATATTTCCTGCCCCAACGTGAAAGAAGGCGGCATCGTGTTTGGCAGCGACCCGCAATGCGCCGCCAGTGTGGTGGCCGCTTGCCGCAAGGCAACGGGCAAGCCCCTGATCGTCAAGCTCTCGCCCAACGTCACCGATGTGGTCACCATGGCCAAGGCCTGTGTGGATGCAGGGGCTGATGCGCTTTCGCTCATCAACACGCTGGTCGGCATGGGCATTAACGTGAAAACGCGCCGCCCCGTGCTGGCCAACATTACCGGTGGCTTGTCGGGGCCGGCCATCAAGCCGATTGCTTTGCGCATGGTTTGGCAGGTGGCGCGGGCGGTGGATGTGCCGCTGATTGGCATCGGCGGCATCATGTCGGCCATTGATGTGGTGGAATTTTTGCTGGCTGGCGCCACGGCTGTGCAGGTGGGCACGGCCAGCTTTGTTACCCCGGGTATCTCCCAACAAATCGCCCACGATTTGCAGCAATGGATGCAGGAAAATGGCGTGGACGATGTGCGCAGCCTGATCGGTGCTTTGCAAACCGCTTGACCAGCAATGGGCAAAGTGGTTGAAGAGCTTGTTGGTAGTTTCGGCGCGGGGAGTTGAATCAATCGTTGAATGGATGGCGCGAGCCGAGGTGCAAGCTGCAATGCAGCTGTGCGGTGCTCGTCTGTCGTATCTGATTCGGCAGCGCTTGGCACAAGGGCTAGCAGAGTTGCCAGCCGCCATGTGCTTCAAGCCCCCCGCGAAGAGATTGCTGATTCTTATCAAGCCTTGATTGGGCTGCCGCAACCATCAATAGCCAACTTCAGCATGCGAAAAGAGGGATATGGAAGCGTTTCACGATTTATTCAAAAGGGTAGGCGATTGGGTCTGGGGGCCGGTGATGCTGGTTCTGCTCGTGGGCACGGGTGTGTTGCTCACCATCATGCTCAAGGGCCTGCAATTCAGCATGCTGTGGTATGCGCTCAAACAGGCCTTTTTGCCGCACGCAAAAAAAGCTGACGGCAGCGAGCACGAAGGCGACATCTCTCAATTCGGCGCCTTGATGACGGCACTCTCAGCCACCATTGGTACCGGCAATATTGCGGGCGTGGCCACGGCCGTGGCCTCTGGCGGGCCGGGCGCGGTGTTCTGGATGTGGGTCACTGCCATTTTCGGCATGGCCACCAAATACGGCGAAGGCGTGCTGGCGGTGAAATACCGCATCCTCAACAAACGGGGCCAAATGTCGGGCGGCCCCATGTATTACATCGAGCACGGCCTGGGCAGCAAATGGAAGTGGATGGCCTATGCCTTTGCCCTGTTTGGCGCTGTTGCCTCTTTCGGCATTGGCAGCTCGGTGCAATCCAACTCGGTGGCGCAGGCCATTCAAAGCAGCTTTTCAATCAATCCCGTTTACACCGGCGTGGCGCTCACGCTACTGACGGCCATCGTGGTGCTGGGCGGCATTCGCAGCATTGCCACGGCTTCGTCCCTCATCGTGCCGGTGATGGCGATCTTTTACGTGCTGGGCGGCTTGGGAATCATTTTGCTGAATCTGCCGCTGGTGCTGCCTGCCGTGAAGCTGATTCTGGGCGATGCCTTCACCGGCCAGGCCATTGCAGGCGGGGCCATCGGCACGGTGATTCGCTACGGCGTGGCGCGCGGCGTGTTTTCCAACGAGGCGGGCATGGGCTCGGCCCCCATTGCCGCGGCGGCTGCCAAAACCGACCACCCCGTGCGCCAGGCCTTGGTTTCGATGACGGGCACCTTTCTTGACACCATCATCGTTTGCTCCATAACTGGCATCGTGCTGGTCATGGGCATGCTGGGCGCGGGCGGTGAATTCGTCAAGCCGGAACTGAGCGGAGCGGCGCTCACCAGCGACACTTTCCAACGGCTGCTGCCTGGCCCCGGCGGTTGGGTGGTGACCATCGGCCTGATCTTTTTTGCCTACTCCACCATCCTTGGCTGGTGCTATTACGGCGAAAAATGCGCAGCCTATGTGTTTGGCTACGGCTTTACCGGCGTGTACCGCGTGATCTATGTCGCCAGCGTGATGCTGGGCACGGTCGTCAGCCTCGATCTGGTCTGGCTCGCCGCCGATACCTTCAACGGCCTGATGGCCATTCCCAACCTGATCGCACTGGTGCTGCTTTCTGGCGTGATCGTGAAAGAAACCCGCGATTTCAAGGCCAAGCGCCAGAACGGCGAGCTGCCGTGATGGCTGCGCGCAACCGTTTGTTTATCATCAAGCGATGAGCCATTGGGCCAAGGTGCGTTGCCTTGGCCCATTCACATGCACCAACAGAGAAAGCAAGCAGAGGATGACACCCATCAGCAAGCAGCAAGTGCTGGATGCCTTTCATTTCCGCGCAGCCACGCGCGCCTACGATCCGGCCAAAAAAATCAGCGACGACGACTTCAACTACATCCTGGAACTGGCGCGGCTTTCGCCCAGCTCGGTGGGGGCTGAGCCGTGGCAGTTGCTGGTGATACAAAACAGCGCCTTGCGCCAGGCGCTCAAACCCGTGAGCTGGGGCATGGCCACGCAGGTGGACGACGCCAGCCATCTGGTTGTGCTGCTGGCCAAGAAAAACGCCCGCTACGACTCGGACTTTTTCCGCGAGGTGATGGCCCGCCGCGGGCTGGAGGGCGAAAAGGCCGAGCAGGCGCTGGCACGTTATCAGCAGTTCCAGAGCCAGGATGCCAATGTGCTCGAAAGCGAACGCACCCTGTTCGACTGGGCGTGCAAGCAAACCTATATCGCCTTGGCCAACATGATGACGGGCGCAGCGCTCATCGGCATCGACTCCTGCCCGGTCGAGGGCTTCAGCCATGCGGCGGTGGAGCGCATTCTGGCCGAGGCAGGCCTGTTCGATCTGGCTGAGTGGGGCGTTTCGGTGATGGTGACCTTTGGCTACCGCGCCAAAGAACCGCGACCAAAAGTGCGCAAGCCGTTGGATGAGATCGTGCGCTGGGTGAAGTAATTGAAGTCATCAAGCCGTATCGCTGCGTTATCTGGCTAGGTGCAATTGCCTGCTGGGCGTGGTTGCCAAGGGTTTGCATTTATCTTTGCGGTACTAAGATGGCAGAAGCGTGCCATGAAGAAGCGATAGCGATAGGCAAAACGAAGCGCCATGAAACGAAAAACCCGCCCAATCTGGGCGGGGTTTCGCTTTTTACGCCGTGTGTATCGGCGAGCACAGCCAAAAGCTGCTGAAGCATTCCAGAACATTCCATAAGTTTTCAAACGCGGATGGCCGTGCAAAAACTCACATCTGCCTCGCCCGTGGCCGCGTCGTAGCGATGGTAATGCGCGAAACTGGGGCGGGTGTCGTCAATTTCCAGGCGTGCGGCGATGATGGCGGCAATGGCTTCTTGCCAATACTGGCGGTATTGCTCGGGCGCCGTCACGGTGCGGCGCAGGGTAGCGTAGCTGCCGCCGGGCAGTTGCCGTTTTTCAATGTTGCCTTCTACCGGTACGCTGTCTGCCACCTCATCGGGCAGGGTGATGGCGATATCGGTGCGGCATTTTTCTGCGGGTGTGGTTTCTGGGTTATCGAGGTAAAGAGACAAGCATTCGCCAACGGGCAGGCCATGTGCTCCTGCCCATTGGGAAAGAGTCTGTCTGCCGTTCTTGCAGCCTTGGCCGTAAGGGCCGGTCACGCGGATATAGGCGATGGTGCATGGAGCAAGGCGTTCGGTTTTCATGGGGCTCTCCTGTTGGGTTGAGGAGGCTTCATGATGCGGATTTGTTGAGGCGTTGACGTGTCCGCTTTTGTGCAGCAGGTGTCCGATCTTGCTGTTGTGCATGGTGCGGATGATGCTTTCCAGATCGGTGCAGGCGCGAATCTCGCTGGGTGGTACGCCAAAGTGCTGACGAAACGCCTTGGCCAGTGCTTGCGAGGACGAAAAGCCGTACTCCAGTGCCAGCGCGGTGATGTGGGCGTTGTCGTCGTAAAACAGCTGCCGGGCCACAGCCTCCAACCGCAGTCGGCGCAAATAGGCAGGGGGCGTTTCGCCGGTGACGGCCTTGAAGATGCGGTGAAAGTGGTGGGGCGAAAAAGCCGCCAGGCGCGCCATTTCATGCAGATCAATCGGCTCGGCGTAGTGTTGCTCCAAGTGGCGGATGACAGGCCGCAAGCGGCGGTGGTAGTCGGTCTTCATGTTTTCGCGATAAGCCCTCGGTAGGCAGATGGCAGCAGCTGGATAAGCATCAGCTGTGACTGAACCAATTGCCATCTTGCACCAGTTTTTGCCGGCTATGCGCATTCTGAGCACAGTTATGGAAATCCGCGCAGCTAGGCGGTGTATAGAAGATTGGTTCAGAATTTACATGAAGGCATGTTGGCTGGCAGCCAGCAATTGCCGGGTGTACGGGTGCTTCGGCTGCTGCAACACTTGTGCCGTGGGGCCGTACTCCACCATTTCGCCGCGATAGAGCACGCATACCTGCTCGCACAAATGCTGTACCACGGCCAAATCGTGGCTGATGAGCACGAGGCTGATGCCCTGCGCTTGCAGCGATTGCAGCAGGTTCAGCACTTGGGCTTGCACCGATACGTCCAGTGCGCTCACGGGTTCGTCGGCCACGATGAGTTGCGGGCGGCTGATGAGGGCGCGCGCGATGGCGATGCGCTGGCGCTGCCCGCCGGAAAATTCGTGCGGGTAGGCATCCAGATCACTGGTCTGCAAGCCCACGGCTTGCAAGGCTTCTGCGGCACGCGCTTGCAGCGTGTGGGCATCCAGGCCCGATTGGTGCAACGGTTCGCTCACGATGCGGCCGATGCGCTGGCGTGGGTCGAGCGAGCCGTAGGGG
>JAUMXD010000110.1 GCA_030529305.1 Allobrachymonas sp.
GCCTTGTACCAAGCGGGCAGCTTCCCAGGCGGGGCAGGCCAGAATGACTTGGTCAAAAGCAGCGTTTGGCGTGCTCGCTTTTGTATCTGCATCCACGGCCTGGCCGCATTGCAGTTGCCAGCCAGCAGCTGTCGAATTCGAATGAGTTGGGCGCAAGGCCATCACGCGCTGGCCCAGGTGGATGCGTGCCCCGCGCGCTTGCAGCCAAGCCAGGGCCGGTTCAGGCAGCAGTTGGCCAAAGGGTTGGCGGGCAATCAGCGCATCTGCCGCGCCGGGGCTTGAAAACAGGGCGTCTTGCAGCACGCGCAAAAACACGGCGCCGCTGGTTTCGTGCGGGGCGCTGTTGAAGGCGGCCACGCACAGCGGTTCGATCAGGCTGCGCAGCACCACAGGCCCCAACCCTTGGCACAGGTCGGCCACGCTGGCGTGCGCTGGGCATTTGAAGCCTTGTTGCTGCCATTGCACAGCCGCGCGCAGCAAGCGCCATTTTTCGCCCCAGGGCCAGCCCTTGGCTTGCAAGATGGCACGTAGCGCCGCCAGTTGGGCAGAAGCAGGTGCAAAAGCCGCCGGTCGCAGATGCAGGCCATGCCCATCAGGCGTGCGCAAGTCCAGCGGCAAGCGCAGCAACAGCTCTTCGGGCGATGCGCCCACAGTGCGCATCAGGGCCAGCGTTTGGCTGTAGGCGCCAATCAGAATGTGCTGGCCGTTGTCGATCTGGCCACCATCGGCATCCGCGCAGGGCACGCTGCGCGCCCGTCCGCCAGGGGTACGGCTGGCCTCGAATACGCTGACTTGCGCGCCCATTTGCACGGTGCGCACGGCCGCAGCGCAACCGGCCCAGCCCGCGCCGATGATGGCGATGTGGGCGGACGGCTTAGTCGAATAGGCTGAAGAGGACATGGAACAGACGATCCCAAGGTTCGTTTGTCAGGCAATAGCCGCAAGGCGCGACTCCGGCAGGCAGCGGGGTGAGTGCTTGTTGCGCGGTAAGCAATTCAAAACCACCACGTTTAACGGACGCCATCACGGCTTGTTCCCAGTCGTTTCGGGTCAGTTCAGGGGTAATCAGCTCCTCCGGCTCGGGCATGCTGTAGCTGCGGCTGTGCTGAGCCACGTGGGCACTGCCGCGCGCCACGGCGGCAATGGGCGTAAGCAGGCTCAGGCAGAGATACAGGCCAAGGCAGTTTTTCCCACTCTCGTTTCCAGGTGTGTTGTCATGGTTTTTTCCCTGAACAAATACGCAGGCGTGGGCGCTGTTGCCGCCATTTTCAATCACCCATACATCTTGAGTTTGAGGCAGATTTTTCAGGCGCCGCAAAATGGGCTGCACCTTGCGCCGAAAAGTGCCGTCATCTTCACGCCCAAAGCCGTTGACAAGGGCTTGCCATTCGGCCAAACGACGCATGTCTGCGGCGTTGGGTAAGTCGGTAATAGACATGGTCAAAGTATTCCCAGGGCCTGTACTTTCCAGGCCAGCCAGAATTTGCGCAGCGGGGTGAGTTTGGTGCGCCGGTCAAGCACAAGGAAGTTGTCTTTTTCGATTTCGCGCAGCAAGTCGCGGTAGATGGCGGCCATCATCAGGCCCGGTTTTTGCGCGCGCCGGTCGGCCGCAGGCAGCAGGGCCAGGGCTTCGTCGTAGCACTGGTGCGCCTGCTGCGCTTGAAATTGCATCAGGCGAACAAATTCGGGCGTGTGCTGGCGTTGCAGCAAGCTGGTTTCGCTCACGTCGAATTGGCGCAGCTCGTCAGCTGGCAGATAGATGCGGCCGCGCAAGGCGTCTTCACCCACATCGCGGATGATGTTGGTGAGTTGCAGGGCGCGCCCCAAACGGTGGGCGTATTCGGTGGTTTGCGCCTGGGTTTGGCCAAAGATGCAAGCCGATACCTCGCCCACTACACCGGCGACCAAGTGGCAGTAGTGCTGCAGCTGCTCGCGGTTGGCATAGCGGTGCTGGTGCAAATCCATGTGGCAGCCTTCGATGATGGCGAGCAGGTGGCGCGCCTCAATGCCAAAGTGCGCGGCATGCGGCATCAGCGCCTGCATCACGGGGTGGCTGGGCTGGCCGGCAAAAGCCTGTTGCACTTCGTGCGCCCACCAGCTGAGCTTGGCGGCGGCCACTTCGGGCTCAGAGACTTCGTCCACCACATCATCCACCTCGCGGCAAAAAGCGTAAAACGCCGTGATGGCGGCGCGCTGCGGCGCGGGCAGAAACAAAAAGGCGTAATAAAAGCTGCTGCCAGCCGCAACGGTTTTTTCTTGAACGTATGTTTGCGGCGAAACAGTGGATGCGGGCGATGACATGGGGCTTGCCAGAAAACGAAAAGAGGGAAAGGCGCAAAAAAGCACATTGTGCCCGAGGGGCAGGGGCGTGCCAGAAGGTTGGTAGTTTGGGGCGCTGAATGCCATGCGGGCCTGTGCGGATGATGGCCGTTGCGTGTTGCTTCAGGCCCCTTTCTAATAAAACACTGAATCAGTCCAACATCTGCTGGCGCAGGCTGCGCAAGGCGATCAGGCCCCAATCCCCCGCGTACAACGTGGGCCGCTGGGTGATGGCAGCAGCGCCCAAGCGGCGTGTTTTTTGCCCGATGCGCCAGCCGCCTTGCCATACCAGTTGCAGCTCCAGCGCCGAGAGCTTGTTGCCTTGCCCGGGGTGAGCAGCCAAACGCTGGGGCAGTGGCAGGCCTTGCTGCATCAGGGCATCGGTGTGGTTCAGCAGGCGCTGCATCAGCGCCGCTTGTTGCTCGGTATTGGCCCGTTGTGGCTGCGTGGGGTCAATGCCCAAAGGCGCGCACAGATGGCGGGGCAAGTAATAGCGCTTGCGGGCAATGTCCACCGAAATGTCTTGCCAGAAGTTGTAGTACTGCAGGGCGGTGCAAATGGCATCGCTTTGCGCCAGGCTTTGGGCATCCGCCATGCCGTACAGGTGCAGCATCAGGCGGCCCACGGGGTTGGCCGACAGGCGGGCGTAATCGGCCAGTTCCGCCCAGTCGGCATACACATGGCCTGTGGCGGTGTGGTGCACGTCGCGCTCAAACGCGCTGATCAAGTCGTGCAAGGCTTGCAGTGGCAAGCTGTGCTGGCGCACGGCCGCTTGCAGGGGCTGCATCACATGGGGCCAGCGGAGCTGGGCGGCGGATGTTTCGTTGCCGCCATCGCCGCAACTGGCTTGCAGGGCCTGGCGATAGGCGGCCAGATCGGCCAAGCGCTGTTGGGGCGTGGCATTGCCTTCGTCTGCCAAATCGTCCGCCGTGCGGGCAAAGCGGTAAATGGTCACCACGGCCGGGCGAATATGCGCTGGGCACAGCCAGCTGGCTACGGGAAAGTTTTCGTAGTGCGTGTCAGGGTGGTTGTCTGGCTCGGCAGCAGGGGCTTGGCTTGGCGGTGGTGGGCGTGACATACGGGGAAGTGAACTGTGGCTTGGTGCAATTCCTGCCCAAACAACAGGTAACCCGCGCAACAGCAATTGCGACTTTGCAATCAAGGCGCAGCGAGCCAGGGCAGAGGCGGTTGGGCAAGGGCTGGTTTATGGGTTGTTCTCGTTTAGAATTCGATGTTACTCGTTTTCAGCCACAGGCCACCGCTTCAGCGAGCCACGGCAAGTAGAACGTGCCCTTTTCCGCGCGGGTGGCGAAATTGGTAGACGCACCAGGTTTAGGTC
>JAUMXD010000010.1 GCA_030529305.1 Allobrachymonas sp.
AGCGCAACCTTGCCAAGGTTGAGGTCGCGAGTTCGAGACTCGTTTCCCGCTCCAGATTCGGTGCCAAGCACCCAGCAAGCCAGTGCCTCAACAGCACTGGCTTTCTTGTTTGTGGCAGCCGCATTTCGTATTTGCAGAGAGGGGATGACATGGAAGTTGAACTGAAGATTCTGGACGAACGCATCCGCCAGCACATGCCTGCCTACGCCACGCCGGGCAGTGCGGGTCTGGATTTGCGGGCCTGCATCAATCAGCCCCTGGTGCTGCAGCCCCACGCCTGCCAACTGCTGCCCACGGGCATGGCCGTGCATCTGCACGATCCGGGCTATGCGGCGCTGCTGCTGCCGCGCTCTGGCCTGGGGCACAAACACGGCATCGTGCTGGGCAACCTGGTCGGCCTGATCGACAGCGATTACCAGGGCGAATTGATGGTGAGCGTGTGGAACCGCAGCGACACCGCCTTCACCGTGGAGCCTCTGGAACGCATTGCCCAGATGGTGATCGTGCCGGTGGTGCAGGCGCAATTCCGCGTGGTGGATGAATTTGCGGCCAGCAGCGAGCGTGCTGCGGGCGGCTACGGTTCAACTGGCAGAAAGTAAGCGCAGGATTTGTTTGCTTTCTGATAGCCATTGCGCGTGCGGTTTAAAGCGGCCTTCTAGTTGGGCATTGAGGGCATGAGGGGCGCCCGCATGCTTTTGGGAAGATGCAATCAGCGTTTGACCTCTTCCACCAGCGCCCTGAATTCATCCACATCTTCAAAGCTGCGGTAGACGCTTGCGAAGCGGATATAGGCGACCTTGTCGAGCTTTTTCAGCTCGCGCATCACCAGTTCGCCCAAGCGGCTGCTGGGCAGCTCGCGCTCGCCAGAAGTCAACAACTTTTCTTCGATTTGTGCAATGGCGTGATCGACTTGATCGATGCCCACATGGCGCTTGCGCAGCGCCAGCATGAATGAGGCTTGCAACTTCTTGCGGTCGTAATCGACGCGGCGCCCGTCTTTTTTCACCAGGATGGGAAAGTGCACTTCGGCCCGCTCGTAAGTGGTGAAACGCTTTTCGCACTTGCTGCATTTGCGCCGGCGGCGAATGGTGTCGTTGTCTTCGGAAACGCGCGTTTCGACAACCTGGGTATCCGTGTGGGAGCAAAACGGGCATTTCATGGTTCGGTGCGCTATCTTTCCAAAGTAAAAAATCGGCCAATTCGGCGGCGGTTATTTTAGGGCCATTGGCGTTTGCAGGGCGCTTCGAAATGAAGCGGCCTTGCTTGCATTGTGTTTGTGCAGACTTGCGACCAGCAGAAAATCGAGAAAATCTCAATAAAATGCGCCTGCCCGATTTTTTTGAGAGGAAAGGATTTGCACATGTCCAGATGGTTGAAAGCATTGGCCATTGTTTCGGCCTTTTTCATCGTGGCGGCTTGTTCCGGCGGCAACACGCCTGAAGCAACGGCCAAGGCCTTCATCGAAAAAAGCTATGCTGGTGACGCCGATGCCGTGTTGGCTCTGGTGCATATGCCTGAAGGCGAAAAGCCGGGCGCCAAAGAAATGGCGGAGGGCAAGATCAAGGCGATCGTGGCAGAAAGCAAGGACAAGGCAGAGAAAAAAGGCGGGGTCAAGAAAGTAACGGTGCAAACGGCCGAGGTGAATCAAGATGATCCCAATCGGGCCAAAGCAACGGTGCATATCCAGTTCAAAGAGGGTGAAGAAACGGACCATGTGCGCTTGATTAAAGTGGATGGCAAGTGGAAGGTGCGTTTCTGATTCAATCCCATCAGCCAGCGAAGCAAGGCGGGCTGCATTCAAAACAGGCTTGACAAGCGCGCTTTGCTCAAGGCTTGCCATGTTGCGCCGCTATCGCGTTTTTGTTTTGTGGCTGATTGCAGCCTTGCTTGTGCCCTTGGCTTTGGCCGGATCGGCCAGCCAGAAAAAATTGCGGGCCTTGCTTTTGCAGCATCCGCATAAAGTGCAGGTGGGCGATTGGGTGTTTCGCAGTGGCGTTTCGGCCGATAGCCGACTCATCAAATCCGTGAGCCATAGCCGCTTTTCGCACATCGGCATGGTGGTGCAAACCCAGCCGCAGATATGGATTGCGCACGCCACCACCGACGACGACCCTGCGCGGCCCAATCAGGTATTGATCACGCAACTGGCCGAGTTTGCAGCTGTTGAGCGGGCCGATGCCGTAGCCATTGCCCGCCCGCGTTTTTTAAATGCCGAGCAACGAACTGCAACGGCCCGCCACGTGGCCGCCCGCCAGGGGCAGGCGTTTGTGCTGAGCGCGCGAGAAAAAAGCCCCTTTTATTGCACCACGCTGTTGCTGGATGCCGTGCAGCAACAGATGCCGAGCTTTCAACCCCAGTGGCATTATCTGGATGTGCCGGTTTTTCGCGGGCATTACCTGTTTCCGCAGGCGTTTTTGCCGTTTGATTTGGAGTGGATCGATCACAGCTTGGCGGTGGTGCATTAAGGCATGCCTCCCATTGGGCTGCATTCATCAGCATGCGGGCTTTGAATAAAAGGCTAAAAAATCAGCGGGGTTTTTCATTGGTGTGAATGGAAAATATCCGCTGGAAAAATCGAATAAACGCTGGCGGGTAAATAGGTGGCTGTTTGCAGCAACGGTTGGCATCGCAAGGCTATGTGAAGGCTATTCATTTCTGTTCTGTGCCAGCTTGCTGAAGAAGTCGTTTCGCCATGAAAAAACCGCCAGGCGTGAAGCCGTGGCGGTTTTTTTGAAAATCTCGCTCCTGCTGTGCATTTGGCAGTCAAGCCTGCGCTAAAGCCAACAGATGGCGAGAGGGCTGCCGTTGCGGATCGGCTGATGGGGCAAACAGATCAGCGATACACGGGGAAGCGCCGGGTCAGCTCGGCCACCTTGGCGCGCACGGCGGCCAGGTTGGCCTCGTCGCGCGGGTTGTCGAGCACATCGGCCACCAGGTGGGCGGTGGCGCGCGCTTCTTCTTCCTTGAAGCCGCGCGTGGTCATGGCCGGGGTGCCGATGCGCACGCCGCTGGTGACCATGGGCTTTTCCGGGTCGTTGGGAATGGCGTTCTTGTTGATCGTCATGTGCGCGGCGCCCAGCACAGCCTCGGCTTCTTTGCCGGTGATGCCCTTGGCGCGCAGATCGACCAGCATCACGTGGCTTTGCGTGCCGCCGCTGACGATGCGCAGGCCGCGCTGGGTCAGCGTTTCGGCCACCACTTGCGCGTTTTTCTTCACTTGCGCGGCGTACTGTTTGAACTCGGGCGAGAGCGCTTCTTTGAAGGCCACGGCCTTGGCCGCAATGATGTGCATCAACGGGCCGCCTTGCAGGCCGGGGAAGACGGCGCTGTTGATGGCTTTTTCGTGCTCGGCGCGCATCAAGATGAAGCCCGAGCGCGGGCCGCGCAGGCTTTTGTGCGTGGTGCTGGTCACCACGTCGGCATGCGGCACGGGGTTGGGGTATTGGCCGCCGGCGATCAGGCCGGCGTAGTGCGCCATATCGACCATGAAGATGGCGCCCACGTCCTTGGCGACCTTGGCAAAGCGTGCCCAGTCAATCTCCAGGCTGTAGGCGCTGGCGCCGGCCACGATGAGCTTGGGTTTGCTTTCGTGCGCTTTTTTCTCCATCGCGTCGTAGTCGATGGCTTCCTGCTCGTTCAGGCCGTAGCTCACCACGTTGAACCACTTGCCGCTCATGTTCAGCGGCATGCCGTGGGTGAGGTGCCCGCCTTCGGCCAGGCTCATGCCCATGACGGTGTCGCCGGGCTTCAGGAAGGCGAGGAACACCGCTTCGTTGGCGCTGGCGCCGCAATGCGGCTGCACGTTGGCGGCTTCGGCGCCAAAGAGTTCTTTCACGCGGTCGATGGCGAGCTGCTCCACCACGTCCACGTGCTCGCAGCCGCCGTAGTAGCGGCGGCCGGGGTAGCCCTCGGCGTATTTGTTGGTGAGCTGGGTGCCTGCGGCCTCCAGTACGGCGGGCGAGGCGTAGTTTTCGCTGGCGATCAGCTCGATGTGGTCTTCCTGGCGCTGGTGCTCGGCCTGGATGGCGGCCCAGACGTCGGGGTCGGTATGGGCAATGGTGTGGGTCGATCGATTGAACATGGCAGTTTCTCGTCAAAAAGGTTGACTCTTGCGCAAGGTTTGCAAGGCTGCCCAGGCGAACGGCTGATGCATGCGCGGCTTGCGTGCATGCTGCGCACTTCCCCGCGGTGTTGGCGCTGCGGGGCGGGCCCGCGCGCCGGTCCACGTCAGTGCCTGTTGACCGCAGAAATACGGTTCATGCGGCTCAGCCACCTATCGCCAGTCGTGCGCAGCGGCTAGTGTAACGTAGCTGGCAGATGCGGCGGCGCTGCTCCGTGACTCTTTGACATCAAAGCTTGATGCGATGGGACGTTCAGTTGCTGGCTGGCGGAAAGCGGCGATACCAGGCGCTGTAGACCCAGCAGGCCGCGCAGAAGGAAAAAGCCCATTCCAGAAAAGAAAACAGCAGCAGGGCCGTTGCCGGAATGCGCCATTGCGGCTTGCCGAGCAAAAACAGGGTCATGGCCACCGTGCTGGCGATGAAGAGCAGCTTGCCCGCAAACATTTTGGCGCCGGCGTTTTCTTTCTTGCCCTGCCAGCCCATGTGCATGAACAGCTTCTTCCACAACAGGTGAGAGGGGCATTTGTGGTGGCCGATGAAGCCCTTGACCAAACCCTGCAGCGGCAAGATGGCCAGGAACCAGGGGCTGAGCAGCAGGGCCAGCAGGCAGAGGGTGAAGACGATGAAGGCTTCCCAACGGATGACGTGGGAAAACACGGGCGGAATGTCGAATCGCAGCATGGGCAGCTCCTGAGTGCGGTGAGTGGGAGAGATGGGCTTGAACTGGAACCGATGCAGGTAAAAACGCTGCGTTGAACAGGGCAGGCGCTTGATGAGTCAGAGGGGCAGGAGTCTGCCCGCCTGCATGAACCGTCACGCCCTGGGCAATCCATTCAAAAACCAATTCATTCAAAAGTGGATTATGAGTGATTGGTGCAGCATGCGTTCACGATCGGCTCTATTCCCTCTGTTCCATCGTGTGTACCCATGCGGGCCTGCATGGAGTCGTGGCTTGCTTCAGCAGAAACAAGCAAAAAAGCCCAGGCCCGTGCGTCAACTGGCCTTGGCAGTAACGATTGAACGTTCAAGCGTTCAAGCAGATCGGCACGGATAGCAGGCAGTGCCAGTCAAACCGCCTTGATCGGCACGTAAAGCTCGCTGCCAGCGGCGCGGAACTCGGCGCTTTTGGCGGCCATGGCCTGTTCCAGCGCGGCTTTCCGCTCGGCAAAGTCGCGCACCTCTTGCGAGATTTTCATCGAGCAGAACTTGGGCCCGCACATGCTGCAGAAGTGGGCGGTTTTGCTGCTGTCCTTGGGCAGGGTTTCGTCGTGAAAGGCGCGGGCGGTGTCGGGGTCCAGGCCGAGGTTGAACTGGTCTTCCCAGCGGAATTCGAAGCGTGCCTTGCTCAGGGCGTCGTCGCGCGCGCGGGTGGCGGGGTGGCCCTTGGCCACGTCGGCAGCGTGCGCGGCGATCTTGTAGGCGATGATGCCTTGCTTCACGTCATTGCGGTCGGGCAGGCCCAGGTGTTCCTTGGGCGTGACGTAACACAGCATGGCCGTGCCCATCCAGCCGATCATGGCCGCGCCTATTGCCGAGGTGATGTGGTCGTAGCCCGGCGCGATGTCGATGGTGAGCGGCCCCAGGGTGTAGAAGGGCGCTTCGTGGCAGTGCTTGAGCTGCTCGGTCATGTTGGCCTGGATCATGTGCATGGGCACGTGGCCAGGGCCTTCGATGATGGTTTGCACGTCGTGCTTCCAGGCGGTTTGCGTGAGTTCGCCCAGCGTGCGCAGCTCGGCGAACTGGGCTTCGTCGTTGGCATCGGCCAGGCTGCCGGGGCGCAGGCCGTCGCCCAGGCTGAAGCTCACGTCATAGGCCTTCATGATGTCGCAAATTTCTTCGAAGTGCGTGTAGAGAAAGTTCTCTTTGTGATGCGCAATGCACCATTTGGCCAGGATGGAGCCGCCACGGCTGACGATGCCCGTCACCCGATTGGCCGTGAGGTGGATGAAGGGCAGGCGCACGCCAGCGTGGATGGTGAAGTAGTCCACGCCTTGCTCGGCCTGTTCGATCAGCGTGTCGCGAAAGATTTCCCAGCTCAGGTCTTCGGCCACGCCGCCCACTTTTTCCAGTGCCTGATAGATGGGCACGGTGCCGATGGGCACGGGGCTGTTGCGGATGATCCAGTCGCGCGTGGTGTGGATGTTTTTGCCGGTGCTCAAGTCCATCACTGTGTCGGCGCCCCAGCGGATGGCCCAGACGAGTTTTTCCACCTCTTCTTCGATGCTGCTGGTGACGGCGCTGTTACCGATGTTGGCGTTGATCTTCACGAGGAAGTTGCGGCCGATGATCATCGGCTCCAGCTCGGGGTGGTTGATGTTGGCCGGGATGACGGCGCGCCCGCGCGCCACCTCGTCGCGCACGAATTCGGGCGTGATGAGCGACGGAATGCCTGCGCCCAGCGCATTGCCTGCCAGGCGTCGCTCGCGCGCGGCGTCTTGCAGATACTGGGCCATCCACTCGCGGCGGCCGTTTTCGCGGATGGCGATGTATTCCATCTCGGGCGTGATGATGCCCTTCCTGGCGTAGTGCATCTGCGTGACGTTGCCGCCCGCGCCCACGCCGCCCTTGGCGCGGCGCGGCTGGCGTTGCAGGCCCGCGGCCTCGGCCCGCAGGCGGGCAATGCGCTCGGCGTCGCGCGCTTCGTTCTTGCCGCCATCGTCCAGCGCCACGCGGGCGCGGCCCGTGTAGCTTTCGGTGTCGTTGCGCGCATCAATCCACGCCTGGCGGGCGCTGGCGGCCAGGCCCTGGCGCACGTCGATGGCCACGGCCGGGTCGGTATAGGGGCCGGAGGTGTCGTACACCGTGATGCGCTCGCCATTGGTCAGTGCAATTTCGCGCATCGGCACGCGGATGCTGGCCTGGCTGCCCGTGACGAAGGTTTTGTGCGAGGCCGACAGGGGCTGGCGCGTGAGCTGCGTCAGGCGCTCGTCCAGGCTCTGACTGGCGGAAGCCGTTGTGGCGGGAGCGATGGAATCAAGTGGGGGCGGGGTGGGCATGGCAAGGGGCTCCTGATAAGGGTGGCAAAAGGGGCTCCCTGCCTATCTGCTGCTGTTGCCGCTGGACTGATGCGCTGGTTGCCGCTGGTGGTAGATAAGCGGGTAAGGCGCTTGCTGCGGCAAGCCATACACATCCATACATCTCGCGGCAGTGGTGGTGGGCATCTGCCGGGGCACGGGCCGAATAGGGGCGGCTATGCGCGGGCCTGGCGTGGATAGGCGGCTCTTCTTCCGCCGGTCTGAACCGGTTCAAGTTCGCGGGTTCGGTCGCTCGTGCTGATTCGACCATCTCAGCCTGCAGCAGCAGACACCCCGGAGCACGCTGCGATTGTAGTGAGGTCGCCCCTCTGGCCTGTGGCAGGCACCAGAGAAATGGGTGAAAACGCCATGAAAACGGGCGCAGATCAGCGCATGCGATTGTGATGGCTGGGCAGGATCACCGCTTCATGGCGCTGCTTTGTGCGGCTGGCCCCGGCAGCTCTTGGCTTGGGAGGAACAGCCTTTGATGGCAGAAAAGTTGCCCAACCCCGCACGGCGCGACCGTTGTAAAAACCCCAGCCGCTGCGCAAGCAGCCAGCAGATAAGTAAAAGGATCAGTAATAATTGCACTTTTGGTTACAAAGGTTGCAGCTATGGCTACGATGGGCAATATGGAGCGCGTATTGCGCTTGATGGCGGAAAAGAATGCGTCGGACGTTTTCATTTCTGCCAATGCGCCGGTCATGATCAAAATCAACGGCAATATGGTGGCGGTCAACCCGCAGCGCATGACGGCCGATACCTGCCTGGTCTTGCTCAAGGAAGTGTTGAGCGAAGAGCAAATCGGCGAGCTGATGCAGTTTGGCGAGATGAACACCTCGTTTGCCTTGCAAGGGGTGGGCAACTACCGCATCAGCGTGCTGCGCCAGCGCGGCACCTACGCGGCGGTCATCCGCTACATCCCCATTGCCATTCCGGCGCTCGATACCCTGGGCCTGCCCACCGAAACACTGATTGAACTGGTGATGCGCCAGCGCGGCCTGATCCTGATGGTGGGCGCCACCGGCTCGGGCAAGAGCACCTCGCTGGCGGCCATGCTCGATCACCGCAACCAGCATCGCAGCAGCCACATGCTGACGATTGAAGACCCGATCGAATTCGTCTTCGACAACAAGCGCAGCATCATCAACCAGCGCGAAGTGGGCACCGATACGGCCGACCGCCAGGTTGCCCTGAAAAACGCCATGCGCCAGGCGCCGGACGTGATTCTGGTGGGCGAGATCCGCGACCGCGAAACCATGTCGGCCGCGCTGGCCTATGCCCAGTCGGGCCATTTGTGCCTGGCCACGCTGCACGCCAGCAACAGCTATCAAACGCTCAACCGCATCCTCACCTTCTACCCCGAAGAGGTGCGCGAAACCCTGCTGGGCGACCTGGCATCGGGCTTGGCTGCCATCGTTTCGCAACGCCTGTTGCGTACGGTAGATGGCAAGCGCGTACCCGCCTGCGAAATTCTGCTCAACAGCAAGCTGGTTTCGGAACTGATCGAAAAAGGCGACATCCTGGGCGTGAAAGACGCCATGAGCAAGTCGATGAGCGAAGGCTCGCAAACCTTCGAAGAAGACATTGCCCGCCTGATTCAGAACGAGGTAGTGTCGCGCGAAGAGGGGCTGATGCACGCCGATTCGCCCACCAACCTGATGTGGCGCTTGCAAAACACCTCGGCCGAAGGCGCCCACAGCAGCGTGGCCGATGTGCAGGACGACAGCGCCGAACCGCAGTTCTCCGAAATCACGCTGGACATGGGCGATGATGACTGAGCCTGCGCCTGCGCGGCGAAAGCCGCCAGGGCGCAGGCCGATGTGGCGCGCTGCCCTGTATCCCTTGTATGCTGGATGGATGGCACACCATCTTCAAGCAAAGGGGCGCGTGGCGTTGGGCTGGGGCTGGATCTGGCGGGATTTGCCAGAAAGCTTGCGTTTGACGAAGGCCGTTGCGGCCAGTCGATCAGGCCAGGGCAGCAGGGCTTGGGCTTGATCGGCCGTTGCCTGATGCCTCTTTGGCCCCGCTGCTTCTGCCGGGCTGGTTTTGTTGGGCTGCTGGCCGTGCAGGCATGGGCTGAGTGGCAAGCTCTCCATTTCCCAAGCCCTATCTTTGTTGCCAGGCGGGGCGGTTGTTTGTAAAGCCTCATTCCATCTCGTTTTTTGATGCGATCGACTGGATGCATCGCTTTTTTCTTTCGCACGGTGCATTCACTGATACTGATGCATTGGCACCGATGCACTGAATTCATACCGAATCGCCTTTTTCCATTTATGCCGGTTTCTTCCGTTCCATCCCATCTGTCTGACCTTTCCACTTTGCCGGATGCCGCCCTGCAACTGGCCCGGCAATTGATCGC
Source organism: Allobrachymonas sp. (assembly GCA_030529305.1). The sequence goes on from JAUMXD010000010.1 coordinate 9,498, forward strand.
TTGCGAATCCGTCACGCCCGCAGATGGCGGATCCTTGGACTTGATCACTGCCAAGCTGGCGCCGCACGGCTTTGTTTGCGAGCGCATTGATCGGGGGCCGGCGGGCTTTTTCGTGCGCAACCTCTGGGCCTTGCGCCCCGGCAGCCGGGGCGAGCAGGGGCCTACTGTGGTGTTTGCTGGCCATGTGGACGTGGTGCCGCCCGGCCCGGCCGAGCAATGGGCCTCGCCCCCGTTCGAGCCCACGGTGCGCGATGGCGTGCTGTATGGCCGCGGCGCCAGCGACATGAAAGGCCCGCTGGCGGCCATGATCGTGGCTGCGCAAAGCTATGTGGCGGCCCACCCGCACACGCCGCTGAACATCGGCTTTTTGATCACCAGCGACGAAGAAGGCCCGGCCAACGACGGCACCGTGGCCGTATGCCAGGCGCTGCGCGAGCGCGGCGTGCGGCTGGATCACTGCGTGGTGGGCGAACCCACGTCCGTGCAACGCACGGGCGACATGATCAAGAACGGCCGCCGCGGCAGCCTGAGCGGCAAACTCACCGTCAAGGGCGTGCAGGGCCACATCGCCTACCCGCATCTGGCCAAAAACCCCATCCACCTGCTGGCCCCTGCGCTGGTCGAGCTGGCCGCCACGCAGTGGGATGCGGGCAATGCGCACTTTCCGCCCACGAGCTGGCAGGTCAGCAACATCCACGGCGGCACGGGCGCAAGCAACGTCATACCGGGCACGGTCACGGTTGATTTCAACTTCCGTTTTTCTACCGCTTCAACGCCCGAAAGTTTGCAGCAACAGCTCGAAGCCGTGCTGCAGCGCCACGGGCTGGATTACGACCTGCAATGGACTTTGAGCGGCCTGCCATTCTTGACCGAGCCGGGCGCTTTGGTGGATGCCGCGCGCCAGGCCATTGCCGAAGTTACGGGCCTGCAAACCGAGCTTTCCACCAGCGGCGGCACGAGTGATGGCCGCTTCATCGCTCAGATTTGCCCGCAGGTGATCGAACTGGGCCCGCCCAATGCCAGCATCCACAAGGTGGACGAGCACATCGCACTGGCTGACTTGCAGCCGCTGCCCGCCATCTACCGGCGCGTGCTGGAGTTGTTGGCGGCTTGATGCCAGCCTGGCTACTGATTGTTTGATGCTTGAACGATTGTTGGAAATTCGCTTCGATGAAATTGATGGACCTGGTTCGCAGCGCCGAACAGCAACTGCTTGATGCAGGCGTGGCTTTTGGCCACGGCACCGATAACGCTTGGGACGAAGCCGCCTGGATCACCCTGTGGGCGCTGGGCTTGCCGCTGGACACAGACATCGAAGACGAAGCCGCGCACCCGCCCATCTGCGCAGCAGACGCGGCCAAGGTCGAGCAGGGCGTGCAGCAACGCATTGCCCAGCGCAAGCCCTTTGCCTACATCGCCCGCGAGGCGTGGCTGCAGGGCGTGCCGTTTTATGTGGACGAGCGCGTCATCATCCCGCGCAGCCTGATTGCCGAATTGATAGCCAGCGGCAGCATCGACGTGTTCTTGTCGGCCGATACGCAGCGCGTGCTCGACCTGTGCACAGGCAATGGCAGCCTGGCCGTGCTGGCGGCCCTGGCCTGGCCCGATGTGCAGGTGGACGCTGCCGACATCTCGCCCGATGCACTGGCTGTGGCCCGCATCAATGTGGAAAAGCACGGCTTGCAAAGCCGCATCCGCCTGCTTCAAAGCGATGGCCTGGCCGCCTGCACCGGCCCCTACGACCTGATCGTGTGCAATCCGCCCTACGTCAACGCGGCCAGCATGGCCGATCTGCCCGCCGAATACCGCGCCGAGCCTGCCTTGGCCCTGGCCGGCGGCGCAGACGGCATGGACTTTGTGCGCCCGCTGCTGGCGCAGGCCGCCGCGCATTTGAACGAAGGCGGCGTGCTGGTGCTGGAAATCGGGCACGAGCGCAATCATTTCGAAGCGGCTTTTCCTGATCTGAATCCGATTTGGCTGGATACCAGCGCGGGCAGCGACCAGGTGTTGCTGCTCACGCGCGAGGCTTTGCTGGATCAGGCCATGGGGCCGACGCTGGAGCCCACCAAGGGGCCGGCAGCATGATCGTTTTCAGCCACGTCACGCTGCAACGCGGCACCAAGGTGCTGCTCGATCGTGCTTCGGTCAGCATCAACCCCGGCGAAAAAGTGGCGCTGGTGGGGCGCAATGGCGCGGGTAAATCCAGTCTGTTCGGCTTGCTCAATGGCACGCTGCACGAAGATGGTGGCGAGATTGCCGTGCCCAGCACCTGGCGCCTGGCGCAGGTGGAGCAGAACATGCCCGAAACGGCTGAAAGCGCCACCGACTTTGTGCTGGGGGGCGATACCCGATTGCAGCAGGCGCAGGCCGAACTGCGTGTGGCTGAGACCAGCGGCGACGGCATGGCGATTGCGCACGCCCACGCTTTGCTGCAAGACGCTGGCGCGCACGATGCGGCCGCGCGCGCGCAGATGCTGATTCTGGGGCTGGGCTTTCAGCCAAATGAGTTGAACCGGCCCGTGAACAGCTTTTCGGGCGGCTGGCGCATGCGCTTGCAATTGGCACGCGCCCTGATGTGCCCCAGCGATTTGCTGTTGCTGGACGAACCCACCAACCACCTGGATTTGGATGCCCTGGTGTGGCTTGAAGGCTGGCTCAAGCGCTACCCTGGCACTTTGCTGGTGATCAGCCACGACCGGGAATTTCTTGACGCCATCACGCAAGTCACCATCCACATTGAGCATGCCCAGCTCACGCGCTACGGCGGCAACTACAGCGCGTTTGAAGAGCAGCGCGCCCAGCAGATCGTGTTGCAGCAAGCGGCCTATGCGCGCCAGCAGGAAAAGATCGCCCACCTGCAAAAGTTCATCGATCGCTTCAAGGCCAAGGCCACCAAGGCCAAGCAGGCGCAAAGCCGCGTGAAGGCGCTGGAGCGCATGGAAAAGCTTGCGCCCGTGCTCACCAGTGCCGACTTCACCTTTGAATTTGACGAGCCGCCGCAGCTGCCCAACCCCATGCTCGTGATCAAGGATGCGAGCTTTGGTTACCGCGCCCAGCCCGGTGTGGGGCAACAGCCTGGCTCAGGCGATCAGGCGTCATCCACAGCGGCTGGGGTGGCAACTGATCTGCCCGAATTTGGTACCAGCGCCGCGATGCGCGATCAGCTTTCGCAAGCCGGTGAATGCCTGCCGCCCATCGCCGCGGCCGATACCGTGATCTTGCGCAATGTGAACCGCTCGGTGCAGGCCGGGCAGCGCATTGGCGTGCTGGGGGCCAACGGGCAGGGCAAATCGACTTTGGTCAAAACCATTGCGGGCGATTTGCCGCTGCTGGCTGGGCGCATCACGCAGGGCAAGGGTTTGCGCATCGGCTACTTTGCCCAGCAGGAGCTGGACATCCTCCGCCCCGACGAGCACCCCTTGCAACACATGCAGCACTTGGCCAAGCAGTATCCAGAGATTGCCGCAGAGCGCGGGCGCGAGCAGGATTTGCGCAATTTTCTGGGCAGCTTTTTGTTCACGGGCGACATGGTGCACCAGGCCGTGGGCAGCATGAGCGGCGGCGAAAAAGCCCGTCTGGCCCTGGCCATGCTGGTGTGGCAGCAACCCAATCTGCTGCTGCTGGACGAGCCCACCAACCACCTGGATCTGATGACGCGCGAGGCGCTGTCGCTCGCCCTCAATGGCTTTGAAGGCACGCTCATGCTGGTGAGCCACGATCGGGCCTTGCTGCGCGCCGTGTGCGAAGAGTTCTGGCTGGTGGGGCAGGGCACGGTGCAGTCTTTCGAAGGCGATTTGGACGACTACCAACGCTATCTGCTGGATTTGGCCCAACAACGCCGTGAAAGCGCCGCCGGGTCGGCCGGTACGGCCGCGGCCGCATCGGCTGCAGCAGCGCAAGCCGCCAAGCCGTTATCGGGCGGGGCCTTGCGCAAGCAGCAGCAGGCGCAGCGCCAGCAGTATTTGCAGCAACGCCGCCCCTGGCAAAAACAGCTGGAGCAGGCCGAGGCCGACATGGCCGCCCTGGGCGCCGAAAAAACCAAACTCGAAGAGCGCCTGTGCCAGCCCATGCCCGCCGATGAAATCGCGGCTGCGGGCAAACAGCTCAAGGCCGTGCAGCATCAGCTGGATGAGGCCGAGGAGCGTTGGCTGCAAGCCTCCAGCGAGCTGGAGGCCTTGGAACGAGAACAAACGCAATTGGCCGGACAGGGCTGAGCCAAAGAACAGGAGAAAGAACAAGATCGGCAACAAGCCAATCGCTTAGCCAAACAAGTATGCAAACGACGAGCAGCAAAAAGCAAAGGGGTCAGTGAAGGGACAAGCAAAGGGACAAGTAAAGGAATCAATGGGGGGGACATCATGCAAACTCAACAAAACCAGCGAAGCGCGCCCAGCAACAGGGCCAGGCCCACAGGGGCTTGGGCTTGCGGCCGGGCTGCGGTTTGGGTCTTGGCCGGTGCGCTGGGGGCAGGGAGCTTGTTGGGCTGCCAGCCCGCTGGCGGATCGGGGGGTGCGCAGCCCGCTGCATCTTTAGCCGTTTCTGCGGCTGCAGCCCAAACGGCTTCTGCGCCTGAAGCGCCTGCCTCTGCACCTGCTGCGGGCGCTTCGCAAGCCGCGGCCATGCCGCTGCGCGGCATCTACACCTGGGGCAGCGAGGTGGAAACGCTCTCGCCCTGCAACAGCAACAAAACCTATTGGCTCGAAGGCGACGAAAAGCTGCTCGCTCCGCTGCAAGACTTGGCCATCCGCAAAGCCGATGCCGCCAATGAGGCCTACCAGCCCATCTACGTGGAAGTGCTGGTGAGCGACGCCGGGCGCGCCACCGACGGTTTTGCCGTGGATTACGACGGCCTTATGCAGCTGCAAGCCGTGCAAGCCGCCAGCGCCCAGGTGCCGGCCGATTGCAAGCTGCTGGATTGGCCCGAGATGCCAGTTGCTACGGATGCTGCGGATACATCGCGTGACGCATCCCGCCAGTCCTCGCCCGTATTGATCCGTCCACCATCTGCCCCGCTTGCGCAATAAGCAGCAGGCGCAGCCTCGGCTGCACGGCTTGCATGCTCGGGGAGTGCATGTTACAAAGACTCACTTTCCTCGTCTTTTCCTGTTTGCATGTCGCCCCAACACAGCCGCCCCCATCATGCCCAGCATGCGCTCACGCCTGTGGTCGCCGCCTTGGTGGTGGCCAGCATGCTGCTGCCGCAGGCCGTGGCCTATGCGGCCATTGCCGGGGTGCCGACGGCGCATGCGGTGGTGGCCGCCTTGGTCGGCCTGGGCGTTTACGCCCTGTGGGGCAGCAGCCGCTATGCCATCGTGTCGGCCACGTCTTCGGCCGCGGCGATTTTTGCCTCGGTGGTGGCGGCCAATGGCCTGGCGGGCGGGTATGCGCTGGTATGCCTCACTGGCATCCTGTTCGTGCTGGCGGCCATTTTTCGGGCCGATTTTCTGGCCACGCTGATCGCGCGCCCGGTGCTGCGCGGCTTTGCCTATGCCCTGGCGCTGAACATCGTGGTGCGCCAATTGCCCGCCGTGGCGGGGCTGAGCGTGCAGGCCAGCAACTTTCCGCAACTGCTGTGGCGTTTGCTCAAGGCCCTGCCGCAAACGCATGGGCCCAGCCTGCTGTTGGGCATGGGCACGTGGGCGCTGTGGCTGCTGCTGCGTGTGCTGCGCCGCCGCCATGCCTGGGTGCACCCGCCCTTGCTGATTTTCGGGGCAGGCGTGCTGACAGCCGTGGCGCTGCCCTTGCAACACATGGGCGTGGCCTCGATCGGTTCCATCGGCCTGGCGCCCTGGCGTTGGCAATGGCCCAGCATGGACTGGGCCGATTGGGCGCTGGCCGCGCACATGGCGCCGGCGCTGTTCATGGTGCTGTTTGCCGAATCGTGGGGCACGGTGCGATCCATTTCTTTGCAACGCGCCGAATCGGCGAGTGTGCGCCGCGAGATGCTGGCGCTGGGCCTGGCCAATGTGATGAGCGGCATTTTCCAGGGGCTGCCGGTGGGCGCGGGCTATTCGGCTTCGACGGCCAATGAATCGGCCGGCGGCAACACCAAGCTGGTGGGGGCGCTTGCGGCCGTGCTGATGGCGCTGATGCTGTTGCTTGTGCGCGATTGGCTGGAGATGCTGCCCCTGCCCGTGATGGCCGCCATTGCCGCAGGCATTTTGGCCAGCCATTTGAGCCCCCGGCGCTTGCTCGATACGCTCAAACTCAAAAACGATTCGTGGCTGGCGCTGGTGACCGTGGCCGGGGTGCTGCTTACCGGCGTGATGATGGGCATGCTGCTCAGCGTGGGGCTGTCGGTGCTCCTGGTGCTGTGGCGCTTTGCCCACCCGGGCCTGAGCGAGCTGGGGCGCTTGCCCGGCACGCGCGAATTTCTCGATCGCGCGCACCACCCCGAGGTGCACAAGCAGCCGGGCGTGCTCATCCTGCGTCCGGAAGAGCCGGTGTTCTTCGCCAATGCCGAGGCCATCTTCCAGCAAGTGCGGCACCGCGCCGTTGAGCAGGATTTGCGGGCCGTGGTCTTGAGCATGGAGCACTGCGATGACCTCGATACCACCTCGGTGGAAGCCTTGTGCGAGCTGCAGCAGTGGATGCGCAAACGGGGCGTGCAATTGCTGCTGGCCCGCGCCAAAGATCGCCCGCGCGCCGCCCTGCAATGCGCGGCGCATCCGCCATACAACGAACGGTGGCAGTTTTTCTGGAGTGTGGATGCGGCCGTGAGCAGCGTGTTGCCGCTTGGCGGGCTGTTTGCGCCACCGTGGAATTGAGCGAAGCGGCGTGCAAGCTTTTTTGCTTATGCATCCGCTTGAGATTGTGTGCCTGATGCCTGCATGAGCCGGGCGATGGGCATGGGGCAGTCGTCTGCGGCAACGCCAGGCTCCCCCAGTTCAACGCGGTGTTTTTCACTATGATGTGCCGTTTTCTCTTTCTGCCGGATTGATGAACAGAGGGTAGAAGGGCAACGCCGATTTTTGGGAGCTTGCTGGCATGAAATTCCGTTTTCCCATCGTCATCATCGATGAAGACTACCGCTCCGACAACACCTCGGGCCTGGGCATTCGCGCGCTGGCCGAGGCCATCGAGCAAGAGGGTTTCGAGGTGGTGGGCGTGACCAGCTATGGCGACCTGAGCCAGTTCGCCCAGCAGCAAAGCCGCGCCAGCGCCTTCATTTTGTCGATTGACGATGAAGAGTTCGTGAGCGATGGCCCCGAACCCGACCCTGCCGCCATTCTGAGCCTGCGCAACTTCATCAGGGAAGTGCGCCGCAAGAACGAGGACGTGCCCATCTACCTGCACGGCGAAACCAAAACCAGCCAGCACTTGCCCAACGACATCCTGCGCGAGCTGCACGGCTTCATCCACATGTTCGAGGACACGCCCGAGTTTGTGGCCAAGCACATCGTGCGCGAAGCCCGCAACTACCTCGAAGGCATTCAGCCGCCTTTCTTCAAGGCCCTGCTGGACTATGCCGAAGACGGCTCCTACTCCTGGCACTGCCCGGGTCATTCGGGCGGCGTGGCCTTCCTGAAAAGCCCCATCGGCCAGATGTACCACCAGTTTTATGGCGAGAACATGCTGCGCGCCGACGTGTGCAATGCGGTGGAAGAGCTGGGCCAGCTGCTCGACCACAACGGCGCCATTGGCGAGAGCGAGCGCAACGCCGCGCGCATCTTCAATGCCGATCATTGCTTCTTCGTCACCAATGGCACCTCTACCTCCAACAAAATCGTGTGGCACCACAATGTGGCGCCGGGCGATGTGGTGGTGGTCGATCGCAATTGCCACAAATCGATTCTGCACAGCATCATCATGACCGGGGCCATCCCCGTGTTTTTGCGCCCCACGCGCAACCATTACGGCATCATCGGCCCCATTCCCAAAAGCGAGTTCGAGCCCGCGCGCATTCGCGCCAAGATCGCGCGCAACCCGCTGCTCAAGGGGGTGGATGCCAAGGCCGTCAAGCCGCGCATCTTGAGCCTCACGCAATCCACTTACGACGGTGTGCTCTACAACACCGAAGTCATCAAGAAAACACTCGATGGTTACGTCGATAACCTGCATTTCGATGAAGCCTGGCTGCCGCATGCGGCTTTCCATCCCTTCTACGGCACCTATCACGCCATGGGCAAAAAGCGTGCGCGGCCCAAGCACTCGGTGGTGTACTCCACCCAATCGGTGCACAAGCTGCTGGCAGGCATCAGCCAGGCCAGCCACGTGCTGGTGCAGGATTCGCAAAAAACGCGGCTCGATCGCCACCTGTTCAACGAAGCGTATTTGATGCACACCAGCACCAGCCCGCAATACAGCATCATCGCCAGTTGCGACGTGGCCGCCGCCATGATGGAGCCGCCCGCGGGCACTGCGTTGGTGGAAGAAAGCCTGCAAGAGTCACTCGACTTTCGCCGCGCCATGCGCAAGGTGGACGACGACTTCGGCAAAGACGAATGGTGGTTCCAGGTGTGGGGCCCCAACAAGCTGGTGGAAGAAGGTATTGGCCGCGCGCAAGACTGGATCCTGAAAGTCGGCGCCACGCGCAGCGCCAACTGGCACGGCTTTGGCAACCTGGCTGCGGGCTTCAACATGCTCGACCCGATCAAGTGCACCATCGTCACGCCGGGCCTGAACATGAGCGGGCGCTTCGAGAAAACCGGCATCCCCGCCAGCATCGTCACCAAATACCTGGCCGAGCACGGCGTGGTGGTGGAAAAAACCGGGCTCTACAGCTTTTTCATCATGTTCACCATCGGCATCACCAAAGGCCGCTGGAACACGCTCGTGACCGCGCTGCAGCAGTTCAAGGACGACCACGACAAGAACCAGCCCATGTGGCGCGTCATGCCCAAGTTCTGTGCCCAAATGGCCAGCCGAACCGGTGGCGCACGCTATCAGCGCATGGGCTTGAAAGACATGTGCCAGATGGTGCACCAGATGTATGCGCGCCACGACATTGCGCGGCTCACCACCGACATGTATCTGAGCGACCTCACCCCCGCCATGCGCCCGGCCGATGCTTATGCGGCCATCGCCCAGCGCCAGACCGAGCGCGTGCCGATTGACCAGCTCGAAGGCCGCATCACCACCAGCCTCGTCACGCCCTACCCGCCGGGCATTCCGCTGTTGATACCGGGCGAAGTGTTCAACAAAAAGATCGTGGATTACCTCAAGTTCTCGCGCGCCTTCTCGCAAGAATGCCCAGGCTTCGAGACCGACATCCACGGCCTGGTGGAAGAGGTGGATGACAAAGGCCAGGTCAGCTACTTTGCTGATTGCGTGAAGCAGGGGTGAGGGGCGGCTTGCACTTGCAGGCCGTGTGGGCTTGAAAAGACAAGGGGGCCTGCTGGCCCTTTCATTGTTTGCGATTTTTGGCGAAAGACCTTTCAAGGGCCAAAAGGGCTGCATGTGCCAACCGACTCAAGCAGCAAGGCAAGGGTAATGCTATTCATGTGGTCGCAACTTTTGGCTTGTTTCTTATTTCTGTGCCATTTCGATGTTGATTGACAGGCCGGGGTCCAGCAAGTCTCTGAGAGGCACGCCCAAGGCATCGGCGATCTGCCCCATGATGTCAATCGAAACGGCACGCTCCTCCCGCTCCACCTCGCCGATATAGGTGCGGCTCAGGCCAGCATCAGCGGCCAGTGACTCTTGCGACACCTCGCGCAAACGGCGAATGCGCCGAACATTGCGGGCAAACACGGCTCTGGCTGGGTGTGATCCACGCATTTTTTCCATGCGCTCAAGCATGGTCTTGCAGCAGCGCCATGTAAACCTTGTATCATTGTCTTTATGATGTCTATCGTTGGCTTTTATTCAATGATAAACATCATATAGATAACAAAGCCTGTCTGAAGATAATGATAGAAGGAAGGCGCATGAATCTTGTTTCATTTTTCGTGTTTTTGTTGTTTGCTTTTATTGTTTGGTTTTGTGTTTTGTATGTATTTTCCAGGAAAAACAATTTGCCTGTTAAAGATTTGTTTTCCTTGTTTTTTGCAAGGTTTCCTTTTGGATGGGGTGTTTGTATTTTGGTTGCAGGCTTCGTTTCGATTGCCGTGGCGGTGGGGGCAAATGAGCTTTTGACTGGTTTGTATTGCGCCCTGGTTTTATTGCTTTTTCTTCCTGTGATCCGGGTTTTGTCAGCCATCTCGAACGGTTTGAAAGCAGGGCGGATGATGAAGGAAGGACTGTTTTCCAAGCTTGTTGATGTGGATTATTTTCATGTCTCTGAAAACGGCATTGCCTTGAGTGTCAGAAGGTCAAAAATTTGCCTGGCCATTTATGAGTCCGATGAAAAAATTCATTTCAAAAACTTTTCCATCGAATCTGTCAGGAATGTCAAGGCTGTTCAAGAGGGGCATGAAGAAGTGAAGGTGTATGGAGGAAAGGCTCCATTGAGTGCAGGGATTGATGATTTGAAGTCTTGCCTGGAGAGTAATGAAAAAACAGGCCTGTTCTTGTATTTGGACGATATTGTTTTTTCAGTTGTCTGTATTCCAATGCCTTTTGATGCTGCGCAAAAATGGCTGGTGTTGATGGAGAGATTCTTGAGCGGCAACCTCGAGTCACGCTCGACTCCTTTCACGCTCAATACATGAATTTGAGAGCGATGTATTGCCGCTTCATTTGTGATGGTTTTGTTGGCATGTGTTGTCAACAGAATTCCCGCGAAAGGTGGGGATAAATAGATAAATAAGGCTGATTTGGGGCATTGAGACGGTGGCGCATGAGCAATGCCATGCCTGCCATTGATGTCATTCTCTGCGCTTGCGTCTGAACCAGGCCTTTTCGATTTCTACCGCCACCCACACCACTGTGGCCAGCCCCAGGCAAAGCGCCAGTTCGCTCAGGCTGAGCGCTTGCGTTTTGAAAATCGGGTGCAAAAACGGCGCGTAGATGGTGGCCATTTGCAGGGCAAAGGTCAACGCCACTGCGCCCAGCAGCGGTGTGTTGCTGCGCAGCCCTTGCGTGAGCAGCGATTCGGTTTCCGACCGGATGGCCATGACGTGCGCCATTTGCCCAAGCGTCAAAGTGGTAAACACCATGGTTTGCCAGTGGGCGTGGTTGCTGCCGTTGCCGTGGTGGATGGCCCAGTACTGCAGGCCCAGGCAGCAAGCGGTCAGCAGCAGGCCAACCCAGATGATGTGCCAGCCCATGCCGTGGGCAAACAGGCTTTCTTTGGGGTGGCGCGGGGGGCGCTGCATGATGCCGCGCTCGGCTGGTTCGGCCGCCAGCGCCAGACCGGGCAGGCCGTCGGTGACGAGGTTGACCCACAAGATGTGAATGGGCAGCAGGGGCATGGGCAGGCCCAGCAGCGGGGCAATGGCCAGCGTCATGACCTCGGCGGAGTTGCCAGTCATGGCGTAGCGCACGAATTTGCGGATGTTGTCGTAGATGCGGCGGCCTTCGCGCACAGCGGCAACGATGGTGGCAAAGTTGTCGTCCAGCAGCACCAGGCTTGAGGCTTCGCGCGCCACATCGGTGCCGCCGCGGCCCATGGCCACGCCAATGTCGGCTTGCTTGAGGGCAGGGGCGTCGTTCACGCCATCGCCCGTCATGGCAACGAATTGGCCGTGCGATTGCAGGGCTTGCACGATGCGGATTTTTTGTGCGGGGTCCACACGGGCGTAAACGTGCACGTCCAGCACGCGGGCCTGGAGTTCGGCTTCGCTCATGTCGGCGAGCATGGCACCGGTGAGCACGGTTTCGTTGGCGTGTTGGGCTATGCCCAGGCGCTGCGCAATGGCCAGCGCCGTGGCGGGGTGGTCGCCCGTGATCATGACGGTGCGTATGCCCGCGCTGATGCATTCGCGCACGGAAACCGCGGCTTCGGCGCGCGGCGGGTCGATCAGGCCGATCAGGCCGATGAAGCCGAGTTCGGTTTCAATGGCATCAACTGCAGCGGCGGGGGCATCGGTTTCTGTGTTGGCCAACGCCGGGGCAGCCGTGTTGTTTGACCCCGTGTGTGGCAATTGCGGCCACAGGCGGCTGGCAAAGGCCAGCACCCGCATGCCCTGTGCGGCCAGGCGGTTGGCCTCGTCCAGCACGGCTTGCTTATCCAGCGCTTGCGGGCCGTTGATTGACCAGCTGTGGCTGCAGCACGGCAGCACGCTTTCGGGGGCGCCTTTGGTCAGGGCTTCGAACTGGCTGCCGCTGCGGTGAAAGGTGCTCATGCGCTTGCGCTCGGAATCGAAGGGCAGCTCGTCAATGCGCGGGGTGTCTTCCTCAAGTGCGGGCTTGACCAAATCGGCACGCGCAGCCACGGCGGCCAAGGCGGTTTCGGTGGGGTCGCCTTGCCAGATGATTTTTTCCTCGTCATCGCTGACGTTGCTGGATGTGGCGTCGTTGCACAGGGCGGCGGCACGCAGCAGCTGCATGTGGTTGGGCGTGGGGGCGCTGTTGTGGGCGTGTATGTCTTGAATGGGCCAAGCTTGGCCGCAGGCCCAGACCAGCTCGGCATGCATGCGGTTTTGCGTGAGGGTGCCGGTTTTGTCCGAACAGATGGTGCTGACCGAACCCAGCGTTTCTACCGCGGGCAGGCGGCGAATCAGCGCCTTGAAATCGGCCATGCGGCGTGCGCCCAGCGCCAGCAGCACGGTCACAACGGCGGGCAGCGCCTCGGGTATGGCGGCAACGGCCAGGCTGATGGCCGTGAGCAGCATGTGCAGCAGCCCTTCGCCGCGCAGCAAACCCATGCCCAACAGGCCCGCGCAAACCACCAGCACCACCGCAGAAAGCTGGCGGCTGAAGCGGGCCAGGCGTTGCTGCAGGGGTGTGCTGCGCTCCAGCGCATCGTTCATGAGGTTGGCCACCTTGCCCAGCTCGGTTTGCATGCCGGTGGCAACGGCAATGCCGCGCGCGCGGCCGTTGGTGATGGTGGTGCCCTTGAAGACCATATTGATGCGATCGCCCAGGGCCAAGGGGCCGCTGGCCAGCGTGGCGGTGTTTTTTTCAACCGTGACCGATTCGCCAGTGAGGGCCGATTCATCCACCTTGAGCTGCGCGGCTTCCAGCAGGCGCAAGTCGGCGGGTACCTGGTTGCCGGCTTCCAGCAGCACGATGTCGCCAGGCACCAGTTCGCTGGCGGCAATGGTTTGGGGCTGCCCGTCGCGCAGCACTTGCGTGCGCGATGCGGCCAATTGGCGCAAGGCGGCAATGGCCTGGTCGGCCCGGCGCGCTTGCGTAAAGCCGATGGCAGCGTTGAGTGCAACGATGGTGAGGATGACCAGGGTATCCGTCATCTCGCCCAGCAGGCCGGAAATCAGGGCTGCGGCCAGCAGGATCAGGATCATGAAGTCTTTGAACTGATCCAGCAGCAGCTCGAATGTGGATCGTGTTTCGCGCGCGGCCAAAGTATTGGGGCCGCAGGCTTGCAGGCGCTGGCTGGCTTCTTGGCTGCTTAAACCAAGGGCTGCGTCGCTTTGCTGTGTGCTCAGCACGGTGGTGGTGTCGCTGCTATGCCAATCGATCACAGGGGGTGTTTGCGACATCTTCAATGCGTCCTTATGCACAAGGTTTTTGTACAGTGACCGCTTGCCGTTGCAGGGGCCGCAGCAGCGCGTTTTTTGCCAGCGGTTTGCTGCATGGCATTATGGCCCACGGGTTTTTGGGTAAGGGCGCAGGCCCCGTGCGGCTTGGCCTGGCGGCGGTGCGACAATCGCGGCCATGTTGCCCGATCACGCATCCCACCACGCTTTCAACTTTTCGGCCCAAGCTTGCAGCCGCACCCGCATCAAGATGTGCGGCATGACGCGTGCGCAAGATGTGGATGCGGCGGTGGAAGCGGGCGTGGATGCCTTGGGCTTTGTGCTGTACGCCCCCAGCCCGCGTGCGGTAACGGTGGCGCAGGCGGCCCAGTTGGCGCGGCGCTTGCCGCCAGGCGTAACGCCTGTGCTGCTGTTTGTGAATGCCACGGATGATTTGCTGGCCGAAGCGCGCGATGCGCTGCCGCATGCGGTGTGGCAATTTCATGGTGACGAAACGCCGCAGCGCTGCTTGCAAGCCACGGGGCAGGGCGCACGGGCGTTTTGGCGGGCGGCGCACATTCCGCTGGCGGCGCAAGCAGGGGTGCCCGCATTTGACTTGCTACAATTTTGCGATTCTTATTCTCGTGCCCAGGCCATTTTGCTGGATGCGCAAGTTGCAGGCTATGGCGGGGGCGGCAAGGTATTCGATTGGTCACAGCTTTCAACAAACGTCGACGCTCACCTCGTCTTGAGTGGTGGGTTGACGCCTGCAAACGTGGGCGATGGCATCGCTTGCCTGTGCGGGCGGGGGCGTTCTTTGGCCGTTGATGTCTGCTCGGGCGTTGAGCAGAGCAAAGGCATCAAAGACGCCGCCAAGATTCGCGCCTTCGTTGCCGCGGTGCGCGCGGCAGATGCTGCAATCGCTGCGTCTGCTGCGCCGGTTTCATCCGACCGCAACTGATTTCTCCCCTTTTTGATTCGATTCCTTTTTGCACAGCGCTGCCATGCAGCAGCCTGCGCTGTTCGCTGTTGATTGGCCGCTATTGACTTGACGGGCGACGGAGCGAGCAGTGCGGCTCAAGTCTTGGCCTGTTTGCTTCGCTCGTATCCGCAAGCGAGTGGGCGATTGTTTCTGGCGCACTGTGCAAGCGCATTGAGAAAGAACCCCTATGCCAAGCTACACCCAACCCGATGCCCAGGGCCACTTCGGCCCCTATGGCGGCGCCTTCATTTCCGAAACGCTGACGCTGGCGATTGAAGAGCTCAAGGCCGCCTACGCCCGCTACCAGCACGATGCCGATTTCATCGCCGAGTTCAAGCGCGAGCTGGCGCATTATGTGGGCCGCCCCTCGCCCGTGTATCACGCCGCGCGCACCAGCCGCGAGCTGGGTGGCGCGCAGATTTACCTGAAGCGCGAAGACCTGAACCACACCGGCGCGCACAAGATCAACAATGTGATCGGCCAGGCCATGCTGGCGCGGCGCATGGGCAAGCCGCGCATCATTGCCGAAACCGGCGCGGGCCAGCACGGCGTGGCCACGGCCACCATCTGCGCGCGCTACGGGCTGGAGTGCGTGATCTACATGGGCGCGGAAGACGTCAAGCGCCAGTCCCCCAACGTCTATCGCATGAAGCTGCTGGGCGCGACCGTGGTGCCTGTGGAAAGTGGCAGCAAAACCCTCAAAGACGCGCTGAACGAGGCCATGCGTGATTGGGTCACCAATGTGGACAACACCTTCTACATCATCGGCACCGTGGCCGGGCCGCACCCTTACCCGATGATGGTGCGTGATTTTCAAAGCGTGATCGGGCAGGAATGTTTGCAGCAAATGCCCGAGCTGCTGGCCGCGCAAAACATGGCGGCCCAGCAACCGGATGCCGTAATCGCCTGCGTGGGCGGCGGCAGCAATGCGATGGGCATTTTTTACCCTTACATCCCGCACGAAAACGTGCGCCTGATCGGCGTAGAAGCAGCAGGCCAGGGGCTGGAAAGCGACAAGCACGCTGCCAGCCTGCAAAAGGGCAGGCCGGGCGTGCTGCACGGCAACCGCACCTACGTGCTGCAAAACGCCCAGGGCCAGATCACCGAAACGCACAGCATCAGCGCCGGGCTGGATTACCCCGGCGTGGGCCCCGAGCACGCTTGGCTCAAAGACACGGGCCGCGCCGAATACGTGGGCATTACCGATGCCGAGGCGCTGGCCGCCTTCCATCACCTGTGCCGCACCGAGGGCATCATCCCCGCGCTGGAATCCAGCCATGCCTTTGCTTATGCCCTCAAACTCGCGCCCACCATGCGGCCCGATCAGAGCATTCTCGTGTGCCTGTCTGGTCGGGGCGATAAAGACATTGGCACCGTGGCCGATCTGGACGGGGTGGACTTTTACGACCGCCCCTCCATGCGCGGGCATGTGGTCAAGGGTGCGCAGGCATCTCCGGCAGGCCGAGCAACGTCATGAAAGCTGTGTACCTGCAAGCCTGCGCGTGGCGGCATCAAGCCAAGCGCTTCAGGCTATGGGCCGTAGCCCTGTGTCTGGGTTGCTTGTTGGCTTTGGGCGCTTGTTCCAAAATGGGGCGCAAGGCTCAGCCCGTGCCTGCAGGCAGCACGGTGCTGGCGCTGGGTGATTCGCTCACCTACGGTACGGGTGCTGCGCCCGATGCGGCTTACCCCACGGTTCTGGCGGGCTTGACGGGGTGGCAGGTCATCAATGCTGGTGTGCCAGGCGATACATCGGCTCAGGCCTTGCAACGCCTGCCTGATTTGCTGGTGCAGCATCAACCCCGGCTGGTGATTGTGAGCATTGGCGGCAACGATTTTTTGCGCAAGCTGCCCGAAGATGAAACGCGTGCCCACATCAAAAACATTTGCCAGCACGCGCAAAAAAGCGGTGCGCAGGTGCTGTTGGTGGCCGTGCCCCAGCCCAGTATCACGGCGGCTTTGGGGCAGTTGAGCGATCACCCCCTGTATGCCGATCTGGCCGACGAATTGAAGCTGCCCTTGCAGCGTGGCGGTTGGAGCGAGGTACTGGCCGATGCCGATTTGCGATCAGACGCCGTGCATGCCAATGCCCAAGGCTACGCCCGTTTTGCCCACAGCCTGCGCGATACGGCTGAAGCAATCGGTTTGCTGAAAAAGTAAGTCATTTGTCAGAGCCTGACCAATGGCTTGAACAGCGAAAAATGCTGTTTAGGGGCGGCAAACAACTGCATGCATCTTTTACAATATGCCCATTTGGCTGGCGTTGGAGGAGGTGCCTTGTTGCACAGACATGCAGCGCTCGGCTACCAAACACTGTTTCAACAAAAATCTGGGGGGATTTGATATGTCGAATGAGGACAATGACCGCGAACGCGATGGCATGGGCGTAGCCCTTCCAGTAGCTACAGCGGTCATCATCGCCGTTGCCACCACCTTGTTCACCGGGGTGGGCATGGTGCGCAAAAAGGCTGCCATGCAAGCTGCACCAACGGCTTCGGCTGCAGTGTCTGCCACAGCCGTGGCGGAGCAGGTAGCTTCTGCGCTGGAAAGCAAGGCTGCGCCGGTAGCGATGGCTGCTTCTGCTGTGGTTTCGGCTCCTGCCTCTGCGGCATCTGCCATGTCGGCCGACGATGCGCACGTGGAAGTGGTCGATGGCGTGGTGCGTTTCTATTTTGCCGTTGGCAAGTCTGACGTGGCCCCAGGTGCCAAAGAAGCCTTGGCTGAAGCCGTTGCTGCAGCTCAGGCGGGCAAGATACTGGTGATCAGCGGTTTTCATGACAGCACGGGCGGCGCGGCCCTGAACGCCGAGCTGGCCAAGAAACGCGCCTTTGCCGTGCGCGATGCTTTGATGGCCGAAGGCGTGGCTGAAAGCAGTATCACCCTGAAAAAGCCTGAAGCCATGCCCAACACCCAGGGCAGCGACCCCAACGCCCGCCGGGTGGACGTGGTGATTCAGTAAAGCGCAGCGTCGGTTGCTTTAACTGGTGTGTGGCTTTAGCCCTTAAGCGAATCAGCAAACCCGGTCTGCAGGCCGGGTTTTCTTTTTTCAAACATTGGCTGGGCTAATATTTTTCGTGCCAAGTGGTTGCCCGTGGCGGCTACTTAAACAAGCAGTGCAGGCCTCGTATGCTTCGCCTTCTGCGCACCTTTGTTTCATCCCCAACCCCATACTTGATGTCGTATTTGCCATGAGCCGTATCGCCAGCACTTTTTCTCGCCTGCAGCAAGAGGGCCGCAAAGCCCTTATCCCTTATTTGATGGCGGGCTTTCCGCAGGCCAATAGCACCGTGGGCCTGATGCATGCGGCTGTAGACGCCGGGGCCGACGTGATTGAACTGGGCGTGCCCTTTGGCGACCCCATGGCCGACGGCCCGGTCATTCAGGCTGCGGGCGAGCGTGCCATTGCCAATGGCATCGACATGGCAGCGGTGTTGGCTGCTGTGCGCGAATTTCGTCAGCACGACACACAAACGCCCGTGGTGCTGATGGGCTATGCCAACTCGGTAGAAAGCTACGATGGACAGCGCAGCGCCCAAGCCTTTGTGCGCGATGCTTCCACAGCGGGCGTGGATGGCGTGCTCATCGTGGACTATCCGCCCGAAGAGAGCGCAGAATTCTCCGCCAGTTTGCGTGCTCACGGCATGGATCAGATTTTTCTGCTGGCTCCCACCTCAACCGAGGCGCGCATGCAGCAAGTGGCCCAGCTGGCCAGCGGCTTTGTGTATTACGTATCGCTCAAGGGCGTAACGGGTTCAGGCGCACCGGATCCGCAAGCCGTGGCGCGAGCCCTGGCGCGCATTCGCCAACACATCGGCATACCGGTCAGCGTAGGCTTTGGCATCCGTGATGCGGCCAGTGCGCAAGCTGTGGCGCAGCATGCCGATGCCGTGGTCATTGGCAGCAAGTTGCTGCAGTTGATGGAAGAGGTGCCAGAAAGTGCCGCGCCCGAGGCGGGCCAGGAGCGGGTGGCCGACTTCTTGCGCGGCATACGGGCAGCCTTGGATGCATGAGTGTTAAGTCTTTCATGTCAGTTGACGATTTTTTTTCTCCTTCTTTTGCCGGTGCAGCGCAAGCTGATGACTGGCTGCGCGGCTTGAATGACGAGCAGCGCAGCGCGGTGATGTTGCCTGATGAGCACGCCTTGATTCTGGCTGGCGCTGGTTCGGGCAAAACGCGGGTGTTGACCACGCGCATTGCCTGGCTGCTGGCGCAGCAGCGGGTGTCGCCGGGCGGCATCATGGCCGTGACCTTTACCAA
>JAUMXD010000011.1 GCA_030529305.1 Allobrachymonas sp.
CGCGCGGGCATTACGCCCGCCATCATCACCGGGCGCGATTCGGCCCCGCTGCGCACGCGCTTGCAAGGGCTGGGCATTGCGCACGCCGTCTTCGGCACCGAAAACAAACTGCCTGCGGCCGAGCAACTGCTGGCCAAACTGAACTTGGGCTGGCACCAGGCTGCCGCCGTGGGTGACGACTGGCCCGACCTGCCCGTGCTGAGCCGCGCTGCTTTTGCTGCCGCCCCACCGCACGCCCATGCCGAAGTACTTGCCCGCGCCCACCACATCACGCAAGCTGCAGGCGGCCACGGCGCCGTGCGCGAACTGTGCGACCTGCTGCTGCAAGCCCGCGGCCACTATGCCGACTTGTTGCGTGGCTACCTGCCAGCGTCTGCCGCACCCGCATCCAACTGATCCGCCATGAACGCAAGCCCCACGCCCCCATCTGCCAAGCCCGCCACCGCCCGCAAACCGCTGGGCAAGGCTTTGCTGCGCCGCGCCGTGGACTACGCCCCCCTGCTGCTGGCGCTGCTGCTGGCGCTGGGCACCTTTTGGCTCATGCGCAGCATGCCCAAAATCCGCCCGCCCGAGCCAGAGCTGCCCGCCAACGTGCCCGACTACTACCTGCACGACTTTCAACTGCGCCGCTACAACGCCCAAGGCGGCCTGCAAGACGAGCTGACCGGCCAATACGGCGAACACCTGCCCGGCCCGGACACCATCCACGTGCGGCAAGCCACCATGCGATCGGTCAACGCGCAAGGTGGCAGCACCCAAGGCCGCGCCCAGCGCGCCGTGGCCCAGCGCCAAAGCCAAGACATTGAACTGTTCGACCAAGTGCACCTGGTGCACCAACCCGCCCCTGCCGCCAATGGGCAACGGCCGCCCGCCGTGACTTTTGAGAGTGACTACCTGCAATCCACTGGCAAGCAAGAACACATTCGCACCAACCGCCCCGTAAAAATCACGCGCGCGGGCGACGTGATCACCGGCAGCGGCATGACCTATACCAACAGCAGCCGCACCGTGGAAGTACAAGGCCGCGCCAAGGCCGTGATTCAGCCGGGGCAGAACTGATAACGCATGCCTTGACGACACGTTCACCGCTCTGCGAGCAGCCCAGTTCATGAATCCCGCCAGCTCCCAACTAGCCAGTACCGCCGCAACTGCGCAGCTCCACGCGCCGCTGGCCTTTATCACGGGTGCCTCCAGCGGCATTGGGCAGGCGCTGGCGCTGCGCCTGCATCGGGCGGGGTATCGGCTGGCGCTCACCGCACGGCGCACGCAGGCCATTCACGATTGGGCGGCCCAACATGGCATCGCGCCCAGCCACTACGCGGCTTACGCAGCCGACGTGCGCGAGACCGATGCCATCATCGCCGCAGGCCAAGCCTGCATTGCCCAACAGGGCCTGCCCGATCTGGTGATTGCCAGCGCGGGCATCAGCCACGGCATCGACACAGCCGAGCGCACCGATCTGGACGTGATGGCCGACATCTACGCCACCAACTGCATCGGGCTGGCGGCGAGCTTTCACCCCTTCATCGCTCCCATGCGCGCGCGGCGCAGCGGGCAACTGGTGGGCATTGCCAGCGTGGCCGGCATACGCGGCCTGCCCGGCCACGGCGCCTATTGCGCGAGCAAAGCCGCCGTCATCAGCTATCTGGAAAGTTTGCGCGGCGAGCTGCGCGATGCAGGCGTGACTGTAACCACCCTGCTGCCCGGCTACATCGATACGCCCATGACCGCCAGTGACACCCACACGCGGCACTTTCTGCTCTCGGCCGAAGCCTTTGCCGAACGCGCCTGCCGCGCCATTGCCGCGCGCGCCAGCTACCGCGTCATCCCTTGGCAGATGGGCATCGCCGCCAAACTCTTGCGCCTGCTGCCCAACTGGGCCTTTGACCGGCTTCTGGCAGGCAAACCGCGCAAGCCCAGAAAAAACTCGACGACGCCGAGAACATAAGAGTGCATGAGAAAGCATGAAAAAACGGCGCTCGTTTCAGCGCCGTTTTCAAAAGAACATGCGTTCAAACTGGCTTTTTTCCGGGCTATGCCGTGCAAAGGGCGACGTTCTTTGCTTCTCACCCACGAAGCCGTGGTTGGTGAGGCCCAGAAACTGCGACAGCCGTTGTGCCAACAGGGCGGCATCGGGGTTTTCCAGCCGTTCTTTTTTGAAAGCGCCCTGCTTATTGATCATGGGCGGGAGCCAGTGAAGCAACACGCCACGCACAGGCTCAGGCGTAAGCAATTCAATAGCATTCATTTCCCACTCTAGCTCTCGTATCCGGTTACCGAAATAAAGAGTTGGCTTTTGGAGAATGTACGAACGCACCCCTTCAAAGTAGCTTAGAGACAAGGCATCGGCACTTTCCTGAGCGCCCCAAAAAGCGGGGCGAATTGTGTAAAGCACTCTTTCTTGCCGATCAAAAACGAATCGGCCATTGATCGCACAATAGTCCAACCGCCAAATAGCCAGCACAAATAAAACAAAAGCAATAAATGCGAATACAGCAAGCCAGTGGATAACCGCTCGCTCCAAGTCCAACATGTCAAGAGACACAAAACTGATAAGCACGCCGGCCAGATAAGGCAGCACACTTTCCTCACCCGAGAAATAAACAATCAGCTGCGTGTCGTTTTCTTCAATGCGCATGGCGTGTTCTGGGCAAGTGCTCTTGTTCAGAACGGATTGCTTGAGGTAGCTTTACACCCCGCTGCCAGCGCATCGCCCACCGCAGCATCCACTGCGGGGCCATCCGCAGCTACTTTCTCTGCCACTTCGTCAGCCACAGTTGCCCCCTGGGCAATCAATTGCTGCGCCACGATCTGGCCCAGTTGCTCGGCCTGCTCCAGCGTGCGGCAATCGGCTTGGTGCTGCGCGCGCAGCAGGCCGCCATCGGGCATGCCCCAGGCCGCGCGCAGATCCAAAGTGTGCTCATCCAGCCAGACGGCATGGGCCGCCAGCGGCACGGTGCAGCTGCCACCCAGGGCGCGGCTCACGGCGCGCTCGGCCGCCACTTGCAGCCAGGTGGACTGGTGCGCCAGCGGGGCCAGCACTGGCAGCAGGTCGAGCCGATCTGCGCGGATTTCAATCGCCAAAGCGCCTTGGGCCGCAGCGGGCAGCATGGTGTCTGGTTCCAGATATTGGCGAATGCGCGCGTCCAGCTCCAGGCGCTTGAGGCCAGCGGCCGCCAGCACGATGCCGTCGGCCAGCCCTTCGTCCAGCTTGCGCAGGCGGGTATCGACGTTGCCGCGCAGGGGCACGATGCGCAAATCGGGGCGCAAGGCGCGCAGTTGCGCCACGCGCCGCAGGCTGGAGGTGCCCACGGTGCCGCCCTCGGGTACGTCCAGCACACTGGCGTAACGGGGCGAAACCCAAGCATCGCGCGCATCTTCACGCGCCAGCACACAAGCCAGGCGAAAGCCTTTGGGCAGGCTCATGGGCACATCTTTAAGAGAATGCACGGCCAGGTCGGCCCGCCCGTCTTGCAGGGCATGCTCAATTTCCTTGATGAACACGCCCTTGCCGCCGATTTCGTTCAAGGGGCGATCCAGCACGCGGTCGCCCTCGGTCGTCAGCCCCAGAATCTGCACCTGCTGGTGGCCCAGGCTTTGCAACAAGCCGCGCACGTGATGCGCCTGCCACATCGCCAAGCGGCTTTTGCGCGTGGCAATCACCAGCGGGAATGGACTGGCGGGGCTGGGCGCACTGCTGGCGGGCGAGCTGGTACTGGCGGGGGCTTCTTCAGACATATCCATCAAGCGAAAAGAAGAGGGCGGATGCAAGGCAAACAGCGCACGCCGCATCCGCAGCACAACAGCTGGGGATGCTAGCACGCTGCCTCTTCAAAATCTTTACAAAAACTCCGGTGGCATTTGCAACAGCTGGCACCCGCATCACTCACAGCCTTTGCTCTTAACCACTCTGGGCACCGCACAGATGCCCTATCCAATCATCCAGAATCTTTCTTATAGCAGTGGCCATTCCAACCCGCCGTCAGGCCATCTTGGGATACGCAGCAATTAATCCTTATGTACTCATTTTAGGTATTACTTACAAGCCGACACGGTAGGCCAGCCAGTTGCCCACATTTTCTGTGGATAACTTTGGGGACAATCCCGATCCACCCGCGCCAAAAGCTTGATTTATGATGATTCCGACAAATTGATCATCTTTTAATCAAAACAAATTCTGTTTTAAATCAATAGCTTACACGTGCGCATGCGGCTTTGCGCACGATTTGGCTCGCCTTAAGGGTCTTGCAAGCAAACTGTAGATAATCTGGACTGCAACACCGGTACAAAGCATGCAATTTGACGCAAATTCGCCCCCTCAAACGCCAAATCGGCCTACAAGCAGCGCCGCGCCAAGGGTCTGGCCTGTGGGAGCCTTGTGCCGCGCGGTGGCCGACGCATTGGAGGCCCGTTTTGGCGCGGTGCAAGTGCAGGGCGAAATCGCCAGTTTTGCCCGCGCCGCCAGCGGCCATTGCTACTTCACCTTGAAAGATGCGCAGGGCCAACTTCGCTGTGCCATGTTCCGCCGCGCAGCCAGCCTGCTGGGCTGGGAACCGCGCGATGGCGACCAGGTGGAAGTGCTGGGCCGCTTGGCCGTGTACGAAGCACGTGGCGATTTGCAGCTGATTGTTGAAAGCGTGCGTCGCGCCGGGCAAGGCGCGCTGTACGAAGCGTTTTTGCGCATCAAGGCCGAGCTACAAGCGCAGGGCTTGTTTGATGCCGCACGCAAGCGCACGCTCACTCCCTTTCCGCGCGGGCTGGGGCTGGTCACATCCCTGGGGGCCGCTGCCCTGCGCGACGTGGCCACGGCCCTGCAACGCCGCGCACCGCACGTGCCAGTACTGCTGGCCCCGGCTGCAGTACAAGGCTCTGGCGCGCCTGCGACTTTAATCGCCGCCTTGCAGCGCCTGTACGCCCTGGCCCGCGCCCAGCAGCAGGGCGATGCCACTGCCCTGCAGTTGCCCGTGATCGACACCATTTTGCTGGTGCGCGGCGGCGGATCGATGGATGACCTGTGGGCCTTTAACGATGCCCAGTTGGCCCACACCATCGTGCAAAGCCCCGTGCCCCTTGTGGTGGGCGTGGGGCACGAAACCGACTTCACCATTGCCGATTTTTGTGCCGACGTGCGCGCGCCTACCCCCACCGCCGCAGCCGAGCTGGCCGCCCTGCCCCGCCAGCAGCTGTGGCAACAGGCCCAGGGTTGCGCCCAGCGCCTGCACCAGCGCGTGCAGCGCCAAATGGATGCACAGGCCCAGCAGCTTGACCGGCTGGCCTGGAGCCTGAGCCGCAGCGCCGCCCCCGTGCGCCAGCACCGCCTGCATCTGCACGAACTGGCCTTGCGCCTGCAGCAATTGCGCCGGGCCGAAGGGGCCAGCCGCCGCCAGCACTTGCAGCATCTGCGCGAACGCTTGCTGCAAGCCGCCCTGCGCCAAACGCGGCACAGCCAGCACGCCCTGCAACTGCAAAGCGCCGCGCAAGCCCTGCAAGGCAGCTTGCACCACAACCTGCAACAGCGCCAGGCCCAACTCCAGAGCTTGCAGCAGCGTTGGCAGACGGCCTGCCAAGGGCAACTGGCAGAGCACAGCCAGCGCCTGGCGCGCTGCGCCAACAGCCTGCGCCTACTCAACCCGCAACACACGCTGGAACGCGGCTTTGCCTTGCTGCAAGACGCGAGCGGCCGCTTGCTTTCGCGCCAAAGCGATTTCTACGCGGGCCAAGCCATCACCGCCACCGTGAGCGATGGCCTCGTGCCCCTGACCCCGCAGCTGAAAAAACAATTGACCAAGCCCCAGCCGCAACAGCCCGAGCTGGATTGGTAAAACGCCTGCCTGCACCGCAGGCCCGCCAATAAGTGCTTGCCCACATACGGTAGATAGACGAAAGGCTCGACGGTGAACAAGCATCGGCCTAATAAGCTGCTGCATCATGCACGCATTGCTCACGCGCGCGTGATGCTTTATTGTCCATCCACACGAACACGCCTCACAAACCGGCGCCAATGCATCCGCCAGCCAAGCCACCGCAGCCCAACCATACGGCCCCGCTCACGCACATCAGCCGCTATCGACGTTCCTGCTCATACGACACCAGCAGCACAAGTGAGCATGCGCTTGCGGTTTGCCTCAAGCCCATTCAGCCCACGATGAAACGTGAATAAGGCCTATGGCGAAAATGTTCCACCTTTAGGCATCGGTTCGTTTGCTTGACTATCAATTGGTCGCAGCGCCACAGCCCTGTAGCGGTTTGATCTGCCGACAACGCAAAGGTTCGTCCAATCCAGGTGCTGCGCACTTCGGTAACCAGGCACAGCTCCCTGCTAAGCCGTATCTGCACACCACCGATCATTGCCTTTCCCCCACAAATATTCAGCCAACGCCCTACCGCCCCATAATTGCGCCCTGCACCAGCCGTGGGGATGAAGCAGCGCCTTTGCGTCAGTCCTCTCTTGCCCCGCTTCGGCACTCTTTAAGTACCCTCCCGTTTCCGCTTACTCATGCCACTTTCAAACCCTGCCCCCGCTTCCCCTTGGCGCACCCGCCTGGTACCTGGTCATTTGCTGCCCCGTGGGCGCTTTGCCTGGTGGTACTTTGCGCTGGCCCTGTTGCTGCTGGCGCTGGGTGTTGTGGGGCTGGGCTTTGTGGAATACGTCTTGAGCGTTTGGGCAGAACACAGCCCTTGGCAACACGCCAGCGTGCTGCTGTATGCGCCCTTGTTCATCGCAACGGCCCTGCTCACACCCTGGCTCGCCAGCCGGCGGCTGGAGGCGACCGATTTTCCCGCGCCCCAAGGTTTGCTGGGCTGGCGCATGGGCGTAGTGATTGGCATAACCATCACCATTCAAATCGTGGTGAATGTGTTTGAAGTGGTCGTTCCCGGTGCGCGAGCAGCTTCTGAAGAAGTGGCGCTTTCACTGGGGCTGGGCGAGAGCGTGATTTCCGACGTGGCGCTGGTGCTGGCCGTGGCCATGCTGGCTGCGCTGGGTGAAGAGTGGCTGTTTCGCGGCCTGCTGTTTCGCAGCTTGCGCGATGGCCTGGCGCGCTGGCTGCCCTTGCCTGTCACCAGCGGCATCGGCATGGTCGCTTCGTCTGCGCTGTTTGCCGTGGTGCATGTGGGCGATGGGCAAATCACGCAGTGGCCTGCGCTCTTTCTCATGGGCGTGCTGCTGGCACTGGCTTATGAGTGGACTGGCTCGCTGCTCGTGCCCATGCTGGTACATGCGCTCAACAACACGCTGGCGCTGTTCGTGATGCTGGAAGTGCCCGGCGTTGAACTCTCCAGCCCCTGGCTGCTGGGGCTGGCAGGCGCATCACCGCTGATGGTGCTGGTGTTGGGGCGATTCTTGCTGTGTCGGTTGCCAGCGGCTAAGCCCACTGATCCTTCATCACCTGCAGCAGTTCCTAACCAAGCTCAAATGGCAGTGGCATCTGAAGCATCGCTTGCGCCTCCCCCTCTGCCGCAGCCTGCTACGCCCCCTGCAGCTGCTGATTGGCCGCCGGATGTCCCGCCATCTGCGCCACCGTCTGCGCCAACGCCTCCACCTGCTGCCAATCGGTGAATTCGGTGCAGCTCTTGCCATCGCTTGGCCCGTCGGTCAGCCACATGATCAGGCGGATGATTTGCTTATCCAGCCAGCCGTAGCGCGGGTAGTCGATGCGCCCGGCCAACACAGCCACATGCTGCGGCTGCCAGCCGGTTTGTTGCAAAAACTTGCGCACATAAGGATTGCTTTGCGCACTGCGCTTTTCGGGCTTGCGCGCCACGGCACTGACCGAAAAAAACACGACCGGCAACTGCTGCAAAGCCGCCTTGTGCTGTGCCACAAAGCGGTACACATCTGGCCGGTGCCGCCCATAGCGCACGCCTGCGCCCAGCACCACCACGCCGAATACGGTCAGATCCAGCGTTTGCGCAGCCGCCACAGGCATGAGCTGTACAGGCAACTGGCGCTGCACCAGCACAGCCTGCAAACGTTCGCAGATGCGCAGCGTTTGCCCATCGGTGCTGGAGTAAACAATCAGGGTCGGCTTCATCAATCACACGCCATGAAAAACGGCTGGGACTGTTGTTGGGGCTGCGTCATCCGCGTTCTGCCTGGGCATCCAAGAACCAGCAGTTTTTTTAGAGAGAATTTTTATTGAATAGCAAAGCGCCAAGCCGCCAGCTGTGATAGACACAGCGCATGCAAAGGCTTGGGTTGTAAGGCTTCTGCGCAATTTCCACTGCAAACAAGCTGTTGCCGCAGCCCCATATTTATGCCTTATCGGCACGGCCCTTGCATCAACACCTGAACATATACGTACAGACTGCAAGGTCAGCGCCATTGCACGCAATGTACAGCTTGCGCCCCTAGGTCACACCAGCCTGTCTGGCGCCCCAGTCTTGTTTGTTATCGTGCAGCAATGGCCTGAACTGCACTTCCCAGTACAGATCCAAGCGATTAATCAGCCTCGGGGTCAGTCGCCTCCAGTTCGTAGCTGGCGGCCAGCATGGCCAGCCGCGACACCACGCCGTACATATAGAAGCGGTTGGGCCCGCTGGCACCGGGCTTCGCGCCGGGTTCGGGCAGCTGATTTTTTTCGTCAAAGCTCAACGGCACATGCTGCGCAGCACCGGCTTTTGCCTGGCCAGGCGGAACTGGCAAGCGATAGAAGCCACCCACCACGTAGCGATCCATCATGTACACCACCGGTTCGGCTACAGCTTGATCAATGTATTCGTAGCTGGGCACACCTTCTTGCAGCACCAAGCTCACCGGCCCAGTTTGATCTTTTATCCCCAAACGCTCGCTCAAGCGGGGCAGTTGTGCGTTCAGTTCTTCGACCGACTCCACGGCAACAACACTTGTGCCATTGGCCGCGCCTTGCTCGGCCTTGATGCTCACAAACGCTTTTTCAGGGATGCCGTATTCCTTGTACTTGCGCCGAATGCGCCCCTGCAAAGCGTCCACTTGGCTGCGCAGCGTTTCCTGATCCGGCGCTTGCGCCAAATCCAGTTCACCACAGGGGCTGAACAGCGGCGCAATCAGCCAAGGGTCAATGCCCAGCATCTTGCCAAAGCGCTTGGCTACTTCTTCGTAGCAGGCCAGATGGCGGCTTCTGCGGCGCACATGCCAGCCCGCATGCACGGGCGGCAGAATGTATTGCTCGTACAGTTCTTCGAGAATGCCCGGCGCGCCAACTTGCAGATCGTTGTTGATCAAAACGGTGCAAGGATCAAAGTTCTTGAGGCCCACGCGCCGCTCGGTGCGAATCACGGGCTCCAGCAGCACCTGCTCGTCCAGGGCGTTGGGCTCGGGCCACGAAATGGGGGTTGGCTCTTTCACGTCGTTGCTGATTGAGCCCAGCCGCACATTCAACCCCGCCATGCGGAAGATGCGCAGCAATTGCGCCAGGTTCTTGAGGTAATTGGCATCGTGCATCTGATTTTCTGGAATCAGCAGCAAGTTGCGCGCCTCGGGGCAAATCCTTTCGATGGCGGCCTGCGCCGCCTGCACCGCCAAGGGCAGCGTGGCCTCGCTCAAATGGCACCAGCCCCCGGGGTAGAGATTGGTTTCAAGCGCTGCCAGCTTGAAACCTGCGTTGTGAATATCTGCCGCGCAGTAAAAGGCTGGCGTGTGCTCCATCCACTCCAGGCGGAACCAGCGCTCCGTAGCCGGCATCGAGTCGATGATGCGCTGTTCCAGTTCGTTGATGGGGCCGTTCAGAGCGGTGGAAAGGTGTGGAACCATGGTGGGCAGTGCAGAAGGAAACAAGCAGACACAACAGGTGCCGCATCTTACCGCAAGAGCATTTCACAAACACCTCACACCAGCCTGATGCAGTCAGGGCGCGCTTTGCTTCGGTGCCCTCTGAACCTGCCCTTGCTGCCCTATCGTTGTTCACGTTCGCGCAGACGCATGGGCCTCTTTCACACGGGCGCGCAGCGCCTGCAGAACCGGCCACACAGCTGCGGCCGCCACAATGTGCTTGAGGCTATGGCCGCTGATGATCTCACCCGTGAGCTGCCAAAACGCCTGATCCCCCATTTCGCACACTTTGGCCAGGACGTAAAACACCAGCACCTGCCACCAGGCCACGCTCAGCACGGCTTGGGGCGCCTGGCCCTGTGCAGCTTGTGCGCCTTGGCTGCGCGTGATCCAAGGGGCCAGCAGCATCAGCCCCAGCAAACCCAACTGAAACAGCACCCAAGGCATGGTGTTGTTGTGCGCAAAATCGCCCAGTGTACACGCCACGCCCAAGAGCAAAGCCACGGTCATGGCAGGCAGCACGCGCACTGGCGCAAAGCGGTCGGCCACCAGCAGGCCCAGCACACCGGCAAAGGCCACGCTCATGCCCAGCCGATCAAGCACCAGGCCACGCGCATCCGGCTGCAAGTGGTACACGCCAGAGCACACAGCCGTGAGCACCAGCCCCCAGCCTGCCACGTACACAGCAGGCAGCACGCGCTTGTGCGCCACACCAGCGCTGACGTAGCGCCGCCCCTGCCACAGCAGCGCCCAGCCCGCCAGGGCAAAGGCTGCGTTGCTGAGCACATCACGCGCATGCGGCAAAAAGCCCCACCAAGTCACCTGATCAGCAAAGGCGTGGTAACTGTCTGGCACGGGCACGCTGGGCAAACACAGGGCCAGCGCACACAGCAATAGCGTTACGCCCGTGAGCCAACTGCCGTAACGCCACCAATTGGCCTCGGCTTCGCTCACCCAAGGCTGTGGCGCCTGGGTGATATGCCCCGCAGCGCTTGGGGCGGCGAGTGCTGCCGCGGGTGAAAACAGCATTTTTCTGCCGTTTTTGTTCATGCTTTTCTCCTGTTGAATCAAACAAGCGAATCGCATGTTTTCGCCTAAATCCTGCAGCCAGCGGCAATAATGCGCGCAGTCGCGCACGCAGCCACCCGGGGTATCGCACCGGGCTACCGGCAGCACGAGCAATAACAAACACCGACAAGGAAAACCGCCATGAGTGCCAGCACCGAACTGATCCGTGCCATCAAGACCGAGCTCAAAGAAGCCGGCGTGACTTATGCCGAATTGGCGCAGCGACTGGACATGGCCGAATCCAGCGTCAAACGCATGTTCGCCAAGGCCGACATGCCCCTGTCGCGCATCGACGCCATCTGCCGCGCCCTGCGCATCGACTTTGCCGACCTGGCCCAACGCGCCATGAACACCAGCCCGCCGCTGCTGCAACTCACGCTCGAACAGGAACGCGCAGTTGTGGCCAACGACAAGCTGCTGCTGGTGGCCATTTCAGCCCTGAGCCAATGGACGCTGGAGCACATCACCAGCACTTACCGCATCAGCGAGGCCGAATGCATCGCCCTGCTCGCACAGCTGGATCGCATCGGCATATTGGAGTTGCGCCCACACAACCGCTACCGCCTCAAAGTCAGCAAAGGGTTTCGCTGGCGGCCCAATGGCCCGGTCATGGAATATTTTCGCGAGCATGT
The DNA here is from genome assembly GCA_030529305.1 of Allobrachymonas sp. The sequence continues at coordinate 11,449 of JAUMXD010000011.1, forward strand.
GCTGCTCGACTATTTCGGCGGCCACTTCGGCGGCGAAGACGAATGCCTGCAACTGGCGCACGGCACCATTTCGCGCGCAGATGCCCCTCTGTTTCTGGAACGCATCCAAAAAATCGTCAACGACTTTGCCCAGCAACACCTGAGCGACCAGAAAACCGCCCCACCCGACCGCGAGGGCTATACCCTGGTGCTGGCCATGCGCGCCTGGGAATTTGCTGCCTTCAAGAACCTGCGCCGCACGGGTACGCAACGGGCACTGCACTCTTCGCTCCAGAACGTGAATAAAAGTCCTCAACTCTGAGATGCCTGAATAGCATCGACCGCGGACGAAGTTTGCACTTGGCTCAGGCAAGCTTTACTGTGGAACAGGCTTGCAGTGCCGCTGTCAGCCCCATCTGATACGCCCTAGGCTTGTGACGGGAACAAGCCTCAGCATTGCTTCACCGCTTCAGAGCGCCCATTGGAGGCGAATCTGTTTCCTTTCAAAGGACGTAATCAACAATCACCCCACGCTGCTGCCAGCTTGCCCCGATACGCATCGCACAGCTAGATACCTCGGCAAAAAACGCTTTTGGATGGTGTTTTTAAATTGCAAGACAGGTCTGCAAAAAGAGGAATAGTTTCTGCGCCTTTAGGCATTCGTGTCTAAAACGGTACGATCTGCCCGTCGCGATCTGCGCTATGCGGGTGAGCAACAACCGCTTCAATGAATCTGCAAAAGAAAGTTCAACACACAGACTGAGGTCAAGGAACATATCAACCATGTCTGCCCAACTTGTTATCACTCACCTGCCCCAAACCCAGCGATTCGAAACTACAATTGATGGGCACACGGCCTATGCAAGCTACGCCATGCACGGCAACATCCTGCGCTTCATGCACACCGTCGTTCCCCCTCAGTTGGGCGGACGAGGCATTGGCACGGCATTGGTCAAGCACGTTCTGGATCATGCCGTTCAATGCGGCTATTCAGTTGATCCCCAATGCAGCTTCGTCAAAACTTATATTGACCGCCACCCCAGCTATCGCGGCCTCTCATTGGCGCACCGATAGCTCTAGCCCACCCACCCTCAACGCCTAGCCACCTCAAACCGCTAGCGCTTAAGTAGGCCTCTACTTCAAGGCAGCCCAAACAGCCTGCAACAGCGTTTGTCCTTTCCTCAACAACAAAGCGCTTTACCTATCAAGACTGCTTGAACAAGCTCCGGGCACCCCCCATGCCAAACGATCTAAAGCGGTATTGCCCGTTGTGCCCAATGCCAAACCATCAGTGTTTGAAGCAAGCTCACGAGCACTTTGCCATCAATACCTCGGCAATTCGAGAGCTGCAGAAGTAGAGAGTGGCACGATTTCTGGCTTCTACCTGTTTCATTTCTCCGGCACCAAGGAAATGCCAAGAGCGTTTTCCAGAACCCGATTTCCAAATAAAAAAGCCTGCAAGCTTTACAGCTTGCAGGCTTTCAAATCTTGGTTGCGCGAGAAGGATTTGAACCTCCGACCTTTGGGTTATGAGCCCAACGAGCTACCAGACTGCTCCATCGCGCGACAGACCTGTAATTATAGCATCAATACGAAGCAATCGCTTATGCTTTGTCGTTTGTTGGCTCTGCTTCTGCACGATCAACCAACTCGATCAAAGCCATGGGCGCATTATCGCCATTGCGGAAGCCCATTTTCAAAATACGTGTGTAACCACCAGGGCGCTTAGCAAAGCGAGGGCCCAGTTCCGTGAACAGCTTGGTCACGGCTTGGTGTGCACGAGAAGCTTCGCCTTCACGACGTTGACGACCAGCTACACGGCTGTAGGCCAAACGGCGATTGGCCACCGAGTCCACTTTGGCCAAAGTGATCAGTGGTTCAATGACGCGGCGCAGCTCTTTGGCCTTGGGCACAGTTGTTTTGATGGCTTCATGCTCGATGAGCGAAGTCGCCATATTGCGCAGCATTGCCACACGGTGGCTGCTTGTGCGGTTCAGTTTGCGGAGTTTCAGTCCGTGACGCATGAGTGTGTTCCTTTCTTTATCAAAATACCGGCAGCCGTTTCAAGGTACTGCCGGGTCACATGCGAATCAAGTTAAAGATCAGCGTTTTTCCAAGCCAACCGGTGGCCAGCTTTCCAACTTCATGCCCAAGGTCAGACCACGTGTGGCCAGCACCTCTTTGATTTCATTGAGCGATTTACGCCCCAAGTTCGGTGTTTTAAGCAATTCGTTTTCAGTACGCTGAATCAAATCACCGATGTAGTAAATGTTCTCTGCCTTGAGGCAATTAGCCGAACGCACTGTCAGCTCCAGCTCATCCACCGGACGCAAGAGCACTGGATCGAACTGCGCCGCACTGCGGGCTGGCGTATCAAAGGCATCCAAAGCACTGCCTTCCAACTGCGCGAACACCGCCAATTGCTCAACCAGAATTTTGGCCGACGAGCGCACAGCATCTTCTGCCGAAATTCCGCCATTGGTTTCGATGTCAATGACCAACTTGTCCAAATCGGTGCGCTGCTCTACGCGCGCGCTTTCTACAGCATAGCTCACACGCTTGATAGGCGAGAAAGAGGCGTCCAAAACAATGCGGCCAATGAGTTTGAAAGGTTCGTCTGCATGGCGGCGCATGGAGCCAGGCACATAGCCCACGCCTTTTTCCACTTTCAGCTGCATATCCAGCTTGCCGTTTTGCGACAAATAGCAAATCACATGGTCAGGGTTGATGATCTCTACATCGTGTGGCACTTGAATGTCAGAAGCCTTAACTGGGCCTTCGCTCTCTTTGCGCAGCGACAAGGTCACTTCATCGCGGTTGTGCAGCTTGAAAACCACACCTTTCAGATTCAAGAGGATTTCAACCACATCTTCCTGAACACCGTCGATGGAGGAATATTCATGCACCACACCGGCAATCGTCACCTCCGTTACCGCATAGCCCACCATGGAGGAGAGCAATACCCGACGCAATGCATTGCCCAAAGTATGACCATAACCACGCTCAAATGGCTCCAGAGTAACCTTGGCTCGGTTGGCGCTGATTTGCTCAACCTGAATGTTTTTGGGCTTCAATAGATTGGTTTGCATTCTGGCTTCCTTCTCAATACCCCCGGCTCGTTACACCAGTAAGGCTGATAGGCTCTTCTGCCGCATGCCTGCAGCAGAAGAGCCAATTATTTGAAAGCGGGGTTTTAAAAAACGCAACCACCAAGCGTTTGTTGCAGCAGCCAAGTCTGCCACGATGCAAAAGCATCAACGTGAATACAATTCCACAATCAAAGATTCGTTGATATCAGCGGCAAACTCATCGCGATCAGGCGCTTTCTTAAATACACCTTCTGCTTTATCGCTGTTGACTTCAACCCATGCCGGAAAACCAATCTGGCTCGCCAACTGCAATGCCTCAATCACACGTGCTTGCTTGGCCGATTTTTCACGCACAGCAACGACATCACCCGGCTTGACCATCAAAGAGGGAATATTTACAGGCTTGCCATTGACCAAGATGGCTTTATGAGAAACCAACTGACGGGCTTCGGCACGAGTAGAGCCAAAGCCCATGCGGAACACAACGTTATCCAAACGCGACTCCAGCAAGTTCAGCAAATTGGCACCAGTATTGCCGCGACGACGCTCTGCTTCTTCAAAATAGCGGCGGAACTGACGTTCCAACACGCCATACATGCGCTTGACTTTTTGTTTTTCGCGCAATTGCAAACCATAGTCAGAAGTACGCGCACCAGAAATACGACCATGTTGACCCGGCTTGGTGTCAAATTTGCATTTGTCACTCACCGAGCGACGCGCGCTCTTCAAAAACAGGTCTGTACCTTCACGGCGGGAAAGTTTAGCTTTAGGGCCAAGATAACGTGCCACGTTATTTTCCTTTTCAAAACTGCTGCTTCAACAAAAGCAGGAGCCGCCAAGCTTTGAAAATTGGCGGCGGTGGACTTAAGAACAAAAAATCAAATACGACGACGTTTCTGAGGGCGGCAGCCGTTGTGCGGAACAGGCGTCACATCAGAAATCGAGGTGATGCGAATACCCAATGCAGCCAAAGCACGCACCGATGATTCACGGCCTGGACCGGGTCCTTTGATTTCAACCTCAAGGTTTTTAATCCCTTGCTCCATCGCGGCACGACCTGCCACTTCAGAAGCCACCTGAGCCGCAAAAGGAGTGGATTTGCGCGAACCTTTGAAACCTTGACCACCAGATGACGCCCAAGCCAGCGCATTGCCTTGACGATCGCTGATTGTAATGATGGTGTTATTGAACGAAGCGTGAACGTGCGCAACGCCGTCAGCAATGTTCTTGCGAACCTTTTTGCGCACACGAGCAGCGGCCGAATTGGATGGTGCTTTAGCCATAATTAATACTTGCCTTCAATTATTTCTTCAAAGACTGAGCGGCCTTACGCGGGCCCTTGCGAGTACGTGCATTGGTGCGCGTACGCTGACCGTGAACCGGCAGACCACGACGATGACGGAAACCACGGTAGCAACCAATGTCCATCAGTCGCTTGATGTTCATTGTCACTTCACGACGCAAATCACCTTCAAGTGTGAATTGAGCCAAAGCTTCACGGATTTTTTCCAGATCTTCATCTGTCAAATCCTTGATTTTTTTGGAATACGCGATGCCACAAGCCTCGCAAATCTTGCGAGCACGTGGGCGACCAATGCCATAAATGGCAGTGAGGCCGATTTCAGCGTGCTGATGCGGCGGAATATTGATACCAGCAATACGTGCCATATTCTTCCTCTAATTAAATCTGAATCAGCCCTGACGCTGTTTGTGACGAGGGTCAGAGCAAATGATACGCACCACGCCTTTGCGACGGATGACTTTGCAATTACGGCAAATTTTCTTTACCGAAGCCAAAACTTTCATGCCTCTCTCCTTGAATTCTTCTGCTTCAACGCTTTAAAACTGCTCTCGATGCCTATTTGGCACGGAATACAATACGCGCCTTGCTCAAATCATAAGGCGTCAGCTCAACCGTCACCTTATCACCAGGCAAGATACGGATATAGTGCATTCGCATTTTCCCGGAAATATGCCCCAAAACCTCATGGCCGTTTTCCAGCTTGACCTTAAAGGTAGCATTGGGAAGGTTTTCCAACACCTCGCCCTGCATTTGAATCACATCGTCTTTAGCCATGTTTTATTTAGTAGGCAATTTGAAATTTGCCTTTTTCATTAAACTCTCATATTGCTGCGCCATGAGATAGTTCTGGATCTGAGACATCAATTCCATGGTCACGCCCACAACAATAAGCAAAGACGTACCACCGAAGTTGAAAGGAATTGAGCTGAAACGCAGACGCACGAATTCAGGCAACAAACAGACAGCTGTAATGTAAATTGCCCCGACAAAAGTCAAACGCAGCAAAACCTTATCGAGATAACGCGCTGTATTTTCACCAGGACGAATACCTGGAACAAAAGCTCCGCTTTTCTTCAAATTGTCAGCCGTTTCGCGGCTATTAAAAACCAGCCCAGTATAGAAAAAACAGAAAAACACGATCGCCAAAGCGTACAAAGCGATATAGATCGGCTGACCCGGCATTAAAGCAGCAGCAATATCTTGAAGCCAGCGCATGCGATCACTACCAGCAAACCAACTCGCCACCGTTGCAGGCATCAAAATGATAGACGACGCAAAAATGGGGGGAATCACACCAGCCATATTGATCTTCAACGGCAAATGCGAAGCTTGACCACCATAAACTTTATTACCAACTTGCCGGCGGGCATAATTCACCAAGATTTTGCGTTGCCCACGCTCAACAAAAACCAAGAATACCGTGACCAATGCAACACTCAACAAAATCAGCAATGCAAAGGCCGGATTCATTGCGTTATTGCGCACCAGATCCAACAAACTGATCACAGCTGTTGGCAATCCCGAAGCAATACCTGCAAAAATGATGATGGAGGTGCCGTTACCAATCCCTCGCTCAGTGATCTGCTCTCCGAGCCACATCAAAAACATGGTGCCTGTGGTTAAAGTCACGACCGTCATGAACTTGAAGAGAAAGCCCGGCGACAACACCAAACCAGGCGTCCCTTCCAACATGGCAGCAATACCAAAGGACTGAAAAACAGCCAGCAACAAGGCGCCATAACGGGTGTATTGGCTGATCTTTCGCTGGCCAGCTTCACCCTCCTTCTTCAATTGCTCCAAAGTCGGCACAACATAAGTTACCAACTGGATCACAATGGAAGCAGAGATATAGGGCATGATGCCCAAGGCAAACACCGAGAAGCGCTGCAAGGCTCCACCTGAAAACATATTGAACAAGTTCAAGATGCCGGTTTGACCTTGATCCTGAAACATTCTCTGCAGCTGAGCCGGATCGATCCCTGGAACTGGAATATGCGCTCCAATGCGGAATACCACCAAAGCCAGCAACAAAAAAAGCAGGCGACGGCGCAGCTCCGCCATTTTGGAGCTGGATACATTTCCGAGACTTGGAGTGCTTGCCACGAGAATGCCTCAGCAAAAATTACGCCACGCTACCACCAGCCGCCTCGACTGCCGCCTTGGCGCCCGCAGTCACGCCAATGCCTGACAGCTTGACAGCAGACTTGATTTCACCACTGTTGATCAGCTTGACTGTTTTGATCATTTGCCCCACGAGGCCCGCTTCCTTCAGCGCCAACAGATCTACTTGAGCCAAATTCAAAGCCGCCAATTCAGACAGATTGATTTCAGCCGTGTAGCGCAGGGTACGCGATTTAAAGCCACGCTTAGGCAGACGACGCTGCAAAGGCATTTGACCGCCTTCGAAGCCCACTTTGTGATAACCACCCGCACGAGATTTTTGGCCTTTGTGACCACGACCTGCTGTTTTACCCAGGCCAGAGCCAATACCACGGCCCACACGGCGTTTGGCATGCTTAGAGCCCTCTGCAGGCTTGAGGTTATTGAGTTCCATCTTTCAACCTTAGAGAACTTTCACCAAATAGGCGATCTTGTTGATCATGCCGCGCACCGCAGGAGTATCCTCCAGTTCGGCCACGCTATTGAGTTTGCGCAAGCCCAGCCCACGAACTGTGTCGCGATGAGACTGTTTGGTGCCAATGGGGCTACGCACCAGCTGCACTTTCAGTGTTTGCTTGTTGGACATATGATTCTCCATCAGGCAGCGAAGATATCTTCCACGCTCTTGCCACGTTTGGCAGCCACTTCGGCGGGAGTTGTTGCACGACGCAAAGCATCCAACGTCGCACGAACCATGTTGTAAGGATTGGACGAACCGTGGCTCTTGGCCACCACATCCGTAATTCCCATGACTTCAAAAACTGCACGCATCGGACCGCCAGCGATGATGCCGGTCCCTTTCGGAGCAGGCGACATCATGACGCGAGAAGCACCATGATGACCAGTCACCTGATGATGTAACGTGCCGTTTTTCAAAGAAACTTTCACCATATTGCGGCGTGCCTCTTCCATGGCTTTTTGCACGGCAGACGGCACCTCTTTCGACTTGCCTTTGCCCATGCCAACACCGCCATCGCCATCGCCCACAACCGTCAAAGCAGCGAAGCTGAGGATACGCCCCCCTTTCACCACTTTGGTCACGCGATTGACTGCGATCATTTTTTCACGCATGCCATCATCGCGAGCATCATCCTGGGGCTTAGCTTGTACTCTTGCCATTTTGTTTTCCATCCACTCAGAATTGCAGACCTGCTTCGCGAGCAGCCTCAGCCAAAGCCTTCACACGACCGTGATAGGCATAACCCGCACGATCGAAAGCCACCTTCTCAACCCCAGCCGCCTTTGCTTTTTCAGCAATGCGCTTACCAATCAAAGCCGCAGCGGAGACGTTGCCGCCTTTGCCAGCCGCACCCAGCTCTTTGCGCACATCAGCTTCGTTGGTAGAGGCCGAAGCCAAAACCTTGCTGCCACAAGCAGAGATTAGAGCCGCATAAATATGCAAATTGGTGCGATTGACCGACAGACGCGGAACGCCTTGGGCACGAATACGGATTCGAGTCTGGCGCGCACGACGCAAACGTTGTTCTTTTTTGCTCAACATGACAACGCTCCTTATTTCTTCTTGGTCTCTTTGATGATGACGCGCTCATCCGCGTAGCGAATGCCCTTGCCTTTGTAAGGCTCTGGCGGACGCAGGGCGCGAATCTCGGCCGCAACCTGCCCCACACGCTGACGATCAGCCCCTTTGAGCACAATCTCGGTCGGGCTGGGCGTAGCCACCGTCACGCCTTCGGGCATCTCTTTATTCACAGGATGCGAGAAGCCAATCGAAAGGTTCAGGTTCTTGCCTTGCGCAGCGGCCTTGAAACCCACGCCGACAAGCGACAATTTTTTCTCGAAGCCTTGGCTCACGCCAACGACCATGTTATTGACGAGTTGACGCATCGTGCCGGACATGGCATTAGCCTCGCGGCTTTCGTCGGCGGGCGAGCAAGTGATCTTGCCGTCCTTGCTTTCGATTTGCACGGAGCGGTGACGCGGCAAAGACATATTGCCGCCAGCACCCTTGACCTTGACGACGTCGTTATCAATAACGACTTCAACCCCTTGCGGGATGACGATAGGAAGCTTACCTACACGGGACATGTTCTTTTCTCCTCGCTGCGGGTCAAGCCACGTAACACAGCACTTCGCCGCCAACACCGGCAGCGCGCGCCTTGCGATCCGTCATCACGCCCTTGGGCGTTGTGACGATGGCAATGCCCAGGCCATTCATGACCTGCGGCAGCACCTTGCTGCCCTTGTAGACGCGCAGACCCGGGCGGCTGACACGCTCAATGCGCTCAATTACCGGACGGCCGGCGTAGTATTTGAGGGCGATATCCAGCACGGACTTGCCGTCTTCCGTTGTCAGACGGAAGTCGTCGATATAGCCTTCATCCTTCAAAACCTGAACAATAGCCGCCTTGACTTTGGATGCAGGAACGCTGACGCTGGCTTTGTTCACCAGCTGCGCGTTACGGATGCGAGTCAGCAGATCGGCAATGGGATCACTCATGCTCATCTTGTATTCTCCTGCCGATTACCAGCTGGCCTTGGTGACACCAGGGATGCCACCGGCAAAGGCGATTTCACGCACCTTCGCACGACCCAAACCGAATTGACGGAAAGTGCCACGCGGGCGACCGGTCAGTTCACAACGCTTGCGCTGACGCGTCGGATTGGCATTGCGCGGCAATTTCTGCAAGGCCAAACGGGCCGCATCACGCTCTTCCAAGCTCTTGTTGACGTCATTGGCAATGGCCTTGAGCTCGGCATGCTTTTTCGCAAACTTGGCAACGAGCCGTTCGCGCTTGAGCTCACGCTGAATAAGTGCAACTTTAGCCACAGAGCACCTCAGTTCTTAAAGGGAAAACGGAAACCAGAGAGCAAAGCCTTGCACTCCTCGTCGGTTTTGGCTGTTGTGGTGATGCTGATGTTCAGACCACGCAGCGCATCCACCTTGTCGTATTCGATTTCCGGGAAAATGATCTGCTCTTTGACGCCGATGTTGTAGTTGCCGCGACCATCGAAAGAGCGACCGGAAACACCACGGAAATCGCGCACGCGAGGCAGAGCGATCGTCACGAAGCGATCCAGGAATTCATACATCTGAGCGCCGCGCAGCGTCACCATGCAGCCCAAGGGCTGACCTTCACGCAGTTTGAAGCCAGCAATGGCTTTGCGCGCTTTGGTGACAACCGGCTTTTGACCCGCAATCTTGGTCAAATCCGCCACGGCGTTTTCCATCACTTTTTTATCAGCAACAGCTTCGCCCACACCCATATTGAGCGTGATCTTGGTCAGACGCGGCACCTGCATTGGCGACTTGTAGCCGAACTGCTTCGTCAGCTCAGGCACCACTTTTTCACGGTAATGTTTTTGCAAACGCGCCATGCTCATGCCACCTTGATTTCTTCGCCGCTGGATTTGTAGACACGCACGCGCTTGCCTGTTTCCAGCGTTTTGATACCCACACGGTCAGCCTTGCCGGTAGCCGCATTGAAAATAGCCACATTGGACTGATGAATCGGCATGGCCTTATCCACAATGCCACCCTCAATTCCCGCCATGGGATTGGGCTTGACATGCTTCTTCACCATATTGATGCCATCAATCACCAAGTAGGAGTCACACTTGCGCTGAGTGACCGTGCCACGCTTGCCTTTGTCGCGACCGGCGATGACAATCACCTGATCGCCTTTACGGATCTTGTTCATGCCAACACTCCTTACAAAACTTCGGGTGCCAGCGACACGATCTTCATGAAGCGCTCGGTACGCAGTTCACGCGTTACCGGACCAAAGATACGTGTACCAATCGGCTCCAGCTTGCTGTTCAGCAAAACAGCCGCATTGCCATCGAATTTGATCAAGGAGCCATCGCCACGACGAATACCTTTGGCTGTACGCACAACCACAGCACTGTAGATTTCGCCTTTTTTGACGCGCCCACGCGGAGCAGCCTCTTTGACGCTAACTTTGATGATGTCACCCACATTGGCATAACGGCGCTTGGAACCACCCAACACCTTGATGCACAGCACGGATTTGGCGCCCGTGTTGTCGGCAACCTCTAGACGAGATTCTGTTTGGATCATTTTTAATTTCCCAACTTGAATTCGCAAACACCACAGGCGCATTGCCCATGACATCACAAACCAGTCTTGGGCCCGTCATGCAAGTCGCAAACCATTTGCGACCCATGTTTGGGCAGAAGGTCTCACCCCGAACCGGAGCGAAGCGGCGATTATGCACCGATTTGCATCTCCGCGCAAGCACCTGACATACTTTTTGCAAAAAAATCCTCGAAACACCCATTGCTGCCGCATGTGCGGCCGCTGCGCCACTCATGATTTGCGGCAGATGTGCGAAAAAACAACGCAAGATTCACCGCCGAGTGTTGACTGCTTCCATTATCTGTACCCAGCTTTCCATCACCTGTGCCGTTTCTGGCTTTTAGCGCGCCTGTGAGGGATGTGCGCTGCTTTACTCCGCCTTGCGTGTAGCAAAAGTGACTTTTTGCATGCCCATGCGGCGGGCGGCTTCAATGGCGCTCACCACGGCCTGGTGGGGCGTGGCAGCGTCTGCACTGATGATGAGCACCGTTTCGGGCGATGGGTTGAGTGCTTGCAGGGCGGCCGTCAAGCCATCGGTCGAGTGGGTGTCAAGTGGTCGCTGGTTAATTTCGTAGCGCGCTTCGCTAGAAATAACAATGACAATTTCTTTTGGGTAGTCGCGCGCAGACTCTGCATTGGCAGTGGGCAATTGAAGTTGCAGCTCGGTGAACTTGTTGAAGGTGGTGGTCAGCATCAGAAAGATCAGAATCGCCATCAGCACATCAATGAGGGGAATGATGTTGACTTCTGGCTCGTCGGATCGGCGTCGCTTGAATTGCATGGTGGTCACCCTGGTGTGGCGCGGCAAGTGGTGCTGGCCTGTTTACTTTTTGCGAATGCTCAGCAAATGGCGCAGAAAACGTTCGGTATCGACTTCCATCTTCAGCAGATAGGCATCAACCCGGCCGCGGAAATAGCGCCAGAACAACAGGGTGGGAATGGCAATCATTAGGCCGATAGCCGTGGTGTACAAGGCCACCGAAATGCCGTGGGCGATGTTGGCAGGGCTGGCAGGCGTGCCCGCGCTTTGCGCGCTGAACATTTCGATCATGCCCACAATGGTGCCCAGCAAGCCCATCAGGGGCGAAACCGAAGCAATCGTTGCCAGCCCGGCCAGATAACGATCCAGCTGATGAGCGGCGGAGCGGCCTGCACCTTCGAGTGTGGCGCGCAAATCGTCGGCACTGATGTTTGGATTGGTTTTGAGCGCCCGCAAGCCCGAAGCCAGCACCGAACCGAATACGGAGCTTTGTTCCAGTTGGTTCACCACTTCCGCGCTGGGCACGCCCGACTGGCTGGCCTGCATGGCTTCTTCCAGCAATTTGCGAGGCATGACGCGGGCAGTTTTCAAGCTGATGAAACGTTCGATGATCAGCGCCAGCGCCGCCATAGAAGCCAGAATCAGCGGCCAAACCGGCCAGCCCGCATCACGAAGAATCGTTAGCACAGACACGAAGGAGCTCCTTGGAAGAGGGAAGAGAATATAGGTACGGACTTATGCCGTATCGACAGCCTGGAACTGCCAGCATTGATTGATGTAGCCGGAAGTATGCAAACTTGTGCAGCAGGCCGAAAGAATGCGTGATTATGACGCAGAGCATTTGCTCTTGAGCGTAGCCATAAGCTGGGCGTGCCAGAAAGAATAATCGTCAAGGGATGGCGGTTGGCCTTTGCCTTTGCTGTACCAGTCTTGGTGGTTAAAGGCTCGGGTGATTGAAGACTTGCTTTTTGCTGCCAAGCGGAAAGAGATGATCAGATGTGAATCAAGGCAATGGCACAGGCTCGGGCAACGGAAAAGGGGACGATAAAGGCAAATAGAAGGGTGACAAAGAAGAGGGTGAAGATGTTGCAGGCCATCCTTCGGCAAGTGCCCCAAGCTCCATCAACCCAAGCATGAAAACTGTGTGAAGGGTGCTTGGGATGAAAAATCCGTCAAGCTTAACAACACCCAATTGAGTCAGCTATCCAGGCGTCTCATGCCTACCGTCAATAACGGGAATTCCCCATCATGGAGCTTTGATCTAAGCATCGGGCGAGGTCTTGGATTTGGCTCACACAAACTCCAGCTGCCATGCAGCATGTAGTCTATCTTGCGAGCAATTGTTCTGGCCTGTGCCCTGATCTTGGCGCGAAAGCCCTTCCAACCTTTAAAAAGAGCACGAAATGAAATGCTTGAAGCAAGCTTTGGTGGACATGCTCGAGTGAATAGGTGAGATACTCAAAAATATGCTCAAGGCTACATGGAACCTGGTGAAAGATGCCTTCGCGTGGTTAGCCGAACAGTTGCTGAATGTGGCAGTGTTCGCGCCCCCTCCCGTTGATCTTTCATGAACATCATGGGCTTGTTGGGGGTGGGTGAAGCTTCAGCCATTATCGTTTCGGCTATCGGCTTGTACCGCAACTGGTGCCATTTACGCGCTTTGGATCTTGATATGGGCAGCCATTTCACGGGCATCGAGGTCAATCAGCACAACTGCGACGTATCAGCCAAGCGTCTGGTGGAGGCGGTGGCCAAGTATAAGCATCCCGTAACCATTGCTGCGGATAAAAGCTGCCAAGTCGGCGGTTTGGTAATTCCCCCTGTTGAAAGGCGTTTCACATGGCGCAATTATGTTGCGCTTTGTGTAAATAGAATGAGGCGGCATTTATCGCGCTGGTGATGCCTCAAATATCGTGCCGCACTTCAAGTGGTAAGTGCCAGCCGATGTAGCGGGACGGCATGCTTCCGTTGCACAAGCGCTGGTACTGCGCTCAGCGACAGGCGCTGTCTCGCTGTTTATGACGCAGCAATCAAGCGGCAAACTGGGCGCGAACGGCGGCCAGGTCTTCGGGCGTATCCACACCGCGCCCTGGCGCATGCGGCGTGATGTGCACGGCAATGGCGTGGCCGTGCCACAGGGCACGCAGCTGCTCCAGCGATTCGGCTTGCTCCAGCGGGGCTTGTGGCAGTTGCGGAAAGCGTTTGAGAAAAGCCACGCGATAAGCGTAGATGCCGATGTGGCGCAGCGGCGCGGCCGGGCTGGCATCGGGCAGAGCGCCAGCAGGCGCATCGCGCCAGCAAGGGATGGGCGCGCGGCTGAAGTACAGCGCCAGCTGCTGCACATTGCACACCACTTTCACGACGTTGGGGTTGCCCCACTCTTCTGCCGTGTGCAAGGGGTGGGCGGCAGTGGCCATGTCGGCATTGGGCGTGCGCGCCAGTTGTTGCGCCACGGCGGCGGGCAGGGCAGGGTCGATCAAGGGTTCGTCGCCCTGCACGTTGACGACAATGGCTGCATCAGGCAGTTGCAGCAGTTCGCAGGCTTGCGCCAGCCGGTCGCTGCCACTGGCATGGTGGGCGCTGGTGAGAATGGCTTCTACCCCAAAGCGCTGGCAGGCTTGCACGATGCGTTCGTGATCGGCCGCCACCACCACGCGTGCGGCGGCGTGTGCGGCATCGGCCTGCTGCACGCGCTGGGCCACGCGCACGATCATGGGCGCACCCGCGATGTCGGCCAGGGGTTTTTCGGGCAGGCGGGTGCTGTGCAGCCGCGCGGGGATGAGGATGGTGTACGGCGTCATGCGGTGGCGGGCTGCTGGCTGCGGGCGGCTTCGACCTCGGCCTCGCTCAAGGAGCGGGCTTCTGCTTCGAGCATGATGGGAATGCCGTCGCGCACCGGGTAAGCCAGCCGCGCGTTGAGCGAGAGCAGCTCTTGCTGATCGGGGCGCCAGATCAGCGGCCCTTTGGTCACGGGGCAGACCAGCAGTTCAAGCAGTTTGGTGTCCATGGTGTTGAAGGGGCAGACGGTTGTGGAAGGGGCAGGGGTTTAGCGCACGAGGGCGGGCAAAGTCAGAGGCGTTGCCTGTTTGCGCTGAAGGCGCAGGTTGTACGCTGATTCAAGCCGCGCAGCAGATGTGCCAAGCCACGTCGGCAAAGCACCAATGCACTGAGCTGCAATGCGCACAGGCAGCGCGCTCATTCTACGGCGGGGTGTGGTTTGGCAGCGGGCAAACGGCGCAGGGTTTGCTGCTGTTGCCACCAATCGTCTAGCGCAGCGAAAAATTCCGGCTCAGCCTGCAAGACCAGCGGCACGGCCCACAGCTGTGGCGCTTGTGGCAATTGCGGCAGATGTGGCCAGAGCTTGACGGCGTCTTTTTCCGTGCAGAGCACAGGCAGGCCTTGAGCCAGCAGGCGCTGGGCGTGTTGCAGCAGCTCGGCGCTGCTGGCGTGGTCGGGCAGGGCGGCGGTGCTGGCTACTTGCAGGCCCGCAGCACGCAGCATGTTGAAAAAACGTTCGGGTTGGGCAATGCCTGCCAGCGCTGCTACGGCTTGGCCAGCTTGCACCCAATCGGCCAGAGATTGCCGCTGCCCGTCTGCGCGCAAGGCGCTGTCTGCCAAAGTACGCTGGGCGTGGTAGGCCGCCTGCCCGGGTGGAGTGGGCAAGGTGGCTGGTGCGTGTGTGCTGGCACCGGCTTGTGTTGTGCGCGGGGCAGCGATTTGCAGCAACAGTGTGCTGCGGCGCGGCCAGGGCTCGCGCAGGGGGCCGGCTGGCAGCAGCCAACCGTTGCCGATGCCGCGCTCGTCCATCACGCAGATTTCGCCATCGCGCGGCAGGGCCAGGTGTTGCAGGCCGTCGTCACACACCAGCAATTGCGTGTCGGGGTGCAGTTGCAGCAAATGCTGCGCGCCTTGCAGGCGCTGGGCGCACACCACCACGGGTGCGCCGGTGTGGCGGTGGATCAACAGCGGCTCATCACCCGCGTGCTCGGCCGATGTTTGCGCGTTGATAGCCAAGCAGGCTGGGGCTGATGGCTGGCGGCCATATCCGCGCGAGAGCACGCCTACACGCACGCCCTGGCGTTGAAAGTGCTGCACCACGGCGATGCAGGTGGGGGTTTTGCCGGCGCCGCCTGCGATCACATTGCCAATCACCAAAACGGGTACGGGTAAAGCAGGCGTAGGCGCTTGTGCTGCTTGGCGCTGCCGCCTGCGCCAGCCCCATGCGTACAGGCGCGACAGCGGCCACAGCAAACGCGCCGCCCAGCCGCGCCGCTGCCAGACGGCAGGTAGGGTTTGATGCAAAAAAGCACGCAAGGAAAACATGGCGTGATTATGGGCTGGGGAGTTGCGGGTAAATATGGTCCAGCTGAAGCTGTTTATGGCTGGGTATGGACAAGCATGGATGCGCATGGCTGCTGGGGTAATCGCTACGCTTTGGTGGGCTTGGTTTGAAGTGTGCGTATACCAGCCGCAAGCAACAAAAAGGCGGCCCATGGGTATTGGGCCGCCTTTTCATGAATGATGAGTGGTAAAACAGGTGTGCTGTATATATAAACGCTATTTTCACAACCTAATGATCTGCCGTATACGCAAATAGCATTCTGCGCACGCAGTTGATGCCAGCCAGCGCAAAGAGGGCATTTCCCCGTGCAGCCATCTACCCCTACGCAGCAGCGAGTGAATGGCTTACTATTGCCCATTCTGCGCGGCGCATGCTCTTCGCTTGCATGGCTCCCGCGCGGCTGGGCTGCCCCATTCACGGCAAATGCACCGTAACCGCGGCCGTTTCTTCCTTCTGCCAACAAATACTCACTCCGCACCGATCATGGCTTCCACCCTCACCGAAAAACTCTCGCGTCTGGTCAAAACCATCAGCGGCCAGGCCCGCATCACCGAAGAAAACGTGCAAGACA
>JAUMXD010000111.1 GCA_030529305.1 Allobrachymonas sp.
AGCAGCTGCCTTCTAAGCAGCAGGTCGGGGGTTCGAGTCCCTCCGGTCAGGCCACTCATCATCAGCAAAAATTTCTTCAGCAAGCGGATGTTTTGCGCTTCGATACAACAATTGTTCTACTTGAAATAGTTCGGTTGTTTGCATGTGCAACGAGATAGGCTTATCTGCAGCAACGAGTGTTTTCTGATTAGTGGGAACAACACACACTTCGATCAACTCGTGCATCCAGTCTTGTGACTCCATCATCCATTCCACCCCAATTTCTCCACTTACCATGCGCTGCTTGATTCAAGCATTTTTTGCCACACCCCGCCGCACTTTGCTATGGATGGCCATCGCTTTAAGTGGCATGCTGCTGTTTGGCCTGTATTTGCAAAGCGTGGTGGGATTGCATCCCTGCCCCATGTGCGTAGTCACCCGTTACTGCTTCGTGCTGGCAGCCTTGGCCGCCTTCGTCGGTGCGGCACTGCCCAAGCGCACAGCACATGCATGCGCTTTGGCCTTGGTGGGTATTTTTTCGGTTTTGGGCGCTTTCGTTTCGGCCCGCCAAAGCTGGTTGCAATGGTATCCGCCTGAGTTTTCCAGCTGCGGTCGCGACTTTTACGGCATGATTGAGCAACTGCCCATCAGTCGCGCCATTCCGCAGCTTTTTTCTGGCGATGGTGATTGCAGTCAGATCGATTGGACATTTTTGGGCGGCAGCATCGCCAACTGGGCGTTTGTGTGTTTCCTCGCTTTGATAATTATTTGCGGGATCTGGCTGCTTACCCTTTTCAGAGAGCGCAACAAGCACAAAGCAACAACTACTTGATACGCCGTTGGCAATCAGATTTTGCTCCGCTCCATGTGATGAAGCAGAAACGCGCAACCACCGCCTGCTACTCACGTCCATACGCAAATATCGTACGCCTGTCTGCCAATCATGGCCTTCATGCGGCAAAATGCGATACTGATAGTTCTTCTTGTGTTGTCATATCTGATACATTCGTTTAACAAGCTTTTGTATAAATAAAAGCTCTCATGCTGGCATAGCCCGCGAAGGTTATGCTTGCTTGGCTTGATGAAAGGAACCGTGTGCATGGCTACGAGCAGTCCTCCAAGGTTTGTCCCGACGTTGACGGAAACCGCCCATAGCGTGTCGCCGAAAACAGCTGTTGAAGACACTTCTTATTTCGAGAAAAGAGAACCCGCAGAATCCATGCTGGATCTGGATTTGAACGATCATGAAGCGCCCATCAGCCACATTGAGCATGTTTCGCCGCTTGGAGCCTATCAAGGCAGTGGTCGTGTACACAACCCGCAAGCAGTGAATCATGCGCCCGTTGCGCACGCAACAGCCCATTCAAGTACGCCAATGCCTTCTGCTTATCCCCAACCGGCTGCAGCGCCTAGCACTTTGCAGTCGATGTTGCCAGCCGATTGGCAAAACCAGATACAAGCTTTGGTGCAGCAGGCTGTTCGGCAAGAGTTGCAACAGCAAATGCCCTTTTTGCTGCTGCAATGGTCCAAGCAGATTGAAGACAAGCTAACGCCCCATATCCATCAGCAATTGGTCAAGCTGGTGCATGACTGGCAAGCGCCATCGAGTTAAACGACACGGCTAAATAAAAACAAACGGCTGTCAGCTCAAAACTGACAGCCGTTTTTTTAGATGGCCTTGCGGCTTGTTTACCTAGGCGCAGCGCCTACCGCATGCTGCACGATGGTGTAGCCGCGTGTGGAGTAATGGCGCCAACGCTTTCTAGCATGTTGGCGGTCTTGCTCATCCACAGAAACCACTTCAATCAAGCGCTCGTACTGCTCAAACCCCGTTGCCACATCGTCAGAAAGATTCAGCAGCAAATCGTGCCGCGGGCTGTGATCGGGATTGAGCGTCAACCACACGCGGGCGCACGTCTGCTCATGGCTGATGCCATCAGCAGCGTCTGACACATACCACGCGTGCCCCACAAAGTCGGTAGGGCCAAGCTGCCAGAGCAGCTCGTCCAAACGGGCCAGCTGCTCTTGCGGCCCCGTCACAACGAGTGACGGGGTTTTGCCAAGTGCCTTGCGTATCAGCCGACAGACATAAGGCAACTTGTCAGGCACATGAAAGTGGAAGTCGATTCGCGTCACCGCGTCAACCTCAGGCTTTCTTGGCAGCCTTGGGTTTGGCTTTGGTGGCTGCAGGCTTGGCCTTTTTGGCTACAGCACCTGAACGCGGTTTGGCTGCCGCAGTGGGGCGGTTGCGCACTTGGGCGCTTTTGGCAGTTTCAGCGGCCTTGGCCGCAGCTTCATCAAATACCACCGGCGTTTGCACCTGATTGAGCACAAATTGCAGCAGCAGGGGCACAGGCCGGCCTGTAGCGCCTTTGGCAGCGCCTTCCTTCCAGGCCACGCCTGCAATGTCCAAATGCGCCCAAGGGTACTTGCTGGTGAAGCGCTCCAGGAATTTGGCCGCAGAAATGGAACCCGCTGTGCGCCCGCCGATATTGGCCACATCGGCAAAGTTCGACTTCAGGCCCTTGCCATAGGCATCGTCCATCGGCATGCGCCAGCACAGGTCTTGTGATTCGTCGGCCGCTTGTTGCAGGGCCTGGGCCAAACGATCGTTGGCACTGAACAAGCCACAGCGCACATTGCCCAAGGCCAGCACGCAGTTGCCCGTCAGCGTGGCGATGTCCACCACTGCCTGTGGCTTGAAGCGTTCGGCATACGTCAGTGCATCACACAGGATGAGGCGGCCTTCGGCATCGGTATTGAGCACTTCAATGGTCTGCCCGCTCATGCTGGTCACCACATCGCCAGGCTTGGTGGCGCGCCCGCTGGGCATGTTCTCGCAACTGGGAATCAGGCCCACCACATTGATGGCTGGGCGCAACAAGCGCAAGGATTCAAACAACCCCAGCACGCTGGCCGCACCGCCCATGTCGTACTTCATTTCGTCCATGGCCAAACCGGGCTTGAGCGAAATGCCGCCCGTGTCGAAGGTCACGCCCTTGCCCACCATGACGATGGGCTGGTCGCGCATGGCCGCGCCCTGATAGCGCAAGACGATGAAGCGCAGCGGTTCGTCCGTGCCTTTGGCCACGGAAAGAAAAGCGCCCATGCCCAGCTTCTCGACTTTGGCACGATCCAGTACTTCGCAGGCAAACACTTTCTTCTGCTTGCCCGCATTGGCCTGGCGAACAATCTCCTTGGCCACTTCACCCAGCTTGGTTGGCGTGGCGTAGTTGCCGGGGCGGTTGGCCCATTCACGTGCCAGCGCCATGCCCGCCACAACGGCTTGCGCTTGATTGAAAGCAGCACGGCACTCTACGGCATTGGGTGCGCTCACCACCATCTGCTGTAGCTTGGGTTTGGCGCTGGGCTTGGTGTGGCTGTACACATAACCGGCCATGGCCGCTGCCTGCATGGCTACGCTCAACTGCTGGGCGCTGGCTTTTTGTGCAAAGCCGATGG
>JAUMXD010000012.1 GCA_030529305.1 Allobrachymonas sp.
CGGCCTGCCGCACCTACAACATCGTGGCGGCAGAAGGCCGCCGGGTGCTGGCGGCTTTGCGGGTTGAGGCTTAGGGGGTAGGAGGGGCTGCCAAGGTCAACTGTTGCAGCGATCCGCTGGCGGCTCATCTGTTCCTGTTTTCTGCTTGAGGCACGGTGGGCAGTGTTGCACGGGGCAGGCCGATTGCGTTGCTAAGCGGTTTTCAACGCACTTTCTCTAAGCAAGATCAGGTAAATAAATAATTCTTTTGAATTAAAAATGACAAATTAAACGATGCTTATGAGCGAAAAAGTTATACGGTAAAATACTGCAGTTTTTTGCGTGCACATGCAACGCAACATCGTCGTTCAGAAATACGAAAGTCAGAGAACATCACCATGGCGCTAGTTGTAGACAAATTGATCCCAGAATTCGAAGCAGAAGCCACCGGCGGTATCAAGGTCAGCAACACCACGCATCTGGGTGAAATACTTGTTCTGTTCTTCTATCCGAAGGACAACACGCCCGGTTGCAGCACCGAAGCGCTGGAGTTTCGCGACAAGTACAAGGATTTTGTCAAGGCAGGCGCCGTGGTCTATGGTGTTTCGCGCGACAACATGGCTTCACACGATGCCTTCAAGGCCAAGCTCGAGCTGCCTTACGAGCTGATTGCCGATACCGAAGAGAAAATGTGCCACATGTTCGGGGTGGTCAAAAACAAGATCATGTACGGTAAAAAGGTCAAGGGCATTTCGCGCAGCACCTTCTTGATTGGCCCCGATGGCGTGCTGCGCAAGGAGTGGCGCGGTGTCAAGGTCGAGAACCATGTGGCCGACGTGCTCAAGGCCGTCAAGGCGCTCAAAAAAGCCAGCGCGGCAGAAGGCAAGTAAGCGGCTTTCTAATTTATGCAGACTGCATGAAAACAGCAGAGGAAAAAATCCTCTGCTGTTTTTTTGTTGAAGGGATTGGTCCGTGCTCGCGCTTGCTACGGATGCGGGGAGGCTGGCATGAGGAGAAACGGGCTTCAGCCTCGCTCAGCCCCTGCTGTAGCAGCGTTGGCAAAACATGATGTACGCCACGCGCCAACTAAAGCCAGCTCACGCACCCGCAACCCCTACGCCCTTGTGTGCTTGGGCGTATTTCTTGAGCGTATGGGGCGTTGCGATGTGAGCTCCAAACCGAGCATGAAGCCGATCAAATCGTCATCATGCCCTGTGCCGGTGCGCGCAGATCGCGTGTTTGCAGCTTGTTGAGCGCATTCAAATAAGCCTTGGCTGACGCCACGATGATGTCTGGATCAGCCCCCACACCGTTGACGATGCGCCCGCCCAGTTGCAGGCGCACGGTCACCTCGCCTTGCGCGTCGGTCGAGCCACTGATGGCATTGACCGAGTACAGCACCATTTCGGCGCCGCTGTTCACGTGCGCTTCAATGGCTTTGAACGAGGCATCCACCGGTCCGTTGCCGTCGCATTGGCTGCGCACCTCTTGCCCTTCCACCGTGAAAGTGAGCGTGGCTTGCGGGCGCTGCCCTGTTTCGCTGTGCTGGGCCAGCGAAACGAAACCGTATTTTTCCTTCTCGGGCGTCACACTCTCATCGCTCATCAAGGCGATGATGTCTTCGTCGAAAATTTCGCTCTTGCGATCGGCCAAATCCTTGAACAAGGCAAAGGCGGCGTTGAGCTCGGCGTCGGTGTCAGGCAGCAAGCCCAATTCTTCCAGGCGTTGCTTGAAGGCGTTGCGGCCCGAGAGCTTGCCCAGCACGATCTTGTTGGCTGTCCAGCCCACATCTTCGGCGCGCATGATTTCGTAAGTGTCGCGCGCCTTGAGCACGCCATCCTGATGGATGCCGCTGGCGTGGGCAAAGGCGTTGGCGCCCACAATGGCCTTGTTGGGCTGCACAACAAAGCCCGTGATCTGGCTGACCATTCGGCTGGTGGCCACGATGTGCTGAATATCGATGCCCACATCCAGTTTGAAATAATCCTTGCGGGTTTTGAGCGCCATCACCACTTCTTCGAGCGAGCAGTTGCCCGCACGCTCACCCAAGCCGTTGATGGTGCACTCGATCTGGCGCGCGCCGCCAATCGTGACGCCGGCCAGTGAGTTGGCCACAGCCATGCCCAAGTCGTTGTGGCAGTGCACGCTCCAAATGGCTTTGTCGCTGTTGGGGATTTTTTCGCGCAGGGTTTTGATGAAGTTGCCGTACAACTCGGGCACGGCGTAACCCACTGTGTCGGGGATGTTGAGCGTGGTCGCGCCTTCGTTGATCACGGCTTCCAGCACACGGCAGAGAAAGTCAATCTCGCTGCGGTAGCCGTCTTCGGGGCTGAACTCCACATCGGCGCACAAGCCGCGCGCCTGGCGCACGGCCACCTTGGCTTGCTCCAACACCTGCTCGGGCGACATGCGCAATTTCTTTTCCATGTGCAGCGGGCTGGTCGCGATGAAGGTGTGGATGCGACCGCGCGCAGCGTTTTTGAGTGCCTCGCCCGCACGGGCAATGTCGCGTTCATTGGCGCGTGCCAGCGAGCAGACGGAGGCATCCTTGATCGTGTTGGCAATGGCCTGCACGCATTCAAAGTCGCCGTTGGAGCTGGCCGCAAAACCGGCCTCGATCACGTCCACCTTCAGGCGCTCCAGCTGGCGGGCGATGCGGATTTTTTCATCGCGCGTCATGCTTGCGCCGGGGGACTGCTCGCCATCGCGCAAGGTGGTGTCGAAAATGACGATTTTGTCGCTCATGATGGTTTTCTCCTCGATTCATCAGGGTTTGCCGCTGCCACCTGCTCAAAAGCCAACAAAAAAGCCCGATGCAAGTGTGCAAACGGGCTTGGATGCATGAAAAAGGTTTGCGCGCGCTATCAACCCCGCCCGTTGGACGTGTGGCCTAGTAGGTTCAGAGAAAGCGTTTGCATGCCGCGCAATTTAGCACAAAAAAGAGTCTTGGCTGGGCAACTGGATAGGGACTGAGCTGGCTGTTTGCGCGATGCAACAACGCTTGCGACTTAAACGCTGGGCGGAATGCGGTGCAAAGCAAGCCTTGTTGCTGCAGTTTTGTTTGCTGTCTGTGTTGATGCTTACTGGGGCAAGGCATTCATGGCAAGGTGGCTGCGCTTATTTCTTTTGCCACACAGCGGCAAAGAAACCATCGGTGCCATGCAGATGCGGCCATAGGCGCAGGTATTGGCCTGTAGCTTGGCCCGCAGCTGCATCAGTCGTTGTTTGCGCAGGCGCGCACAGTTGCGCCGCTTGATCGACCTTGAGGCTATGCAACAGTTGTGCCGCATTCAGTGGGATGAAGGTTGTTTTCTGCTCGGCGCTGAAGGCTTTGGCGATGGCCTCGTTTTCTTCCGTCAGCAAGCTGCATGTGGCGTAGACCAAGCGCCCGCCCGGTTTGAGCAAGCGTGCGGCACTGCGCAAAATGGCAGCTTGCGTTTGGGCAAAGGCAGTAATGGATTGCGGGTTTTGCCGCCATTTGGCATCGGGCTTGCGCCGCAAGGTGCCTAGGCCAGAGCAGGGGGCATCCACCAGCACGCGGTCGGCCTTGCCTGCCAAGCGTTGCAGGCGCGGGTCGGCCTCGTCGTTGATAGCCATAGGGTAGACATTGCTCAAGCCGCTGCGGGCCAGGCGGGGTTTGAGTTGCTCCAGTCGATGCGCCGATACATCCAGCGCATACAAGCGGCCAGTGTTGCGCATGGCCGCGCCCAGCGCCAGGGTTTTGCCGCCCGCACCGGCGCAAAAGTCCACCACGATCTCGTTGCGCTTGGCATCCAGCAGCAGCGCCAGCAGTTGCGATCCTTCGTCTTGCACCTCGATCTGCCCTTGGCGGTAGGCATCCAGCTGGCCGATATGGGGCTTGCCCTGCAGGCGGATGCCCCAAGGGGAATGGGGCGTGGCCTGGGCTGCGATACCGTGCTGCGCCAAGGCTTTAAGCACCGCATCGCGCTTGGCTAACAAGGCGTTCACGCGCAAGTCCAGCGGGGCGGTTTGCAGCAAGGCGGCTGCCGCAGCGTTGAATTGGCTACCCAGTTGCGCTTGCAACTTGTCGGCCAGCCAGTCGGGCAAGTTGTGGGTGGCTTCAGGTGTGGTGCTTGGCTGGTTTTGCTGAGTATGGGCTAGCGATTGGGCTTCTGCAGGTGAAAGGGCCGCTTGCAGGGTCTGCGCTTCGCCAGCAAAGCCGAGCAGGGCCAAGCGCCGTTCCAAAGGGCCGCTGTCGTTTTGTGTTTGCGCCATCACTTCAAATTGGCGCTTGCGGCGCAAGATGGCGTAAACCGTGTCGCTGACGATGGCGCGTTCGCGCGGCCCCAGGCTGCGCTGCTCACGAAAATAACGCGCCACCACCTGGTCGGCCGGGTGCTCGAAGCGAAGCAGTTGCGCAGTCAAAGCCGTGCAGTGGTTTAATAAATCTTTGGCTTGCATGGGCGGTATTGTCCCATCGGCTCAGCGGATAGGGGGCATGCCCACATGATCTGCATTTATGTATGGACGGGAGGAGCGTTGCCATGCCAGAGGCCAATCAGCCAGCCGATTTGCTGTTGATCGTCACCACGGTGGATGAGGAGGCGCAAGCCAGAAGCATGGCGCGCAGCGTGATCGAGAAAGGCCTGGCTGCCTGCGTGCAGATTGCGTGCATCGACAGCGTTTACCGTTGGGAAGGCGCTGTGCAAGAGGCGGCTGAATGGCAACTTTCTTGCAAAGTAGCGCCTGCGCACGCCCAAGCCCTGTGGCAGGCGTTGCTGGCTATGCATCCTTATGAGGTGCCTATGTTGTATGCGCTGCCTGTTGCGCAGGTGCATCAAGCGTATGCGCAATGGGCGCTGCAGATGTGCTCGCTGGTACCGCCAGCAGGCGAAACGGGCGCTGCGCCTATATAATGCGGCGCTATTCCAGTGTGTCGCTGGCCGGGTGGCCAGTCGCGTGTCTCAAACGCTGGTGAAATTTTCCACCCGAAGGATTGCAATATGGTCGTGATTCGACTCTCTCGCGGCGGCTCCAAAGGTCGTCCGTTTTTCAATGTGGTTGTGGCTGACAAGCGCGTGCGCCGCGATGGCCGCTTCATCGAGCGCATCGGTTTCTACAATCCCGGTGCAGCTGCCACTGAAGAAGGCTTGCGCATTGAGCAAGACCGCCTGACTTACTGGACAGGCGTGGGCGCGCAGGTATCTCCTACTGTTGAGCGCTTGGTCAAACAGCTCAAGAAAAAGGCCAAGGCCGCTGCTTGATGGTTGCCTGATGCCGATTCGCTTGCAAGGCCCGGTTCGTTGCCGGGCCTTGTTTTTTGTAGGCCGTGGCAAGTGGGCCGTGGCTGAGTCCAGAATTGAACTTTTCACTCAACGCCCATGAATGCTGCTGCGTCCACGCTGGATTTTTTGGAACCGGCCACCTTGCCCGATGACGCCGTTGAAGTGGCTCGTGTGGGCGAAGCGTGGGGCGTTAAAGGCTGGTTCAAGGTGCTACCGTACAGCGCCAGCCCCGAGGCCATACGGGCCAGCAAGCGCTGGTACGTGCAGCCGCCCGAGCGCGGTGCACGCCATTTTTCGGGCACGCGCCTGCTGCGCATCAGCCAGGTCAAGCCGCATGGCGATGGCTTGACGGCGCATTCGCTGGACATCACCGACCGCAATGTGGCCGAATGCCTGCGCGGCGCGCGCGTATTCGTGCCGCGTTCTTCCTTCCCCAGCACGCAGGCCGACGAATACTACTGGGTGGATTTGATCGGTTGCGAAGTTGTCAACCGCGAAGGGGTGTTGCTGGGTACGGTCAAGGAACTATTGGCCACCGGCCCGCAAACCACGCTGGTGCTGGCTGCGCCCGATGATGCGGTGGCAGAAGCGGCAACGGATAAAAAAGCAGCCCAAGTCCAGCGCATGATTCCTTTCGTCAGCGCCATTGTGGATACGGTGGACGTAGCCGCCAAGCGCATCGTGGCGGACTGGCAGCCTGATTACTGGGATTGAACTACTGGGATTGATGCTGGGCTGATGGGGGAGTTTGATCGCTATTGAGGCTTGATGATGGGCGTAGCCGCTTGTTGCAGCCTGCTGTGGCATCTTTTCCTGAGCACTCACGCAGAGAGTGCCAACAGTCTTTGACGCAGCCCGCCTTGCTTGTTTTTCACGCCTTTCAAACGCCTCAGCCATTTCATGCGATTTGACATCATCACCCTTTTCCCCGAACTGTTCGGCCCCATGCTTGAGGTAGGCGTTACGCGCCGTGCCTTTGCCTCGGAGCAGGTCGCAGTCAAGCTCTGGCAGCTGCGCGACTTTGCCGAAGGGCCCTACCGCCGTGTGGATGACCGCCCCTTTGGCGGCGGGCCGGGCATGGTCATGCAGGCGCAGCCGTTGTGGCAATGCCTGCAAGCCATTCGTGCCGATCGGGCCGAGCCAGCAGGGCAGCAAGCGCCGGTGGTGCTGTTCTCGCCCGCCGGGGTGTCGCTCACACATGCGCAGGTGCAAAGCTGGGCCAATGCGCAACGTCCCGGGGCTATTTTGGTGTGCGGCCGTTATGAAGGGGTGGATCAGCGCTTCATCGACAGCTGTGTGGACGCCCAAATCAGCTTGGGTGACTTTGTGCTTTCAGGTGGCGAAATACCGGCCATGGCCCTGCTCGACGCTGTGGCCCGCCTGCAACCCGGCGTGCTGCAAGATGCCGATAGCCACGCGCAAGACAGCTTCAACCCCGCCGTGGGTGGTTTGCTGGATTGCCCGCACTACACGCGCCCCGAAACCTGGCAAGGCCAGCGCGTGCCCGAAGTGCTGCTCAGTGGCAACCACGCCGCCATTGCCCAGTGGCGCCACGCGCAGCGCCTGCAGCTGACGCAAACCCACCGGCCCGAGTTGCTTGGCAAAAAGGGCGCAAGCAATCAGTGATTGAAGCGTTTGCCCCGCGCGTGGGCGGCAGCTGAACGTGTGCTGCCTGATCCGAGGCGAATCAGAGCGTATGGCCAGGGTCGATATCGGCCTGCATCAACGCCTGGGTGTAGGGGTGTTGCGGCTGCGAGATGATGCTTTGTGCATCGCCTGTTTCCACGATCTCGCCTTTGTGGAGGATGGCGATGCGCTGGCACATTTTGCGCACCACGTGGATATCGTGTGAAATCAACACGCAAGGAATGCGCAGCCTTTGCTGAACCTCTTTGAGCAAGTGCAGAACTTGCGCCTGCACCGACATATCGAGGTTGGAAGTGGGCTCGTCAGCCACCAGCACCGACGGATTGAGCGACAGGGCGCGTGCAATGACGATGCGCTGGATTTCGCCGCCGCTGACTTCATGCGGGTAGCGTTTGAGGATTTCTGCCCGAACGCTGACCTGGTCGGCCAAGTCTTTGGCGGCTTGCTGCAAGTTTTGTGTTTGCCCGGCGAGCTTGAGCCCTTCTACCAAAGATTCGCCCACGCGCATGCGTGGGTTGAGCGAGGAGCGCGGGTCTTGAAAAATCATTTGCAGCCGCGACCAGTGCGCCCGCAGCTTGCGGCCTTCAAGGCTGGTGACTTCGGTATCGCCCACGCGGATGGTGCCTGAAGTGGGGCGCTCCAGCCGCACAATCATTTTGCCGATGGTGGTTTTGCCGCAGCCGCTTTCGCCGACCAGGCCGAATATTTCGTCATCTGCAACTGAAAAGCTGACCTCGTTGACCGCCAGCGTGCGTTGCCGCGCGAGCAAACCGCTTTGGTAAGCCTTGCTGACTTTTTCAACGATTAGCATGGCGCTCTCCTGGGTGGTGGCAGCGCACCCAAACGGCAGCTTGTTCGGCACTGGCCGCCAGTTCGGGGCAGTGTGCGCGGCATTGCGCATCTGCGCGTGGGCAGCGAGGGTGAAAAGTGCAGCCCTGGGGCAGATTGATGAGGCTGGGGCTCAAGCCCGGTATGGGAACCATGCCGCGGCTGGGCATGGAAGCCAGCAAGCCCTGCGTGTAAGGGTGCTGCGGATGCGAGAGCACGGTTTGCGCCGGCCCCTGTTCAATGATTTTGCCGGCATACATCACGGCCAATGTGTCGCAGAAATGGGCCACTTCGATATCGTGCGTAATCATCAGCAGGGTTTTGCCAGCGGTGAGTTGATCCAGCAATTGCACGACGCGGGCGCGCAAAATGCGATCCAGCCCTGTGGTGGGTTCATCGGCCACCAGAAAGCCCGGGTTGCGTGCCGTGCCCATCGCGATCAAAACCCGCCGGTTCATGCCACCGGAGAGTTCGTGCGGAAAGCGCGAGGCGGTTGATGCAGGCAGGGCGACCTGTTGCAAACGCTCTGCCACGCGCTGGCGTAAACGGCGCAAGCCCCAGCGTGAAAGCTGCGGCTCCAGAGATTCGGCCAGTTGCACGCCCGTTTGCAGCAAAGGGTTGAGTGCAGACAGGTGCTGGGGAATCAGGCCGATTTCTTGACCGCGCAGCGCATGAATTTCGCGTTGCGGCATCTGGAGCACATCGCGCCCATCAAACAAAACTTGCCCGCGCACATGGGCATTGCCCGGCAGCAGGCGAAACAGGGTTTGCGCCAAAACCGATTTGCCGCAGCCCGACTCGCCGATGATGGCCATGCGCTGGCCCGCGCGCAGCTTCAAATCAATGCCATTGACAGCATGCACAGGCCCTGCCGGCGTGGCAAACCAGGTGTGCAAGTCTGCAATTTCGAGGATGACAGGAGACGTTGCGTGCTGGGGATTTTGCGCCGCGGCTTGTGCACCGTGCTTTGTTGTGCCGTAGCAAGAAGTGGCCTGGCAGGCAGGCGGTGCATCTGCAACATTTGTGGCGGGTGGCTGAGGGGTTGGCGCGTGCATCACAAATCGGCCCCGTGCATGCGGATGGGGTCGCTGACTTCTTTGAGCCACGAGCCCAGGGTGTTGAAAGAAATCACGCTCAGCGCAATGGCTAGCCCCGGAAACAGCATGGTTTGCGGCGCTTGCTCCATGAAAGAAATGCTGGACTGGATCATGGCCCCCCATTCAGGCGTAGGGGGTTGTGCGGCCAGCCCCAGAAAGCTCAGGCTCGTGATGTGCAAAATGGCCGAGCCAATATCCAGCGTGGCCAGTGCAAATACCGGCGTAATGACGTTGGGCAGGATGTGCTTGCGCATGATGTAGGTTCTGCTGCCCCCCATGAGTCTGGCGCCTTGCACATAGGTTTGCTCTTTGACTTGCAGCACCAGGCTGCGAATCATGCGGGCGTAGCTGACCCACCAGGTCAGACTCAGGGCGATGACCACGCTGGTAGAAGAAGGCCCCAGCACGCCCACGAATGCAATGGCAAAGATCGTGCCGGGCAAAGACAGCAACAAATCGACCACGCGCATGATGAGCTGATCCAACATACCACCCATAAAGCCAGCTACAAGGCCAACCAGCGTGCCCAGGCTGGCGCCGATCAGTACCACCGCTACCGCTGTAACCAGCGAGGTGCGGGTGCCAAATACCACGCGCGAGAAAATGTCGCGCCCGTGGTTATCGGTGCCGAACCAGTGGGTGCCGTTCAAGGCGCTCAAGCGTCGGCTCAGGTCCATTTGGTTGGGGTCTGCCGTGGCGAATAAGGATGGCATGCAGGCCATCCATACCAGTAGCAGCAAAAAGCAAGCTGCCAGTACCACGCCGGGGCGCCATTTGCCGGGCAAAGCAGGCAATGCGCTTGGGCGCGCGGCAAGCGTTGGGGGCATGGCCTTATCCATGATGGCGTGCCCCTGGTTTGATGCGTGGATCCAGCAGCGTGTAAAGGGTATCCACAGCGAAGTTGATCGTTACGAAGATCACGGCAACGATCAGCACGAAGCCGGCAATGGCGGTGTAGTCGCGGCTCAAAACCGAAGACATCATGAAGCTGCCGATGCCAGGCCAGCCGAAGATGTTTTCGACGATGACTGCGCCGCCCAGCAACGCTCCCAGATCCAGGCCCAGCTGCGTCAGAATGGGTACGGCGGCGTTGCGCAAAGCGTGCCGCCAGATCACGGTGCCTGTGCCAACGCCGCGTGCATAGGCGGCATTGACATAGTCTTGCCCCAAGGCATCGAGCATGGATTCGCGCGATATGCGCAACAGGCGGGCGACTTGATGCAGCCCCAAGGCGATGGTGGGCAAAACCAGATTTTTGGCTTGGCCGTAACCGTAAGAGGGCAGCCAGCCCAGGCGAATGCTGAACAGCAAGACGAGCAGCAAGGCCAGCCAGAAAGAGGGCACCGAAGAGCCGATAGAGGCCAGTACATTGCCCAGGCTATCGAGCCAGGAATTTTTCTTGACAGCAGCGAGGATGCCGAGCGTAACCCCCACGCAGGCAGAAAACATCAGGGCGGTGATGGCCAGCAGCACAGTGGCGGGAAAGCGGTCGATGAACTCTTCCCACACCGGGTTGCCCGTGCGCAGCGATGTGCCCAAGTCGCCGGCCAGCATATTGCTCATCCAGGCCGTGTATTGCTGCACGAAGGGTTGATCCAGGCCTTTGCTCTTCAAAAAGGCAAGAACGGCCTCGCGTGTGGGTTCGTTGCCCGTTTCGGCCGTCAAAATGCGCTCGGCAGGATTGCCAGGCGCAAAAAACATGATGGAAAAAGCAATGAGCGAAGCCGCCAGCACCGTGAGCAAGGCCCACGGTGCCCGGCGTAGCAGCATGGTTGGAAGGGAACCCAACATGCCGGGCGCTTTACGGCTCGATGGAGATC
Source organism: Allobrachymonas sp. (assembly GCA_030529305.1). The sequence continues at coordinate 10,618 of JAUMXD010000012.1, forward strand.
ATGCTCATATCGATCGCATAGACCGAAGCAGGGAAGGTGAAGTTCTTGACCTTCTTGTTGTGCGCAACGATCTTCTCGATGTCGTACAGCGGGATCATGGCGTGCTCGCTTTGCAGCAGGGCATAGACCTTGGCGTAGTCTTCATCGGCATGGGTTTTGAGCGCGGCGTCGATCAGCCGATCCAGCTCGGCGCTGTGCAGCGATGCCACCCAGGATGACTTGGAATGGTATTTGCCAGTGAGCAACCATTCGGGCAGGCCCGGCACGCCATAACTGTGGTGCAGGTAGATGTCGTAGTTGCCCTTCTTGCCCTCTTCCCAGGCGGCGCCGCTTTCCATGGTCAGGATATTGACGTCCACGCCAATCTGCTTGTAGGCGTTTTGCAGATAAACGGCAATCGGCTCGGAATTGGCTTCGAAGCGCGGCACCAGGTATTTGAGACTGAGTTTCTTGCCGTCTTTTTCGCGTATGCCGTCGGCCCCCATTTTCCAGCCAGCCTCATCCAGCAGCTTCTTGGCCAGTTCCGGGTCGTATTTGTATTCCATGCCGGCCAGGCCCTTGGCGAAGGGGTAATGGGGCGGAATGATGGCCCAGGCGGGCGCTGCGGCATTGGCCAGCAGGCCCTTGACCATGGCAGTGCGATCCAGTGCGGCATTGAGGGCCTGGCGCACGCGGATATCGGCCGTGGGGCCTTGCTTGGTGTTCATCTCCACTACCTGGTAGCGGCCGTAGGAGCGTTTTTCCACGGTGAGTTTGGGGTCGTTCTGCATGGTGGGAACAGCCTCAAACGGAATGGTGGAGTGGTGATCGGCCGCGCCGATGATGTCCACGTCGCCTGCGCGCAGCGCCGCGACCGATGCCTGATCGTCGGGAATCACCTTGTAAACGATGCGGTCGATCAAGGGGCCTTGGCCTTCCTGGGCGTTGACGCGTTCCAGCTCGGCACTCAGCGCTTTGGCATAGGCCGTTACCTTGAACTTGCCAGTGCCTATCCAGGTTTGGGGCTTGATCTTGTCGGTTTCTGACCAGGCTGTTTCAAGCGATTGGGGGGAGGGCACAATGGCTTTGGAGTCAGAGGCCAGCGTTTTGGTGAACAAGGCGTCTGCAGCGTTCAGTTTGACCTCAATGGTTTTGCCATCAATCTCTTTGACAGAGGCAATCGCTTGGAAAGAGCTTTTTTGCGGGCCTTTTTGCAGCCAGTTAAAGAACCAGGCAGCCGTTTTGGCATCCCACTTGACGCCATCGTGGAACTCAATGCCATCGGCCAGGGTGAATGTGTAGGTGGTCTTGTCGGCAGACACATCCACTTTGCTCACAAGCCGACCCGGATGGGCGCTGCCTTGATCGTCCATTTGCAGGAAAGTGTCGAACACATTGCGCTTCATCTCCGAGCGGGAGTTGAAGTCTGCCGGGCCGCCAACAACCAGCGTTTGAATATCGCTGTTGGCTGTTTGGGCCGCGGCAGCAGAAGCGCCCGATGTGGCCTTGGATGCGTCTGGGCGCGAGCAGCCTGCCGCCAAAGTCAGGGCTGCGCATGCGCACAAAGTTGCCAACGAACGTTGTGCCAAAGGCGAACGGAGTGCTTGCTTCATGATTGATAGCTCCTTTGAAAAATCAAGGTTTTTGTTTGCGAGAGAACTACTTGCGATGCCGCCAGAAAACAGTGCCTGAAAGCAGCAAATCGGGCGGTTGCCTCAAAGTCATAGCGCGTTGCTTTGCCATGAAATGGCTGCTTCAAAAGCGCTTTGCCGGGCAGCCAAGCCGATTCAGGCGTGCCCGGCTGGTGCGTAAACCGGCGGCATGCTATCACATGAAAATTATCTTTTTTATGAATTAGATTGAAACTTGTTTTCAGTTTTGCTCGGCCAACAGCATCGTCTTTCATCGGTGAATGCAAAGACAATGCGCAATTCAGATAGCGCCTCATTTTCGAGGAGTGTGCTTCTACAATCGGCGGCATGACTACCGAAAAAAACACCCCAGAAGCATCCGTCAAACCCAGCAATTTTTTGCGCCAGATCATTGAATCTGATTTGCAAAAAGGCACCCATGCTCAGCGCCATTGGGGCGGCAGCCCGGGCGATGCGGCCCACCATCAGGCCGGCGCGTTGGATGTAGCCAAAATCCGTACGCGCTTTCCGCCCGAGCCCAATGGCTATTTGCACGTGGGGCACGCCAAAAGCATTTGCCTGAACTTTGGCATGGCCCAGGATTACGGCGGCATTTGCCACCTGCGCTTTGACGACACCAACCCCGAAAAAGAAAACGTGGAATACGTCAACAGCATCACTGATTCGGTGCAATGGCTGGTGGGCAAGGCGTGGGAACAAAACGGCTGCGAGCACCTGTACTTCGCAAGCAATTATTTCGATTTCATGCACCGTGCGGCGGTGTACCTGATTGAGCAGGGCTTGGCTTATGTGGACGAGCAAACGCCCGAACAGATGCGCGAGAACCGCGGCGACTTCGGCAAGCCTGGGGTAGATAGCCCTTTCCGTACCCGCACCGTGGCCGAGAACCTGGCCCGCTTTGAAGAGATGCGCCAAGGCAAGCTGGCCGATGGTGCAGCCGTGCTGCGCGCCAAGATTGATATGGCGCATCCCAACATCAATATGCGCGACCCGGCCATCTACCGCATTCGCCGCGCGCACCACCACAACACGGGTGATGCCTGGTGCATCTATCCCATGTACACCTTTGCGCACCCGATTGAAGATGCGCTCGAAAACATCACCCACAGCTTTTGCACGCTGGAGTTTGAAGACCAGCGCCCGTTTTACGACTGGGTGACGGCTCATCTGGTGCAAGGCGGCTTGATTTCTGCGCCACCGCCGCACCAGTACGAATTTGCCCGACTCAACCTCACTTATGTCGTCACCAGCAAGCGCAAACTCAAGCTGCTGGTGGATGATGGTCATGTGCAAGGCTGGGACGATCCGCGCATGCCCACCATTGTTGGCCTGCGCCGCCGCGGCTTTACGCCTGAAGCGATTCGTTTGTTTGCCGAGCGCATCGGCGTGAGCAAGGCCGATAGCTGGATTGACTACAGCGTGCTGGAAGGTGCGCTGCGCGATACGCTCGACCCCGTCGCACCGCGTGCCATGGCCGTGCTTGATCCGGTCAAGCTCACCATCACCAATTGGGATGAAATCATGGGCGCAGGCCAGCTCGATGAATGCAAGGCGCCTGTGCACCCGCACCACCCCGAAATGGGCAGCCGTACCCTGCGCATGGGCAAGCAGCTGTGGGTAGAGCGCGAAGACTTCATGGAAGTGCCCAGCAAAGGCTACTTCCGCCTGTACCCGCCGCATACCAACCCCAATACGGGCGAGGCCAAAGAGGGCAGCAAGGTGCGCCTGAAATACGGCCATGTGGTGCAATGCACAGGTTTTGAAAAAGACGCCAACGGCCAGGTGACCGAGGTGCGGGTGGAACTGATCCCCGACACCAAATCGGGCACGCCTGGTGCGGACAGCATCAAGGTCAAGGGTGTGATCGGCTGGGTGGGCGCCGAAGATGGCGTGCAGGCCGAAGTGCGCCTGTACGACCGCCTGTTTACTGAGGCCCAGCCTGACGCTGGCGGCCGCGACTTTTTGTCGGTCATCAATCCCAACAGCTTGCAGATTGTTCAGGGCTGGGTGGAGCCATCGGCCACACAGGCTGCGCCTGAAAGCCACTTTCAGTTCGAGCGCTTGGGCTATTTCGTGACCGACCAGAAACTGCACCAGCCGGGCAAGCCCGTGTTCAACCGCATCACGGGCCTGCGTGATTCGTGGGGCAAGTGAAGCGGGCAGCGTTGTATCGCGCTGCCAATGCTGCTGGACATGAGTGCACTTCGCTGATCAGGTACCGAAAAGCGCCTTGACCTTTGGGTGAGCCAACCCAGCTGCTGTGCTCCCACTGAAGCGGCAACAAAAAAGCCCCTGAATCACTTCAGGGGCTTTTCCTTTGCATGGCGTGTGCGTCAATGAGGCAGATCAGTCGCTTGTGCCACGGGCGTTGCGAGTTGCGCAGCGATTGGCTGGGGCAGCTTTGTGCTCATTGCAGGATCAGACGGCGCTAAGTCGCATGAGATTGGCAAAGCTGTTCATCGCAAAGCCAATCGGCCGCGTGGTTACGCTACAGGTCAGTGGGCGTGTCGGCGCACGCCATCACCTTCAATACACGTTGACTGAACCAGACCGAGCGATGATGTTGGAGGCATCGCGCATTGGCTGGCGGCCACCGTTTTGCACCCAGTAGCGGATTGCTTCGGCATCTTGCACGCGGCGGTTGGTGCCAGAAGAATCCAGCAACACGATGATGACGTTGCGCCCATTGATATTGCTTTGCATCACCACGCAGCGGCCCGCTTCGGAAATGAAGCCCGTTTTTTGCAGGCCGATGTTCCAGTCGGGGCTGTGGATGAGGCGGTTGGTATTGTTGAAGCGCATCATCTGCCCCTGCACGGCAAACTCCGCGCCGGGGTAGGTGGTGTAGTTGCGAATCAGCGGATAGCGGTAGGCGGCTTTCACCAGCATGGCCAGATCGTGCGCGCTGGACTGGTTGGCGCTGGACAGGCCAGTGGGCTCCACATAGCGCGTTTCGCGCATGCCCAGCATCAGGGCACGGCGGTTCATGGCGCGAATGGCCTCGCTCAAGCCGCCAGGGTAGGTGCGGCCCAGTGCATGGGCGGCACGGTTTTCGCTCGACATCAAGGCCAAGTGCAACAGTTCTTGCCGCGACAGGGTGGTGCCCACAGCCAAGCGCGAGCGGCTGCCTTTAAGGCGATCCACATCGTCTTCGGTGATGGTGATCATTTCGTCCATGGGCAGATTGGCGTCCATGGTGATGACGGCCGTCATCAGCTTGGTGATGGAGGCAATGGGCGAAACAAAATGCCCGTTTTTATTCACCAGCACCTGGCCCGTTTTCTGATCCATGGCAAAGGCCACGTTCGAAAACAGATCAGGCCCGAAATTGCCGCGCGGCGTGCTCAAGCCCTGAATCTGGCCCAAGCTGCTGCGCGACGGAACAGAAACGCGAATGATGGGCGAGGGGCTTTCGGGTTTGCGCACAGGCGTTGCTGATGCCACAGCTGCACTGGGCGCAGCGGGTGTGGATACCGTTGCGACGGTTGCAGCTTGGGCCACTACGGGTGTTGTAACGGCCGCTGCTGTTGCTGGCGTGGCAGCGGCTGTTGCGGCAGCAAACTCGGTTTGCTTGGCATCCAGCAAAGCCTGCAGCGGATCGGCATTTTGCGTGGCAGAAGGTGCGGGCAGCGCCGGGCTGTCAGTTGCTGCAACAGCAGGGGTTGCAGAAGCCTGTGCAATCTGTGCAGCCATGCCAGCATCAGCTGATGGGCCGGCAGAAACCGCAGCTGCAGAGGGCGCAATCAGCGTTGCAGCAGATGTTGGCGCAGCTGGTGAAAGGGTGTTGGTGCCGTCAACTACAGGCGCTTGCAAGGCCAACAAATCTTCCTGCTGGCTTGGGCTGATGGTTGCTTGCGGCACGGCCTGGGTTACGAGTACGGGCTGATTGTTGCGGGCCAGTGTTGCTGCAACAGGTGCAGATGGGGTAGCAGGGCGCTGCTTGGCTTTTTGGGCAGCGGCCAAGCGCAAGGCGCGGGCTTGCTCCTGCTTTTCTTGCCGCTCGGCTTTTTCGGCCAACTGGGCTTGGGCAGTGAGCCGTGCCAATTGCTGCTTCTGAATTTTGCTCAACTGGCGACCCTTGCCTTTGCCCTTGGCTTGTAGGGCAGCGATTTGCTGGCGCAAGTCTTGGGCCGAAGGCGTTTTGCTCGCCATGCCCTTGCCCTGTTTTTTACCGTGGGTGGCTACGGCGCTTTCGGCTGCTAGTTTGTTCTTGCGGCCGGTTTTGCCCGCCGGGGCGGCTTTGGCTGAGTTTGTGTCGCTGCGTTTGGCTGAGGCAACTGACTTGCTCTTGCCTGCGGTTTTTTTACCGCTGGCTTTGGCAGTGGTTTTGGCGTTGTCGCTTTTGCCAGCCTGTTTTTTTGCGGATTTGTTGGCAGTCGCTTTAGCGGCAGATTTGCCTGCCGCATTGTTTTTGCCGGGTTTGGCCCAGGTGGGGGTGGTGGCTACGCCCGCCGCCACCAAAGCGCATACCAAAGCAATCTGCCCGGATGTGCGGCGCATTTTCTGCATCAAGGAAGCGGGCTTTGCCGCATGTGATGGGGTGCGAAAGATGCTGGGGAACATGATGAAGCCTTTTGATACAAACCGCGACAACTCACTGTAAGAGAGTTTAACTCCATTCAAAACTTATTGGTAGATCAAACACTTGGATTCGATACTTCAATTGCCCATTAATTTGTAAAAAAGGGAGAATAGGGGCTTGCACAAATCTGAATCAGGCTTGAATCAAGCTCAAACAAGGTTTTTGTAACTTTTTGGAAACGGGTTTTGGGGCGCTTTTTGGCCTTGTTTGACCGAAGGAGCGTTTAGTTCAAATTAGCGATTGAGTTGCCAGATGCGAAAGCTTTATCAATGAGTGAGCGCAGCTTTCAAAAACGCAAGCAAGCAAAAATAAATAACCGCGCGCAATCGTGCGACTCAAAACAAACGGCCCGTTGCGCAAGGGGCAAAAGGCCCGTGTTGTGTAAAGCGTGTTGGCAGCGATAGCGCAGGCTATTGCGCTTGGTAATGACGCATGCTCATTTAGAGACAAGGCGTTGAATGGCCAGGTACTGGTAAAGAGCGTGCCTGGCTGTGATCGCAAATTTGGGCCGTGTTTTCAACAATGGAAAAGAGCGGGCGATTTGAGCAGACCTCAATATCAGCGGGACAGAGCCGCACCAGAATCACAGCGCCTGTGTCAGCTCGGGCAGGGCGCTGTCCAGATCGGCTTCCAGAAAGTAGTCAGCCACGCTGGCGATGGGGGCCTCGGGGTCTTTATTGATGGCGACGATGACTTTGCTGCCTTTCATGCCGGCCAAGTGCTGAATCGCGCCGCTGATGCCGCAGGCGATATATAGATCGGGCGCCACGATCTTGCCTGTTTGCCCCACTTGCAAGGCGTTGGGAGCGTAGCCTGCATCCACCGCCGCGCGGCTGGCGCCGATGGCGGCATTGAGCTTGTCGGCGAGCGGAGTGAGCAGGTTCTGGAAAGCTTCGGCGCTGCCCAGGCCGCGCCCGCCAGATACCACCACGCGCGCGGTGGTGAGTTCCGGCCGGTCGGACTTGGCCTCCTCACGGCTCACAAAGGCCGATCGGCCTGCATCGGCCACGGCCGCCACGCTTTCGATGGTGGCTGTGCCGCCTGTGGGGGTTGCGGCATCAAAGCTGGTGGCGCGAACGGTCAGCACCTGGGTGGCGTCGCTGCTTTGCACGGTGGCAAAGGCGTTGCCTGCGTAAATGGGGCGCTCGAAGGTGTTGGGGTTGATGATGCGGGTGATTTCACTGACTTGCGCCACATCCAGCTTGGCAGCCACGCGGGGCGCAGCGTTTTTACCCCGGGCGGTTGCGGCAAACACGATGTGGCTGTAGGGGCCGGCCACGGCCAATACTTGGGCGGCCAGGTTTTCGGCCAAGGCTTCGGCCAACGCCGGGCCATCGGCATGCAGCACCTTGGCCACGCCCGCCACTTGGGCTGCGGCCTGGGCAACAGAAGCGGCCTGATGGCCTGCCACCAACACATGCACTTCGTTCCCGCATTGCGCAGCGGCCGTAATGGCGTGGAGCGTGGCGGGCAGCAAGTGCTGGTTGTCGTGTTCGGCAATGACCAAAGCTGGCATGGCGATTCCTCAAGAAGATGAATATGTGGTTGGGAGCAGTGTGGGCTGGCAGCGCCCGTGTTTTCTGGCTTTGCTGCTTGACTCACAGTTCGCCGTAACTGGCTGCTGCATCAGCAAGCGCTGGTAACGATTCGACCGAAAAACCGGGGGCAAACAAGGCGGCCATTATCTCTGATGATGAAGGGGCGGGCCTAGCCAAGGCGGCTATTGGGGGCAATGAGTACGCGTCGCCAATGCCGATCGTTGCTTGCCGCAAGAAAGGAGAAGCGAAACCACAAGGCCGCCATGTTTTTGCATGGCCGATAACAGTTGGCAGTGTTGGCATGTCGATCTTGTGTTGATGCTTGAGAAAAAGCTCAGGGTTTGCTTCAAACAGCGCACTCAATATCTCCAAATGAAAGAAGTGAAGCCTCTGTTAGAATTTTTGGTTCTATGTGATGCAGCAAGCACGAAAATCCATGCGAGATTTTCGGGAAATTTGTGAACCTCTTTCGTCAAGAAAGGAAGAACATTGTCTGATCAAAAAAGCCCATCGAGTCTAAGCGGCCAACTCAATTCGGCAGTATTTTATGCGTCATCTGCCATTATTCTTTCGATTATTTTGTTCGCGGTGATTGCGCCAGAAATGGCTGACCGCTCATTCAAAGCGGTTCAAGCTGGAATTGTGGCGAATGGCAGTTGGTATTACGTGCTGACGGTGGCCATTATTTTGCTGACGGTTATTTTTCTGGGTATTTCCAGATATGGCAATATCCGATTGGGGCCAGACCATTCCAAGCCTGATTACAGCGATGTTTCCTGGTTTGCCATGTTGTTTTCTGCGGGCATGGGCATTGGCCTGATGTTTTTTGGCGTGGCCGAGCCAGTCATGCATTTTCTTTCTCCGCCCATGGGGGATGGCGGCACCACCCAAGCCGCGCGCGAGGCGATGAAGCTGACCTTTTTCCATTGGGGCTTGCACGCCTGGGCTGTTTATGCCATTGTGGCTTTGATATTGGCTTTTTTCAGTTACCGGCATAACCTGCCTTTGACCTTGCGTTCTGCGCTATACCCCTTGATTGGCAACAAAATCAATGGCCCCATTGGGCATGCGGTGGATGTGTTTGCTGTGGCGGGCACCTTGTTTGGTGTGGCTACCTCTTTGGGCTATGGGGTGTTGCAAGTCAATGCCGGTTTGAATCATCTGTTTCCGGCTATTCCTGTTTCCACCACAACGCAAATCATATTGATTGTGGCTATTACGGCACTGGCCACATTATCGGTAGCGTCTGGTTTGGATAAAGGTGTCAAACTCCTTTCGGAACTGAATCTGGGTTTGGCCGCTATTTTGTTGGCCTTTGTTTTGCTGGCTGGTTCCACGGTATTTTTGCTGCAAGCTCTTGTGCAGAATATAGGTTTTTATGCCTCCAATATCGTGAATATGACCTTCAATCTGTTTGCCTATCACAAAACAGATTGGATTGGTGGGTGGACCATTCTCTACTGGGGTTGGTGGTTGAGCTGGGCGCCTTTTGTGGGCTTGTTTATTGCGCGTGTATCGCGCGGGCGCACGATTCGGCAATTCGTGGTGGGTGTTTTGCTGGTGCCTACCGGTTTTACTTTCATGTGGATGACTTTCTTTGGTAATTCGGCCATCGACATGATTTTGGGGCAGGGCATCACGTCTTTGGGTGAAATCGTTTCAAAAGACGTATCTTTGGCCTTGTTCGCTTTTTTGGAGCAATTGCCTTTCTCTGGCTTGTTTACTTACGTGGCCCTGTTCATGGTGGTGGTATTCTTCGTCACCTCGGCCGATTCGGGCGCGTTGGTGATGGACATGCTGTGCTCGCACGGCGAAACCAATAAACACACGGGCTTTCGCATTTACTGGGCCGTGGGCTCGGGCGTGGTGGCGATCGTTTTGTTGCTGGCAGGCGGCCTGGGGGCGTTGCAAACCATGGCCATTGCCAGCGCCTTGCCGTTTGTGACTGTGCTCATGGTGGCGATGTACGGCTTGCTCAAGGCTTTGAATGTGGACATGCAAAAGCAGTTGGTGCAGCAAGTGGCTACGCCAACCCCCGCGCCCATGCTGCGCAGCAAGGGAGCTTGGCGTGAGCGTTTGCAGGTCATCATGGACTTTCCCGATCAGAAAACGGTGTACCGCTTTGTGGATACGGTGGTGTTGGAAGCTTGCACCGAAGTGGTGGAGGAGTTGCGCAGCCTGGGTGTTGGCGCAAACGTGAGCCAGCCTGAATCGGGCCAAGTCATCTTCACCACCAACCACGAGGATGAAATCGACTTCACCTACCAGGTGGTGGCATCTGCCCATGTGCAGCCCGCCTTTGTGCAGGTTGGCAATGATGCGCAAGAAACCAGCGCAGAGCAGACTTACTACCGCGCCGAGGTGCATCTGAGCGAAGGCGGGCAGGATTACGACATCATGGGCTGGAGCAAAGAGGGCGTGATCAACGACATCATCGACCAATATCACAAGCACATGCACTTCTTGCATCGCTTGCGTTGATCGGCATGGGCGCCCCCTGTTGACGAAAACAGAGGGCGCGATTATCTTCATGCCCTGTGTCCAGCAAGATAAATATCTGTCTCTTGATTGTTTTGTGAATAGCGTGTTCAGTCTCTTTTTCTTTTATTGGCTCAGTGATTAGTCTCAAGAACAAGAGGTTGGGGCGCTAGCAGGTGCGGCCGGGTAGGGGCTTGGCTGCTTGCTCATTGAGTGAACAGGAGGGAAGGCATGCCTTACTACGCCGGGCTGAAGCGAATCAGAGACACTGTCGTGCGCCAACGCACCATCAAAGGCTTGCAACGCTTGCGCGCGGCGCTGGCCCAGGCCATTCCCGCCCGAACGGTGACAAACACCTTGCTGCTGGCCACCTGGAATATTCGCGAGTTTGATTCAGGAAAATACGGTTACCGGGGTGATGAGCCCTATTACTACATCGCCGAGATTTTGAGCCGCTTTGATTTGATCGCCATTCAAGAAGTGCGCGATGGCTTGTACCCCTTGCAAAGGCTATGCCGGCTGCTGGGGACTGACTGGGATTTTCTCGTTACTGACGTGACCTTGGGCACTTCGGGCAATGCTGAAAGAATGGCTTATTTGTACGACCGGCGCAAGGTGCATTTCACCGGCTTGGCGGCCGAATTGGTGTTGTCTAAAGAAAAGGGCGCACAAGAAGAGCCTGTGCAATTGGCCCGCTCCCCCTACATTGCGGGCTTCCGTTCTGGTTGGGCTTATTTAACGCTGGCAACCGTTCATATTTATTACGGCAAGGGCGTAGCAGTCGATCCACGTCGTTTGGCTGAAATCACAGCCTTCAGCAAAACCATTGCGAAAAATGCCGGCAAGCTTTCCGGTGCACCGCAATATGAGCCGGGCATTGCCCCGCCGCCGGACAACCTCATCATGCTGGGTGATTTCAATATCTTCAATCGTCAAGACGTCACGATGGAGGCGATTACCCAAGCGGGTTTTGTTGTGCCTGAAGAGCTCAACAGCATTCCGGGCTCGAACGTAGCCAAAGACAAGCACTATGACCAGATCGCCTACTACAAGTGTCTGGCGCACATGAAGCCAACGGGCCGAGCAGGTGTGTTCGATTTCTTTGAGCACGTTTATCGGCTGGAAGACGAAGCCGCGTATGCGCAAGAGCGCACCGAAAGGCCCGGGCGCAGTTTCAAAGACTGGCGCACTTATCGCATGAGCGATCACCTGCCCATGTGGATTGAGTTCGGGATTGATGACAGTGATGCCTATTTGGGCACGTTGAAATGATCGTGGCCAAGGCGCTTGTCTGAGGCGGATTGACGTTGGCTGAGCAATCTGCGGCTGTTGATTCTTCCAGCCGGCGCAGAGCAGTTGCTGGCGCTGCAGCTGGGGTGGATAGGCAAAAAACAAAAAAGCCCTTGCCAAAAGACAAGGGCTGATCGCCTGTGTGGCGGAGAGGGCGGGATTCGAACCCGCGGTAGGCTATTAACCTACACACGCTTTCCAGGCGTGCGACTTAAACCACTCATCCACCTCTCCGAAGCGGCGTATTCTAGCAGCGTTTATGCGTCTTATCGGGACCTGAATGGGGCAAATCGGCCCAGGCGGGCAGCCACAAATCGGGCAGATGCAGAGCCTGCGCGGCGCAGATGGCACGCAGCACGGCACGGCTTACGGCCTCTGCGGCCATGGCTGATAGCGTGATCATGTCTGGCGTCTGCTCGCCGGGTTCGGCCTGTGCGGTGGCCAGGGCAAACAGCGTGTCGCCATCCAGTTGGGTGTGCGCGGGCGAGATGCAGCGGGCCAGCCCATCGTGCCCGGCCACGGCCAGGCGTTGCAGCTGGGGGCGCGAAAGTGCGGCATCGGTGGCGATCACGCCAATCACCGTGTTGGTGCCGGGCAGGGCGAAGCTGGGGGCTTGGCCTTGCAGCAGGCTGGTTGTGCTGTTGCGCAGCGTCAGCGATTGCGGCGCGGTGCGCGCACCCGCCAGCAGGGCGCCTGTGGCGGGGTCCAGCACATCACCCACGGCGTTGCAGGCGATGAGGGCACCAACGGTTATGCTGTTGAGCGTGATGCTGGCACTGGCTGCGCCGCCCTTCATGGCGCAGGCTGGGCCATAGAGCTTGCCCACTGTTGCGCCCGTGCCTGCGCCGATGTTGCCAGCAGGGGCGTGCGCATGTTTGCCAGCCGCCGCGCAAGCCTGGTAGCCGCAAGCGGCATCGGGGCGGATGCGGGCATCGCCCACGGCCAAGTCAAACAGCACGGCAGCGGGCACCAGCGGCAGCTTGCCATAGCCCGTGTCCAGGCCGATGCGTTGCGCTTCCAGCCAGCGCACCACGCCATCGGCTGCAGCCAGGCCCCAGGCGCTGCCGCCGGTGAGCAATACGGCATGCACTTGTTCAACCAGATTGCCCGCGCGCAGCAAATCCGTTTCGCGGGTGCCCGGCGCTGCGCCGCGCACATCCACGGCGGCCGTGGCCCCTTCGCGGGCGACGACGACGCTGCAACCCGTTGGGCGTTGCGGGTGGCTGTAATGACCCAGCTCAATGCCGCGCACGCGGGTGATGCAGTCATCCGTATCAGAGCGCGGCGTTGGGAAAGCTTGTTGGGGCGTGTGGCGCATGGGCGTGCTTTGCTTGGAATCAATGGCAGGTGCGCATGTGCAGTCAGCAAATTGAGCCAGAAAATGCAGAAACTGCGCGCAGAAAGAGGGGGTAGAGGGAAGTCTAATCTGCCAGAACCTGTGCAAAGACCAAGACTGTGCGCTTTGCCGGGCGAGCGAGACTGCCTCTTTCAAAGTCGCAGGAAAAAAGACTCGGGGGCAGACGTTGACGCACGGCTTCATCAGGAAGCAAGGCAGGGTGCAGGCGCAAACGCAGCCTACTGGGCCATGGCATGCATGGCCTTTGCCGTTTGCGAGGCGCTGCCACGCTGGTTAACGGCGCTGTCCAGTCCAGGCGAGAAAAAATTTTGACGCGCGCTGAAAAAAGCAAAAATCCGCCTATATAATCTCGGCTTTCGCGGGAATAGCTCAGTTGGTAGAGCGCAACCTTGCCAAGGTTGAGGTCGCGAGTTCGAGACTCGTTTCCCGCTCCAGTTTCAAAAATGGCAGGTTTTGATCTGCTGTAGTTAAAAAAGAGCCTTCAAGGCTCTTTTTTTTATTGGCTGGATCAATTGGGCTGATCCCACGCTCGCCAGTCATCCGGCTTCTTGCGCCATGCGCCTCCTGCCTGCAATTGAGATAAGACGTGTGTCTTCTGCTTGGCAGGCATTCCGGGGGTTTTTACATGGATCCAGACTTGGCTGTATCGATCATGCGTTTGACCATCTCGCGCAGCCCTTTGGGAATGTGTTGGTGCTCAAGATCCAGAAAGCCCTGAACGATCAGATCGCGGGCTTCGTCTTCCGTCATACCGGATGACATGAGATAGACCAGCTTGTCTTGGCCGACCATGCCGATGGAGGCCTCGTGCGACAGATTGACTTGCGCTGTTTGCGCAGTCACGGTGGGCGTGGAGTTGATTTGCCCATCTTCACTGAGCATCAGGCCGTCGCACCCCAAATAACCGTTAACGCCCGGCGCTTGCCCAATCAATGTGTTGTGGTTGTCAATCACGCCTCCATCGGCCACCATGCGGGTGATGTTTTCTGCATGGGTGCCGCTTTCGGCCAATATGCAGGTGCTGTGCATCTCACGATGGGTGCCGCGAGAGGCAAACACGACCGAGCTGGATGAAGACACGGCGTTCTCTTTTAGATGCACCACGCTGTGGTCGTAGTGTTTTTTGATCTCTGCCACCGCGATGCTGACTTCCAGCTGGCGGGCGCCTTTCTCCAGCCTGGAAGCAGAGAAATTGCACACATCCATGTCTTTGCCCCAGGTCTCCACTGAAACGGAGCGGTAGCTGGCGCCTGCGCCGATGTAAGTTTCGGAGAGCGACACGTGCCGCCCTTGGCGCAGGGACTCGGGCACCACTGCGCCCGAGATGACGTCCACGCAGGCATCTTCTCCAATGATCATCAGGTTGTGAATGTATTGGCGTGCCTGGGGTGTTTCCAGCACGGTGAACAGTTGCAGCGGCAGTGTGACCGAAACACCTGGCTTGACGTGAACGAAATAGCCCAGCGGCGGCAGCGTGGTGTCCGTCATCTGCCGGATCGTTTCATTGGCCTGTGGATCAATCAGGCCAAATACGTAGTCTTGTACCCAGGGGTATTGCTTGAGTGCTTGTTGCAGCGGCAGGATTTCCACCTCGTCGCTGTTGACGGTGATGTGGTCGATGCGGTTGTCTACCAGGATGCTGGTTCCGGCGCATTGCTGTTCGTCTCGGTAACCGATATGGATCAAGCGTTTTTTGATGCTCTCGGTGGTGGCAATGGCTTGCTGGTTGGTGGTGCTGAGCTTGCTCATGATGCGACTCCGTTTTCCGCTTTACATGGCGACATAGCCATGCGATTTGATGTGCTGCAGCATGGCGTATGGTTCGGCGCTGCAAACGATTTGTCCGTTCACGATCATGTGCGCTTGCCTGGCCTGAACATGATCCAGGATGAAGCCTGCATGGGTAATCAGCAAGCCGCTGCGGCGCTTGCCGCTGGCTGTGGGCTCTTGCATGAGTTCGTTGATCAGCCCTCCGATCTTTGCGGTAAGTGCGTAATCGACGCCGCTTTCTGGCTCATCGAACAGGCACAGATCAGGTTTTTGCAGGAAGAGCCGCAAGACCTCCCAGCGTTTGATTTCGCCGCCCGAAAAACCTTCATTCAAAACCCGTTCGGAAAAATCGCTGAACAGAAAGCGATCGGCGTACTCCTCCAGAAGGTCGGACTTGCCAATGGCTTCGGCAAACATCTTGATGGTGACGCCGCGAATAACGGGCGGGCGTTGAAAGCTCATGCCAATGCCGAAGCGCGCCCGCTCATCAATGGGCATGGTGTTTAACGGCTTTCCGTTGAAAGTGATGCTGCCCTGAGTGACTTGATAAGCCGGCACGCCCATGATGGCGCTGATGAGAGAAGACTTGCCCGAGCCGTTGGGGCCAAGCAGAATGTGCAATTCACCTTCGGGGATTTGCAGATCAATGTTCTGGCAAACCTCTTTGCCCGCAACCGTGACGTTGAGGTCTTTTAAAACCAATGCTGCCATGTGAATGCTTCCTTTATAAAAGATCAGCTCAGGCTGACAGGGTTTGCGCTGCAGGGGCTGTCGCAAGCGCGTTTTTACCCGTTTGTTTGGCTTGATCGACAAGAAACAAAGCAATCAAACGAGAATCAGTCTCATTTTATCTATTTGCTTTCTGATTGCAAATCTTTGTTTCACTTCGGTATTGCGCGATAGAGATGGGTGCGAGAGAGGGGAAAGGCTTTCCACTAGGAATGCTTCGCAAGAAACTGGAATAGGCAGACTGACGTTTTGGGGCGGGCACTACAATCCCGCCTCGATTGCCCGCGCCTGTTGCGCCGATCAATCGGCCTTGCGCAAGACTTGAACTCCCACTGCTGCTCATCAGGCGCATTCACTGATGTGTTTTTGAAAAAGGCCAGCCCGGTTTTTAGTCTTTTGATTTTTTGATGACACAACAAGGAACGCACATGGCATTAGCCACCCCCATCAGCCTGGAATTTTTTCCGCCCAAAACGCCCGAGGGCGCAGCCAAGCTGCGCGCAGTGCGCCAGCAGCTATACGTACTCAAGCCTGAGTTTTGCTCGGTCACATACGGTGCGGGCGGCTCTACCCGCAGCGGCACTTTCGATACCGTGCAAGAAATCCTGCAAGAAGGTGTGGATGCCGCCAGCCACTTCTCGTGCATTGGCGCAACGCGTGCCACGGTGCGCGAGCAGTTGCAGCAGCTGCAAGGCATGGGCGTGAAGCGCTTGGTGGCCTTGCGCGGCGACTTGCCCAGCGGCCACGGCGTAGGCGGCGAATTTGTGTACGCTAGCGATTTGGTGCGCTTCATTCGTGAAGAAACGGGCGACGCATTTCACATCGAAGTGGCGGGCTACCCCGAAATGCACCCGCAAGCGCCCAACCCGCAGGCAGATTTGCGCGCCCTCAAAGCCAAGGTGGATGCAGGCGCCAACGGCGTGATTACCCAATATTTTTTCAACGCCGATGCCTACTTCCGCTTTGTGGACGAAGCGCAAA
>JAUMXD010000112.1 GCA_030529305.1 Allobrachymonas sp.
CGGTGTGGACCTGCGACTTCAGCCACGATTACGTCAGCATCAATGCCGACTATCGTTCCTGAGATACGACTCGCATGTTCCGAGTGGTTCTGGCACATGGACTGCGCCGCCGCCCAGCCTTTTTGACACTCTTTCTTTCACGGCATGACTCAAGACGAACTCAAGCAACAAGTGGCCCAGGCGGCCCTGCGCCACGTGCGCCCGGGCAGCATCATCGGCGTGGGCACCGGCTCCACCGTCAACCACTTCATCGATGCGCTGGCATCCGTCAAGGATCAGTTGCGTGGCGCGGTCAGCAGCTCCAACGCTTCGACCGAGCGCTTGCGCCAACTCGGTATCGCCGTTTTCGAGGCCGATGTGGTAGAGCTGCTGGATGTGTACATCGACGGCGCCGATGAAATCGACCCGCACGGCCACATGATCAAGGGCGGAGGCGCGGCGCTAACGCGCGAAAAGATCGTGGCCGCGCAAAGCCGCCGCTTCATCTGCATTGCCGACCAGAGCAAGCGCGTGGCGGTGCTGGGGCGCTTTCCCCTGCCGGTGGAAGTGATTCCGATGGCCGCAGCGCGCATCACGCGCCAATTCGCTGCACTGGGCGGGCAAGCCAGGCTGCGCGTGCAGGCCGATGGCCAGCCGCTCATCACCGACAACGGCCAGCACATTCTGGACGTGCGCGGCTTGCAGATTGCCGACCCGCTGGCCTTTGAATCCACCGTCAACCAATGGCCGGGCGTGGTCACCGTGGGCGTGTTCGCCCACCAGAAAGCCCATCTCTGCCTGCTGGGCACGCCCAGTGGCGTGCAAGAGCTGGTGTTTGATACCAGCAATGCTTAAACGTGCGTGTGGCAAAGCCTGTTGCGCCTTGTCGCATCTCGCCGCGCTGGCTGCGGCTGCCTGCCTACCAACACCCGGTACAGTCGGCGCCAGGATTCGTGCCACGGTGTGGCGCGCGCGGCCGCTGGCCAATGAGCATTTTCTGACGCCAGACCACGGTTGGTGCCCACGCCATCTCATGCATTCGCATCACACACCGCCATCGCCCCAGCCCTGAAGAAAGATTACTTCCCCAAATGCTGATCCACCCCGAGTTCGATCCCGTTGCCATCCGCCTGGGGCCTTTGGCCATCCACTGGTATGGCCTGAGCTATCTGGCCGCCTTCGTGCTGTTCGTGCTGCTGGGGCGGCTGCGCCTGCGCCAAATGCCCTATGCGCGCTTGGTGGATAGGGGCATCTGGCGCAGCACGGACGTGGAAGATCTGCTGCTCGCGGGCATTCTGGGCGTGATTGCGGGTGGCCGCCTGGGCTATGTGCTGTTTTACAAGCCGCTGTGGTACCTTGCGCACCCGCTGGACATTTTCAAGGTGTGGGAAGGCGGCATGAGCTTTCACGGCGGCCTGCTGGGCGTGCTGGGCATGTTCACCTGGTTTGCCTGGCGGCGCCAGCGCCCCTGGCTGGAGGTGAGCGACTTCGTTGCGCCCTGCGTGCCCACGGGCCTGGCCTGCGGGCGCATGGGCAACTTCATCAATGGCGAACTGTGGGGGCGCACCGCCAGCGCCGATCTGCCCTGGGCCATGGCCTTTCCGCAAAGCGGGTCGATGCTGCCACGCCACCCCTCGCAGCTCTATCAGGTGCTGCTGGAAGGCTTGCTGCTCTTCGTCGTGCTGTGGCTGTACGCACGCCGCGCGCCCAGCCGGGGCAAAGTGTCAGCCGCTTTCCTCATGGGCTACGGGCTGCTGCGCTTCATCGTTGAATACTTCCGCGAGCCAGACGACTTTCTGGGCCTGCTCGGCCTGGGCCTGAGCATGGGCCAATGGCTGTGCCTGCCCATGATGGCCGCGGGCGCAGCCATGTGGTGGTGGGCGCACAAGCACCCGCCCACAGATGCTGACAGCCCCGCTGTGGCACACAGCCGCAAAGGCTGAGGCGCGCGGCAAAGAGCTGAAGCCGTACGCCTGCACAGGTGGGCGTAGCGCTTTCACCTTTTCACCCACTCAGGCTTGCCTGCGCATCTCACTACCTGTCACTATTCGCTCAGCTGCCCACTCCCAGCCACCATGCCTGCAACACTCGCCACACCGCACATCAGCTGCCAATTTGAAGAGTTGGCTGCCCCCAACACCGCCAGCGGCGAGCCCATGCGCATTGCCCGCCTCACCTTGCGGCATGCAGGCAAATTCAATGCCATGTCTTATGCCATGTGGGGCCAGCTGCGCAGCCTCTGCGAAGAGCTGCAAGCGCAAACGCGCGCAGCCCATCCCTTGCGCTGCGTGCTGATCGAAGGGGCGGACGGCCACTTTTGCGCGGGAGCAGACATTGCCGAATTCCCGTCTTTTCGCTTTGAGGCGCACAGCCTGCGCCACTTTCATGAAGAGGTGGTTTGGCCTGCGCTGGCCGCCGTGCTGGCGCTGGATTGCCCCGTGATCGCCGCGATTGACGGGCACTGCATGGGCGCGGGGCTGGAAGTGGCCTGCTGTTGCGACATCCGCATCGCCACCACGGCCAGCCGCTATGGTGCGCCCATTGCCAAGCTGGGCTTTCCCATGGCGCCGCACGAAACGGCTTTGCTAACCCGCGTGCTGGGCGAAACCTGCACCCGCTCCATCTTGCTTGAAGCCGCTGTTTACCCCGCAGCCGAGATGCTGCAACGTGGCTTCATCACGCGCACCGTGGCCAATGCCGCCGCACTGCAGGCCGAGTGCCAGCGCACCATTGAGCGCATCTGCTCGCTCGGCCCAGCCTGTGCGCGGCAAAACAAGCAAACCCTGCGCGCGCTGCAAGGCTCTGCGGCGCACGCTGTTTCAGCCAACTTGGCAGATGCACTCGACCCCTACGCCTACGCCAACAACGCCGAGCACCGCGAAGGTATTACGGCTTTTCTCGACAAACGCCCACCACGCTTTTGAACATCGCCGTGCACACTTCACGTCCATTGCTAAGCGCTGAGCCACTTTGCTGCTCAGCCATTCATTCAGCTATCCATTCAATCAGATGAGTCAAGCGCAGATGGCACACGCTTTGCTTCAAGCGCTGCTGCCCCGCTCATCACCCGCAGCAGGCATGTGGTCAGCGCATACGCATGCACTGAACAGTGCTCTTAGGCAAACTCCCGCCCCATTTCCACGGCCCTGCGGTGGCAGGCATGCACGGCTTCAACGATGTGCTCAGGCACGCGTTGGGCCTGCATGTTGCTGATGGCCTCGTGTGTGGTGCCGCCCTTGCTGGTCACGCGCTGGCGCAGCACTTCGGGCGATTCATCACTCTGCTCCATTAGGGCCACGGCACCAGCAAATGTTTGCACCGCCAATTGCTTGGCTTGATCGCGGCTCAGGCCCAGCTCCATGCCGCCTTGGATCAGGGCTTCTGTCCACAAGAACACATAGGCCGGGCCTG
>JAUMXD010000113.1 GCA_030529305.1 Allobrachymonas sp.
TGGCGATGAGCAGATCGGCCACGCGGTCCCAGGCGTTGTTGTCCAGCAGCAGGCCACCCAGTACGCTCGATTCGGACTCGATGGAATGCGGCGGCACACGCAACTGCGCCAGTTGCGGGTCGCGGCTTTCGTCTTGGCCGTAGGAGTCGTATTCAGCGGGAGAGTAGCTCAGGGCAGTGTTCATGGCACAAGCGAGGGAGTCAGGGCAGGGAGATGATTGGAAAAGGCGCGCCAATCCGATTGGGAGTGAAAAGCGCGATTCAAGTTGTTATGGGTATGGAATCAGCGCAAAAGAAACAGCACAAGATCAGGCGCCAAGCCCAATAGTAGGGCATTGCTGCGCGGTGCCTGTGGGCAAAGCTGTGAACAAGTTGTGTGTAGCCAAGGCATAAGTTGCGCCAGATTGGGCCAATGCCCCTGCAAACACGGGCGCTACCAGCGGGGTTTATTCACAGGCGCTTGTTTTGGGGCAAAGGTTGGCTAATCGGCGTTGGCGGCAGGGTTATATCTACAAACAGGGGGCGATTGTGTTACGCAGATTTTTGAGTGATGGCACACGGCTTTTGCGTTTTGGTTTGTACTTGGTGCGCCTCTATGTTGGGGTGCTGGCCTGAAGCAGAGCACTTGCCTAAATGAATGGCTGTTTGCGAATGGCTGCTTGGCTGGCGCGCCAGCCAAGCCGCGCAGTGGCAGATAGCAGCTTGGGAGATGGCCAGTCGAATCAAGCCTGGCCTGATTCGTCTTGCGCCAGGGCTTGTTCCACGCCGCGGTTGGCCAGCTCGTCGGCCTTTTCGTTGCCGGGGTTGCCTGCGTGGCCTTTCACCCATTCCCAGTGCAGCTGGTGTGGGCTGTTGTACACCAGTGCATCCAGCTGCTGCCACAGGTCGGCGTTTTTAACGGGCTTGTTGTCAGCGGTTTTCCACCCCTTCTTCTTCCAGTTGTGAATCCAGCTGGTGATGCCTTGGCGCACATATTGGCTGTCCAGATACAGCGTGATCTGGCAGGGGTGCTTGATGGCTTGCAGCCCCTCAATCACGGCGCGCAGCTCCATGCGGTTGTTGGTGGTGTGGGCTTCGCCGCCAAACAGGGCCTTTTCGTGCGGGCCGGCTTGCAGCCACACGCCCCAGCCGCCGGGGCCAGGGTTGCCTTTGCAGGCGCCATCGGTGTAGATATGGACTTCTTGCATGCTTGTTTAAACGTTCATTGCCCTTCTTATGGGCGGTTGATTGCGGTGCGTGTTGTGCTTAAGCGCTGGGGCTGCGAGTGGGAGGAGCTTGCGCAGGTATTGCAGGTGTTGGTGCATGCGGCGATGCCACTTGCGCTTCTTCACGGCGGATGGCTGCGGCTGTACCGGCGGCTTGCTGGGCCAGTTGCCAGCGCGGCTGTGGCAGCATGCGCATGCCCCGCACGCGCTTGGTGGCAAGCAAAAAGTAAGCGCCGCCCAGAAACGGCCACCAGCGGTCGCCAGCGGCCTCCAGCCATTGCAGGCGCTTGAACCAGTTGGTCTGGCTCAGTAAAGGCCGGTAGCAGGCAAAGCAGCCTTCATCGATCTCAAAGCCCAGCAGGCTCAACCAATCGCGCAGTTTGCGCGGGCTGATCCAGTGCTTGACTTGTGGAATCGGCAGTGCGCTTTGGCTGCCCAAGCGGCGCGCCAACAGGCGGCTGCGGTGTTGCAGCCCCCACAGGCTGGCCGGGTTGCAGCCCAGAATCAGCAAGCGCCCCTCGGGTACCAGCACGCGGGCGGCTTCGCGCAGGGCGGCATGCGGGTCGGCGCTGGCCTCCAGCGTGTGCGGCAGCAGCAGCAAATCCAGGCAATTGGCTTCAAATGGCAGGGCTGTGGCATCCAGCAGCAGCGCAGCAGGGCCGTCGATGGGGGTAGGGATGAGGGCCGGCGCATGGTTGGCGTTGGCCGTAGCGGCTGCCCAGCGGTGTTGAATGCGGCTGTTGCGCAGCAAGGGCCAAGCAGGCAGGCCTACCTGCAGGGCGTAATAGCCGAAGCAGCGGCTCACGGCCTGGTCGCAGCGTTCCAGCGCCCAGTCCTGCAGGTGCTGGCCCGTGGGGCAGGCGAACCATTCTTCCAAATTTATAATGGGCCTAGACATTTCATGCAAAGCGATTGTGACAGCTAGCTCCCACCTACCTTCTCTGCAACTGATGGCTCTGCCCGCTTTGGCAGACAACTACATCTGGGTGCTGCACGATGGCCGCGCGGCCGTGGTGTGCGATCCTGCAGAGGCTAAGGTGGCTGTATCGGCCTTGCAGCAGCAGGGTTTGGCCTTGCAGGGCATTTGGGTCACGCACCATCATGCCGATC
This sequence comes from Allobrachymonas sp., assembly GCA_030529305.1. The sequence goes on from JAUMXD010000113.1 coordinate 2,315, forward strand.
ACATCGGCGGGGTGGATGCCTTGTACCGCCAGTGCGGCACGCCAGCCACGCAAGTGTACCTGCCCGCTGCCGATGGCTTGGCTGATGAATTGTTTCCCTCAGTGCCTGCCCAGGCTTTGCGCCGATGCCGAGAAGGCGATGCCTTGCAGGCGCTGGGCCTTGCGTTTCAGGTGCTGGATGTGCCCGGACATACCGCCGGGCACATTGCTTTTTATGCGCTTGCGCAGCCGGGGCTGGATGCGCCTATTTTGCTGTGTGGCGATACCTTGTTTTCGGCCGGCTGCGGGCGCTTGTTTGAAGGCACGCCCGCGCAGATGTTCGCCTCGCTGCAAAAGCTGGCGGCATTGCCCGACAACACCCGCGTGTGCTGCGCGCACGAATATACTGTGGCCAATCTGCGCTTTGCCCAGGCGGTAGAGCCCGGTAACGAGGCCATCCAGCAGCATGCCCGGCAGTGCCAGGCTTTGCGGGCGCAAGACTTGCCCACTTTGCCTTCAAGCTTGTTGCTGGAAAAAGCCATCAACCCTTTTTTGCGCGTGCACGAGCCTGCGGTGCAAGCTGCCGTTGCTGCGCACGATTCTTCCGCTTCCAGCCCGCTTGAGGTGTTTACCGCTTTGCGAGCCTGGAAAGACCGTTTTTGACCCCGATTGATTGCCAGCTGCGCCATGCGCGCGGCTTTTTTTCTTATGGATTTGCCTTTTTCTCTTGAGCGTAGCGTGCGGTGGCTGGGGGCTGCCGCGCTGGCGGCCGTGGCGGCCGGGTGTGCCACACAACAACCCCAAACACCAACGCCACCGCCACAGGTGAGCGTGCGCGCGCCCACCCACAGCAGCGTCACGGTGGTGCGCAGCACGGCCTCGCAAGAAGACTTGTGGGATCGCATCCGCAGCGGCTTTGCCATGCCCGATCTGCACAACGCCACCGTGCGCGAAAAAGAGAATTACTACACCCGCCGGCCCGAATACATGCAGCGCATGGTTGGCCGATCCAACAAATACCTGTACCACGTGGTGGAAGAGATCGAGCGCCGCCGCAT
>JAUMXD010000114.1 GCA_030529305.1 Allobrachymonas sp.
TTGCTGGTGAATTTGTCGATTCGCATGAATGACTCCGTTTCAGGATTTTTTGAAATAACTGTTCAGCAACTGGGTGCGTGGCGTGGCTTTTCAAGGGAGAAAAGCCCCTTATTCAAGAGCAATGCAGCGCACGGCAAAAGCCCATGAAAAAACGCCCCGGCGTTGACTGGAACGACGGGGCGTTTGCGAGGCATGGCGGGCGCTTATTTCTTCAAGATGAAGCGATAGGCATCGGGCCCAGTAACGACCTGCCCGTCTTTGCCCAACATGCGCAAGCGGTTGGGCGGCAAGATGTCGAAACTGCGGTTTTGCCCGTTGGCATCCAGCATGATGCGGGTTTCGTCGTTGTTGAAGGTGAAGCCGCCGCGCCGTGTGTTGGGAGCACGGTCGGTCCCCAGCTCGTGCGTGAGCAGATCAAAAGTTGCGTCGCGGTACAGAGTCAGATCCAGCCGGATGCCCGCGCAGTGGCCGCAAGGCAGCACGGTGCGGTAGGTGCCCGTCCAGCTGGCAACGGGGCCGCTGGGCGCTGGTGGCGTAGCAGGCTGCTGCGGGCGCGAGATAACGGGCGGCGAATAAGTGGTAACGACGGTACAGCCAGATAGCGCCATGAGTGCGGCTGCGCACAAGATGCCGCCTAAACGCAGGCGGCTGCCAGAAGGCTGAAGACGTGTTTTCATGACCCTATCCTTTCAAAAAAAGACAGCCGGATTGTAGGCCGCACCTTGTTGGGCGCAAGCGGCGGGTTGTAACGGGGCGTTGGGCCGTGTGAGGGGTGAGTGGAAGGTGCCTTTCTCATGTAGATGCTTTCTCGTGCAGAGATAGAGAGCAATGGGCATTCTGCTCACTTTTGAACGCTTCGGTGCCACGCTTTTGTAGGCAGCGCCCCATGATTTAAGCAGCGGGCCACAGTTGCGGCCGTGAGCCTGATTGCCCGGTCGCGCAGTCGTATTACGAGGTGTGCTGAGTGATAAAGGCCTTGACCTGATCCACATCAGCGGGCAGCACCTGCACGCGGCGCGGCAGGTTTTCGATGCCTTCCAAAGCTGCCGGGCGCTCAGGCTCGCGGCCCAGGGCTTCGCGGATGGTGGCGGCGAATTTGATGGGCAGGGCGGTTTCCAGCACGATCATGGGCACGCCGGGGCGCTGGTGCTGGCGCGCGACTTTCACGCCGTCGGCGGTGTGGGTGTCGATCATCACGCCGTGCTGCTCGTACACGTGGCGGATGGTGGCCAGGCGGTCGGCATGGGTGCTTTTGCCGCTGGCCCACAGTTGCCCGCGATCGCGCCAGGCTTGCAGCTCGGCGGGCAGGCTGAACTGGCCATCGCGCGCCAGCGCGTCGGCAAACAGGGCCTTGACGCGCGCGCCGTCACGGTTCAGCACATCGGCCACGAAGCGCTCGAAGTTGCTGGCCTTGCTGATGTCCATGCTGGGGCTGCTGGTTTCAAACGTGTCGGCGCTGCCGCGCACGCGGTAGCGGCCGGTGCGGAAGAACTCGTCCAGCACGTCGTTTTCGTTGGTGGCAACGACGAGCTGGCCAATGGGCAGGCCCATCATGCGCGCCACGTGGCCGGCGCAGACGTTGCCGAAGTTGCCGCTGGGCACGGTGAAATCGACGTGCTCGTCATCAGCCTGCGTGGCCTGGAACCAACCCGCGAAGTAGTAAACGACTTGCGCCAGCAGCCGCGCCCAGTTGATGGAGTTGACGGTGCCGATCTGGTGCTGGCGCTTGAAGGCCAGGTCGCCACTGACGGCCTTGACGATGTCCTGGCAGTCGTCGAACACGCCCTCGATGGCGATGTTGTGGATGTTGGCGTCTTGCAGGCTGAACATCTGCGCCTGCTGGAAGGCGCTCATGCGCCCGTGCGGGCTGAGCATGAAGACGCGGATGCCCTGCTTGCCGCGCATGGCGTATTCGGCGGCGCTGCCGGTGTCGCCGCTGGTGGCGCCCAGGATGTTGAGCTGCTGGCCGCGCCGCTTCAGCTCGTACTCGAACAGGTTGCCCAGCAGCTGCATGGCCATGTCCTTGAAGGCCAGCGTGGGGCCGTTGGACAGGGCCTCCAGGTAAAAGCCGTCGCCCAACTTCTTCAGCGGCGTGATTTCAGCCGTGCCGAAGGCTTGCCGTGTGTAGGTCTTGTCGCAAATGGCGCGCAGGTCGGCGGCGGGGATGTCGTCGATGTAGAGGCTCAGGAGCTCGAAAGCCAGCGCGGCATAGCCTTGCTGCTGGTATACGCCGCGCAGGTGCGCCAGGTCGGCCGTGCTCAGCTGCGGATAGCGCTCGGGCAGGTACAGGCCGCCATCGGGCGCCAGCCCTTCGAGCAGGATGTCGCAGAACTGGCGGGGGGTGGCGTCGCCACGGGTGGAAAGGTAGTTCATGGTGGGGGCAGGCAAGAAAGGGATTCAACAAATCTGAAAGGCAGCTTTGGATGGCGTTTGGGCCAAGGTTCGCCAAGGCATGAACAACTTGCCTAGCACATTTATGAGGTGCTGGCGCCTATCCATCACATGGACATGGGCGAGGAACTGCACAGCCCAAAGATTCTAGCGGGCGGCTGCCGTGGAATAGGGCTTGTGCTTTGCTTGGGGCTTGCGCCGGGCTGCAGCGGCTGGTGGCGCATGCCTTGTTGGGTCAAGCCCCTTTGCGATGTTGCAGCAGTTCAGCTGCCGTGGCGTTGGGTGGTGCTTGCAGCAGCTGGGCGGGCGTGCCCTGCGCCACGATGTGCCCCTCGTGCAAGATGACCAGCTGGCTGCCCAGCGCCAGGGCTTCGTCAATATCGTGGGTGATAAAGACGATGGTGCTGCCCGTGTGCTGTTGAATGTGCTTGATTTCTTCTTGCAGGGCGCGGCGGGTGATTTCATCCACGGCGCCAAAGGGTTCATCCATCAGAATCAGATCGGGGCGCGCGGCCAGGGCGCGGGCAATGCCCACACGCTGGCGCTGCCCGCCCGAGAGCTGATGCGGGTAACGGAGGAGCAGATCGGGCGCGAGGTGAACGATGCCCAGCAACTCTTCTATGCGTTGGCGAATGTGTTCGGTCGGCCACTTCAGCAGCGTGAGCACATAGGCGATGTTGGCGCGTATGCTCATGTGCGGAAACAGGCCCGATTCCTGAATCACGTAGCCGATGCTGCGTCGCAGCTCCACCAGGTTGGTTTGGGCAAGGTCTTGCCCGCGCACGATCACGCGGCCGCTGTCGGGCTGGGCCAGGCCATTCATCAAACGCAGCAGGGTGGTTTTGCCACTGCCCGACTGGCCGATCACCGTGGTGAAGCTGCCTGCGGCGATATGCAGCTTGATGTCGTGCAGCACGGTTTTGCCGTTGAACTGCTTGCTGACGTGATCCAGTT
>JAUMXD010000013.1 GCA_030529305.1 Allobrachymonas sp.
TCGCGATCAGGTCGACGGCTTGATGCGCAGCGTTGCCGAGCGTGATGGCCAGATCGTCGAGTACAACGAACGGACTAATAGTCTGACGGCTGAAATAGAACGTCAAGGGGAACGAGCCTTGGCGTTGAACGCAGAGTTGGAGAATGCGCGGGCAGAACTTCTAGCTGTGTTTGCAAGTAATTCTTGGCTCTTCACTCGCCCTTTGCGTGAAGCAAGGCGTTGGGTTTCGTCCCCTGTGACGCAGGCAAAACGTTATGCCAAGGCTGCTTTAAGGCAAGGAAAACGCGTCTACCAAAGTTTGCCGTTGAGTTATCAAACCAAGGCTCGCCACCGCCAATTCATCGCCAAGTTTTTTCCTCGCTTGCTACTGGCAACTGGTGTACCAGCGACTGCAGTTTCTGAACTTGCGGATTCACATCGGGCCTTGCCCGTGCCTAATTCCAAAGAAGTTGGAACCGAAGTAACGGGTGTTACGTCCAATATTGTGATTCCCGCAGGGGATTGTCCAACCGTTTCAGTCATCATTCCTGTCTATGGGAAGGTCGATTACACATTGCGATGTCTTGCATCGATTGCAAACAACCTGCCTGAAATTGCTTTTGAAGTTATTGTGGTGGATGACTGCTCCCCGGATGAATCGTTTGATATTTTGTCCAAAGTGCAGGGCATTCGCTTGTTGCGTAACGAGGGGAATCAGGGTTTCATCCGCTCCTGCAATAACGGAGCCAAGGCTGCTCTTGGCAGTTATCTTTACTTTCTGAACAACGATACGGAAGTGACTTCTGGGTGGATGGACGAGCTTGTTCGTACTTTTGCCGAATTTCCTGGCACAGGTCTGGCGGGATCAAAGCTGCTTTACCCAGATGGACGGCTTCAGGAAGCCGGTGGCATCATCTGGCAGGATGGCAGTGCTTGGAATTTCGGACGTCTTCAAAATCCCAGCTTGCCTGTTTACAACTACGCGAGAGAAGTAGATTATTGTTCTGGGGCGTCCATCATGGTGCCCAAGGCGCTATTTGATGAGCTGGGTGGTTTTGATGAACATTACCTGCCTGCATATTGCGAAGATAGCGACTTGGCTTTAAAGATACGCGATAAAGGCTATCGCGTGATTTATCAGCCCATGTCTGCTGTTTTCCACTTTGAAGGCATTACTTCCGGCACTGACACAAGTCAAGGTACCAAAGCTTATCAAGTGGAAAACAGCAAGAAGCTGTTTGCGCGCTGGCAGCAACGTCTGAAGGCTCATCAAGCTCCTGGCGCAGACGTTGATGCGGCAAAGGATCGAAAAGCAACACGCAGGGCTCTGGTTCTTGATCATTGCACTCCCACTCCGAATCAAGACGCTGGTTCGGTAACTGTATTCAATCTTCTGCTTCTTTTGAGGGAGATGAATTTTCAGGTCACCTTCATCCCTGAAGACAATTTTCTCTATATGCCAGAGTACACGACTGCCTTGCAGCGGGTGGGGGTTGAAGTGCTTTATGCGCCTGCAGTCACCAGCGTGGAGCAGCACTTGCAAGAGTTTGGTGGGCGATACGACTTGGCATTTCTTTTCCGTCCTGGTGTCGTTGAACGACATCTGAAAGCCGTTCGCAAATATTCACCCAAAGCAAAGGTGCTCTTTCACACCGTGGATTTGCACTTCTTGCGCATGTCACGCGAAGCGGCACTGCAGAATAGTCAAACCAAGCAAAAAGCGGCCAACGAAATGCGGGAGCGTGAATTGGCCGCAATTCGTGCCGCAGACGCCAGTATTGTCCATAGCACAACCGAGCTGGAAATTCTCCGCCCCTTGCTGTCTGAAGCCAAACTTCATGTGTTCCCTTTGATTATGGATATCAAGGGAACAGATCGTCCCTTTACCCAGCGCAAGGATATTGTCTTTGTCGGCGGCTATCAACACCCCCCCAATGTTGATGCTGTGCAATACTTCGTTGCAGAAGTCATGCCTTTGCTACGAAAGCAACTTCCAGGAGTTTGCTTCCATATTGTTGGTAGCAATGCGCCCTCGGAGATACAGGCATTGGCTGCAGAGGATATCATCGTTACCGGCTTTGTCGAAGACTTGGATCCGTTGCTGAATACCATGAGAGTTTCGGTTGCACCGCTGCGCTACGGCGCAGGCATAAAAGGCAAGATTGGTACAGCCATGGCTGTTGGTTTGCCCGTGGTGGCTACTTCATTGGCGGCAGAGGGAATGTCACTTACCAATAGAGAAAACATTCTCGTAGCGGATGGCGCAGAAGCGCTGACCGATGCGATTGTCCAAATCTATCAAGACGAGGATTTGTGGAAAAAAATCAGCCAAAACGGTTTGGTTTTTGCTGAGCGGCAATGGGGGCGTACTGCAGCTTGGCAGATAATGAGCACGATTCTGGCCGATATAGACATTGACGTGAAAGGCAACAATCATTGATTGCGCAAGGAATCTATAAAAATCGGGTTGCTTCTGGGTTATATGCAGTTGCAAGATTGTGGCAAATATTTCGAGATTAAAAGAAAATGAGATTATTTGTAATTGGTGCCACAGGTTATATAGGAAGAAACTTATTCGCACGTGCAAAAAAATCAGGCGAGGCTTTTGGTACTTCATCATCGGATAGAGGGGGACTTCTACCCTTGCGTTTAGATGAATCGAATAGCTTTGATTATGATCAGATTTGTTGTGGTGATGTTATTCTATTAACAGCGGCCATTTCGGCGCCCGATACTTGTGCGCGAGAGCACGAGCAAGCATGGGCAGTAAATGTTGATGGAACCTCGCATTTCATCCAGAGAGCTATTGATCGTGGTGCACGCGTGATTTTTTTTTCCAGCGATGCTGTATATGGTGAGCGTGAAAAAGAGTTTGCTGAAACGATGGAATGTAATCCCGCAGGGGACTATGCGAGAATGAAGTTTGAGGTTGAACGGCGTTTTTTGAGCAACTTGTCATTTAAAGCTGTCCGTCTTTCGTATGTCTTCTCTCGAGAGGATAAGTTTAGTAATTATTTGAGTAAGTGCATCGAGCAAGATAAGGAGGCCGATCTATTTCATCCGTTCTTCCGTGCTATCGTTCATCGAGATGATGTTATCGAAGGCGTCTTGGCTCTAGCTACTAAATGGGATGATGTTTCTGAAAAAATAATTAATTTTGGAGGGCCGCAGATTCTTTCTCGAATTGATTTTGCAGAGTGTCTGCGAGAGTCTCATTTTTATAATCTGCGCTTCAAGGTAACAGAGCCTGATGCAAGTTTTTTTGCAAATCGGCCACGCATTATTGCAATGAAATCACCAATTTTTCAAAAACTATTGGGTAGATTGCCGCGTACACTTCACGAAGCCGTCAGTTTGGAGTTCGCATCTTCAATATCGAAAGATTCTTATGAATAAAAAAATATTAATTACTGGAATTACCGGACAAGTTGGTTCTCAACTTGCGGATTACGTGCTTCAGAATACATCGTATGATGTCATCGGCATGATGCGTTGGCAAGAGCCGATGGATAATCTGTATCATTTAACCGATCGTATTAATCGCAAAGAGCGAATCAGTCTGTATTATGCCGACTTGAATGACTATTCAGCACTGAATCGCATGCTCAAAAGCGTTCGGCCAGAATATATCTCGCACTTGGCTGCACAATCATACCCGAAGACATCATTTGATATTCCGATTGAGACATTGCAGACAAACATTATTGGTACCGCTAATTTGCTGGAAGCTGTTCGTCAGCAAAAAGAGATGGATGGTTACAACCCGGTGGTGCATGTCTGCTCTTCAAGCGAAGTTTATGGGCGCGCTAAGCCTGGGGCTCCTCTTGCGGAAGAGACGCCTTTCCATGGTGCAAGTCCTTATAGCATCAGCAAAATTGGCACTGATTATTTGGGGCGTTTCTATGGTGAAGCTTATGGCCTACGTACCTTTGTGACTCGCATGGGTACACATTCTGGTCCTCGGCGTAGTGACGTATTTTTCGAAAGTACTGTGGCGAAGCAGATCGCATTGATTGAATCGGGTTACCAATCACCCGAGATTCTTGTTGGAAATCTTGCCAGCACCCGAACTTTTCAAGACGCGAGGGACGCTGTCAGAGCTTACTTTCTCCTAATGGAGGCGTGTGCACAAGGGAAAATCTCCTGTGGAGACTATTTCAACATTGCGGGAGAAGAAGCTTTCCAATTGCCGGAGGTCATCCAAATTTTGCTGAGTTTTAGCACTCGCTCTGATATTAAGATCGTGACTGATCAAGAGCGTTTAAGGCCAATTGATGCCGATTATCAAATGTTTGATAACACCAAAATTCGCAAAGCGATTGACTGGAAGCCTGAAATTCCGGCCAGAAAAATGTTTGAAGATTTGTTAAACCACTGGCGCAGCGAAATTAAAAAAGGGCGCATTCCATTAAACCGCTGATGGGGGGTGAAATGCAAATTTATCGTGCGCGTGCGCCACTGCGCCTCGGGTTGGCAGGTGGAGGTACTGATGTTTCACCGTATTGTGATACATACGGTGGATACATACTCAATGCCGCCATTGACCGTTATGCGTATGCCGTAATTAAAAAGCTGGAGAAGCCTATTCTTCGCTTCATTGCGACAGATCAAGGTGTCGAGAGTGTTGTTCCAGCACACATGCCGCTATCCCTTGATAGCACACTTGATTTGCATAAAGCGGTGTACAACTATATTATCAATAACTTTAATGATGGGATTCCTATCCCATTAGAGTTAACTACCTTCTGTGATGCTCCAGCCGGCTCTGGCTTGGGCTCATCTTCTACACTGGTAGTAGCGATGATCCGCGCCTTTGTTGAATTGCTCAATTTACCTTTGGATGACTACACTATTGCCCACATGGCTTATCAAATTGAAAGGATAGATTGCGGGCAGCAAGGAGGGCGGCAAGATCAATATTCTGCAGCATTTGGCGGTTTCAATTTTATGGAGTTTTATGCCGATGAACGTGCTGTCATTACTCCGCTACGCATTAAGAACTGGATTATTTGCGAGTTAGAGTCTTCTCTTGTTCTTTATTTCACAGGTGTTTCGCGCGAGTCAGCGCATATTATTGCTGATCAGAGTAATAACATAAAAAATGGAATATCAAATGCGCTGGAAGCAATGCATAATATAAAGTGCGAGGCATTGACAATGAAAGAGTGTTTACTGCGCGGAGATTTCTCTGGATTGGTTGAGTCCATGCGCCTAGGCTGGGAGAACAAGAAGCGCTCGGCTAAAACAGTATCTAATCCGCGCATTGATGCCATCTACGATGCGGCTATTCGCTCAGGGGCATTGTCGGGTAAAGTATCTGGCGCAGGTGGTGGTGGTTTTATGTGGTTCTTTGTGCCTGCCGAAAAACGCAGGAATGTAATCCATACCCTGAGCGGCTTTGGTGGACAAGTAAGCAATTGCCACTTTACAAAATACGGAGCGCAAGCATGGAGAGTTGCATGAAAAATTACATCATGGCCCAAATTCAAGAAACCCAAGGGGTGATGTCAGCCATGTTGGCGGACGATGCGCTTCTGGCGCGGGTTAAAGCTGCGGCTGAAGCTTGCATCGCATCTCTGAAAAACAACGGCAAGATTCTACTTGCCGGAAACGGTGGCAGTGCCGCTGATGCACAGCATATTGCTGGTGAGTTTGTCAGCCGATTTGCCTTTGATCGCCCTGGACTGCCAGCCATTGCACTGACAACTGACACCTCTATTCTCACGGCGATAGGTAACGATTATGGCTATGATAAACTGTTTGCGCGCCAAGTGCAATCACATGCCCAAAAAGGCGATGTTTTTATTGCCTATACCACTTCCGGAAAATCTGCCAACATAATTGCGGCGCTGCATGAGGCGAAGAGGCGTGGAGTTATCTGCATTGGCATGACGGGTAATCGTGGCGGCCCCATGCAAGAGTTATGCGACTACTATGTGGATGTCCCATCGGCTGAGACTCCCAAAATTCAAGAGGGGCATGCTGTGTTGGGCCATATCCTGTGCGGCCTGGTTGAGCGCGCACTGTTCAAGGTATCGGCTTGATGGAAGCAATTGTTCTGGCTGGCGGATTTGGCACTAGGTTGCGCCAGGTGGTCGCTGACGTACCTAAGCCAATGGCACCTGTTGCCGGACGTCCGTTTTTGGAAATTCTGTTGGAATCACTCATGCGGAAAGGCTTTTCGCGTGTGGTTCTTTCACTAGGCTTTATGGCCGAAAAAATATCAAGCTATTTTGGCTCCCGGTTTGCAGGATTGGAACTTTCATACGTTGTGGAAGATGCACCACTCGGTACCGGGGGGGCAATTCGGTTGGCCATGACAGCTTGTGCCCAAGATCATGTGTTTGTTTTCAATGGCGATACCTATCTCGACCTTGAAGTTATGCTGCTTGAACAGCAATGGCAGGCAAACCGTCATCCGATTGTTGTAGCTAGAGAGGTGCCAGATACCGCGCGCTACGGACGGCTCGTTGTGCATGGAGGGCGGATTATTAGTTTTGCTGAAAAAGGTATTGCAGGATTTGGTTTGATTAATGCGGGTTGCTATGTGCTGGCAAGTAACGCTTTGGCGGAGTTCCCCTTGTGTCAAGCATTTTCCATTGAAAGTGACTACTTTGTACCAGAAGTTGCGCGCGCAACAGTTGAGGTATTTGTGACTGAGGGAATGTTTATCGATATTGGTATTCCAGAAGATTACTACAGGGCACAAGCCCTGTTGGCAAAAAATGAATAGGCCGGCATTATTTCTCGACCGAGATGGCGTGATAAATATTGATCATGGCTATGTGCATACACCGGAAAAATTCGAGTTTGTGCACGGGATTTTTGAAGTGGTGGCAGCCGCCAACCGTATGGGATATCTCGTTGTGGTTGTAACCAATCAAGCTGGCATTGGTCGGGGTTACTACACGGAAGCGCAGTTTCATGAGCTAACTGACTGGATGAAAGCCCGATTCATGGAGCACGGCGGGCGAATTGATGCCGTTTACTTTTGCCCCTACCACCCAGAACACGGGATTGGGTCTTACCTGCAAAAAAGTGATTATCGCAAACCCGCACCAGGCATGTTGCTACTGGCTGAACAAGAGCTAAAAATTGACATGAAGCGTTCATTAATTATTGGTGACAAGCCTTCTGATATGGAGGCAGGGCGTGCTGCTGGCATCGGTTGCTTGCTCTATTTAAGCGATAAGGCTGATGAGAAAAGGGGTTGGAAGATTATTGGGAATCTTTTCGAGGCATTGCCATACTTGCGTGCTTTGTCAAATTAATTTATATCGCTTGAGTCGGTTTAAATATACTTGGCGTGTAATATAATTATAAGGCATGGCGCCTTGATAGTTAATATATGATACCAGTTGGTGTTGAAAAAATATCGATTTTTGATTGGTTTTAAAAACTTAAAGTCCTCGCCTACTTCAGCAGTTCTTGTCTATGCCGTTGATCGCTTTGAATTGAGATCCTAAATATCAATTGTAATATTATTTTAGAGCAATCTCAAAGCATGACGACAGCTTGGGTTGCAGTAGTGTAGCTGAATTTTGATTGTAAGTAATTATTTATGTATTGTTTTTCAAAGCCTTTAGGTTCCGATTTTTCAGGCAAATAATTTTTCATAAGCAACAAATACCTGTTGGCTTGCTGCTGGTTCCCGTTCAAGTCTTGGCAAAGACTGCATGATGGATTTGGCCTTTTGGGCTGCGAGTTTATTCATTTCCCCCTGATTCTGATGGCCCGCCGCCCTGCAGGCTTTTCGGCCATATGCGTGCATCTGCATCGATATTGATGCAAAACTCATAGCTTGGCTTGAAAGCAGGTTGCGCTTGAACAGCAAAGGCGAACGAGGCAGTCAATATCAAAAAAGATGTTTTTCATTACCTGTTACCTCTGGAAAGAGAGGCTTGTCTCAGGGTATTGATCACCCAAAAGAGACAAGTTATTTGTTTGCATGGCGAGTGAGCTTTCAATCCGGATATTGAATCCAGTTCCCAAATTCAAAGATAAATTTTGCCGTTTTTGCTGCTCACCGTCATATGCAGGATTTCGGCTTTGAGCTTCTTTATGCTGGGATCTGCATCCTGAAAAAAGGCATAAAGTTTAACTTTCATTGCTTGATTGTTGCTGACCATCGATTCAATTGCGCGTGCCTTGCTTTCATCGGTAACTTTCAAGGCCGCCATTTGCTCGTCGCTGTAGCTGGCAAAGGCTTGATTCAGGGTGTTGAGATAGTGCTCTTTGCCGAAATCCTGCATGAACTGCAGATGGATGGGCGTTGTAGTCGGAATGCTTCGGAGCAAGATCAACCAAAGTGGCAAAGGCGCATAAAACCAACTTGTTGTTTTCAGGCAGAGCGGCAGCTGTCATGTTCGAATCCTTTCACAAAAAGAAATAGCCCTTTGTAGAGAGCCTATGCAAGCAAACAGTGCCAACGTAGTTCACTTGTCTGAATGCTTGCTGCAAAAAACTGTAAGCTCAAGTTGTGTATTGTTGAAGCAAAAAAGATTGTTAATCAAGTTTGAAAATTTTGACAGGATGTGTGCCGTTCATTTTTGGATGCTTGGTGTTTTTAATTAAGCGTATCAATTTCGCATTGATGCGGTTCTTGGATGGATTTTCTGCGTGAGCTGTGAATCATTTGATTCAGTAACTTGGATTGCAAGTCTGCATGAGCGAAGCGATAATGATGAAATTCAATAAATAAAAATAAACCCCATTACCGTGATGGCAATGGGGTTGATAAGAGTCTTATTGGTTTGAATAAAAATGGTTTTTCATAGGCAGCGCTCCAAACTGATTGTCATATTATCTGGCTTGCAGTGCAGGCTGCTGAATCAAAAAAGACATATCACGCAAAACTATTCCAAAGTGCCAAATCAAACCACTTTGATCCAGGATTCCCTCCGTTGGCATCGCCAGCCAAGGTGATGCTGCCCAACAGAGTTACTTCTATGTTTGATTTGTTGGCTGTCAAGAAAGGGTGATCCACAACCTGATACACATCGCCCGCACCGGTTTCGGGATCGATGGTGATGTAAAGCTGCTTGATGAGCTTGACCCCCTCGTCAGTGTAGTGAGTTGTGCCCATGTCGGTAAAAAGCTGTTTCACGTCTTCTGCCGAAGCGTTATAAGTGGTTGGGCTTGTTTCACCGTCTGGCGACCGCTTTCCTACTATACGGATTCGCCCGTCTTTTACAGGCCCTTCATGAGAAACATCAACTGTAAAAGACTTACCCGAGTAGTCATAACCACTGAAAAGGGAGCTAAGAAAATCGCGGTCGTCACTCAGCTCGGTTACTGTTTGCTGGCTGGATTTGTGCAACAGGCCAAAGTCCAATTTGTCTTGGCCAGGAACAAAATTCAAAATCGTGTCGTGCCCGAAGGCGGAATGAAATTGCACGATGTCGCCGACTGGCGCGGCCCTGTTGGAAGAAAGCACGATCAGATCATTGCCCCTGCCCCCGTCAATCACATGGTGGTCTGTTTTTTGGGAGTCTGCGCCATCAATCAGCGAATCATTATCGCTGCGCCCCATGAGGGGCTCGTAAGCTGAATTAATAAAATTAAGATAGCTAGAAAAAAGGGTTCTGCGCACCTCTTCTATGGTGCGATATTCCTTTGAGACTTCACGATCATATATGGTGTTGAAGAAGTAATCAACTGCTATGGGGCTGAGGCGACTGTGTTCATAAGCAAAAGAGTATTTATGTTCTTTTGGTGCGTTTAGGCTTGACCATTTGGGCAGCACGTCGATAGACAGTGCGCGTTCGCCGTGCTCGCCATCTACTTTGGCAAACACTTTCAAAGTGCCTTCGGGGCCATCTTCTACTGCAAGCAGGTGGCTGAGCCGTGCATCCCCCTGAATGGCTTGTTTGATGGCCCGGTTGATGTCTTGCGGATCGGTTTTGTAATCGGCCAAGTCGTCTAGTGCAATAGCCTTGGAGGTTATATTGCGGTAAGAAACGCGCAGCTCGCCCTGCCAAGAGGGCAGGGAGGTGAATGCGCTGATGCCTCGGTGCCAAGAAGGGGCAAATGGGAATTGGGCGGGCCCTTTCAGATCGGCGAGTTTTTGTGAGCTGTCGCCTGCCTGAATCTGTTTTGTTTCAGGGTTATAGCGTGGTATTTGGCCCTCTGTGTTCAAAACCCAAATGGCACGGGTGGCCTGGTTCTGGCCCTTGATGGTGTTGTATTGCCAGCCGCTGTTGTCGGCAAAAATCACGTCATTGTCTTCAGAGCCATTGAGAAATTTGTAGCCCGAATGCTCGCTGTTGTTCGGCTGCGTGATGTGTTGATAGGCCGTGTTGATTTTTGTGTTGTAGGTTTGGGCAATGGGCGCCAATGGGCCGTTGGTGATTTCGGAGAGCTGCCGGGTCAAGTCCAGCATGGCACCGATGCGGTTGCCCGCGTTGTCGCGAATGAATTTTGTGGCGATGCCCATGTTGTCGGTGTTGCCGTCGCCTTCCAGATCAATGGTGTTGAGGTAGGTGGTGTCCAGCAGCATTTGGGCCAGCTGCTCATCGGTATAAGAAGCAAAGAGATTGTTGAGCACCTGGATGGAAGCTTCTTTGCCATGGATGTTGAAGTGATCCAAGACATATTGGTAATCTGCTTTGCTGGGCGTGGTAGCCGTTAACGTGATAAATGCACGCATCACGAGGGTTTGGTTTTCAGTCATGGCCATTTTTCTTTATCTCCTTGTGAGCAAAAAAACTACCGGAAAAAACTAAAAAATATTACGCTTGGGCAACATTGATACAAATGATAACCATTTTTTACGCATTAGATCGTGGTTACTGCAGCCAGATGAGATGGCAGCAGATTTTGGATAGTGCGCGTGGTGCAAGAAATAATGCGCTTGCACGCCTTTTATGCGTTACCAGTTTTTACGCAAACCCATATAGAGCGTTTGCGCGCGGGTATTGAAAAGCGGCAAGTTGGCGCGGCGGTGAATGGCTTCGGCCCCGGCGAAGATTTCCAGTTCGGGCAGGTGGTGGGCGTATTCCAGGCGCAGCAGGTGCTTGTGTACGCGGCGCTTGCGGTTGTTTTCAAGCAGTGGGCTGTAGCCCTTTTGATCACGCGTGTTTTCGTATTCGTAATCCACCTGCCAGCGGTTGCGGCCGCGCTGCTGCCAGTGGCTGATGGCCAAGGTGGTTTGCTGCTGCGTGCCGCCAGGGCGGTGGGCGGTGCCGCGTGGGCGGTCTTGCCCGGTGCGGGCTTCGGCACGCCAGTTGGCGCACAGGGCGCGCACTTGCAAGCCTTGGTAATGGCTGTTGACGTTGCTGCCAGTGGGGAACTGTTGCAGCGTGCCTTCTGCCCCCAGGCGCAGGCGGCAGCCCAGGGTGGCCAGATCCATGTCCCAGCCAGTGGCACCGCCCAGTTCGCGATAGAAGTGGCCTTTGTTGTTGAAGGCGGCTGTGACATACGCTTGCAAGAAAGGCCCGTGCGATTGAACGCTGGCGTTTTCAACCAAGCCGCGGGCTACAGCGTAGCTGGCGCGCGATTCTCTGGGCGTTTGGTGCAGGCTGCCCGATAGTGCGCCGTACCACATGCGCCCATGCGCCGGGCCGGGGCTTTGGAAGCGCACATGCCCGCTCAAGCGCCAGAACATGCCTGCGCGCGGGCCTTCAACCAGCGTGACGGGCACGCGCCCGCCAGGTAGGGTCAGCTCGAACTGGCTACGCACGGGGCTGGCGAGCAGGTTGTTGTCGTGCCCCAGGGTGAGGCTGATCTGCTTTTGCCAGGCCGTTTGCTGTGCAGCCAAGGGGGCTGGCGTGCTGGGCGTGGTGGCTTTGACCAACGCCTGGCGGACGGGAGCGGGCAGGTCGGGCTGGCTTTGCAAGTCTTGCAGCAGCGATTGCGCTGCCAGCGTGTCGCCCATGCCTTGCAGAGCAAGGAAGAATTCAAAGCGCGATTCGGCGTGCTGTGGGCGCAGCAGCAAGGCCAGCTCCAGCCGCTCGGCCGCTTCGGTATGGCGCTGCAGGGCGTTGAGGGTTTTGCCCAGCAGCAGTTGGTAATCGGCGTTTTTGCTGCATTGTGCTTCGCGTGCCTGATCGGTGTAGCCGGCGATCAATTCTTGCTGTACCAAGGCGGGCGCGGGCAGCTCGCAAGCGGTGCGGTGTTGCTGGCTGGATTGAGAGGAGGGCGCTGGTGCGTCGCTGGCTTGTGAATGGCCTGTGCGTGCATGGGGCGCTGGTGTGGTGGCTGCTTGTGCTGTTTGAGCCGCAGCGGCTGGCAGCGCCCATATCAAGGCTACGGCAGCAGCCAGTGGCAGCATGCCGCGCCAAGCGGTAGAGGGCATCAAAGCAGAAAACGCCATGTGAAAAGTGGGGAGCTAGTCAGCCTGGGGCACACGGCGTTGCAAGGGGTAGGCGTAGATGCGGCAGGGGTTGAGCATGCCGTCCAGCAAAAAGACGCCTTGCGATTCAAAAGGATGATCTTCGCCCAGGGCGGCCACCAAGTTCTCGCCTGCCAGCAGGGGGTGGGCCAGTTCGGTGGTCATTTTTTCCAGGCGAATGGCCAGGGTCACGGGGTGGCCCAAGGCCAAATGGGTGCGGCGCCGCGCCGGGCCGAAAGAGCCAACCGTGGCATGGCCACTTTCCAGGCCCACGCCCAGCGCCAGCGGTTGCAGCACCGGGTCGTCATGCAATTGCGGCAGAAATTCACCAGCGCGATCCAGCAAAGCCAGGCTGGCGGCCAGGGCAGAGCTGGCCAGGCGGTTCATGTCTGCGGCGGCTGTGGGCGCATGCACCGGGGTTTGCCAAACGGCCAAAATGGCATCGCCTTGAATAGACTCGATGATGCCGCCATGCTGCTCAACGATTTCTGTGGCCACAGCGATGAAGGCATGCAGCACGGCCGCACTTTCTTCAGGCGGGCGTTGCTCGCAATAGGCCGAGAAGTTGCGAATGTCGGCATACAGCGCGACGATGCTGGATCGGTTGGCCTCGATCACGTCCGAAGGATCGCGCAGTGCCAACGCCGCAGCCACTGGGCGTGGCAGGTAGCTGGCCAGGTGCGAGTAGATGCGGTCGCGCTCATGGCGGCTCCAGGCGTATTCGAGTGCCGACAGATTGAGTGCGCTAATCAGCAAAAACAGGGCTGGTGGCACCCAGGCCAACCACAGCGCTGCTTGTGTGAGCAACACCGCTTTAAGGCCAAACAGCAGCCCGCTACCCGCCAGCGCGCCCAGCAGCAAAGAGAAGCTGCGGTGCTTGCGTTGCCTGCGTGCCAGGACGCATAGGGCCACGGCGCCCAGCAAGCCCAGCGCCATGCCCCAGACTAGGTTGAAGCGCGGCTCGCGCGGAATGTTGCCGTCCAGCAGGCCCACCAGAAACTGCGCATGCACCAGCACGCCCGAGCCGGGGTTGTTGAAAGGGGTAGCGATGCGGTCATTGAGGCCCAATGCGGTGCTGCCCACCACGGCCCAGGCGTTGGTGAGCAGGCCGGCGGGTACGCGCTGCTCCAGTACATCACGGGCCGAGATTGATACAAACGCTTGCGGATGTACGGCCCAAGGCACGCGCACATTGCCACGTGCATTGATGGCCACGCCCTGCTCGGCAAAAGGAATGCTCGTGAGTTGCCAAGCAGGGGCCAGCAGCCCTTTACCGGGCTGCAGCTGCACCTGATCCAGGCTGTGCGAGGCATGCATGGCAGCGGCCAGAAACAGTGCAGGATAGGCTTGATCGTGATGGCAGATGAAGGCAGGTTGGGCGCGCACCGAGCCGTCTGCCGCCAGCGCGGGTGTGATGTGCCCGGTAGGCAGGTGGCTAAAGGTGGCGGTGTTGCCCAAATAATCGTTGGTGGCAGCAAACACGGACGGGCAATGCGCCCAGGGCATGGCACCGCTCAGTTGGCCCTGCTGCACCTGCCCGCCATGAATGGCAAACACTTGCGAGATGGTGGCCTGGTTGCGTGCCAGCGTGGCCGCCAAGGTTTCGTCGCCTTCTTTGCTATCGGCAAATACCAGGTCGTATACCTGCAGGGCGCTGCCTTCGTCGCGCAGGCGATCGCTGAGTTGAGCGATGCGTTCGCGGGGCCAAGGCCAGGGGCCGTATTGGGCCAGGCTGGCCTCGTCAATGTCGATGATGATGACGCGGCGTTCGGTTTGCTGAGAAGCCGTTTGGCGCCAGATCCAGTCGGTTGAGCGTTCTTCAAGAACGGAAAGTGTGGATGAAAGCCACGTGCCCAAACCTGCCAGCATCAAGCCGGCCAGTGCCAGCGCGATGAGGCTACGCTTCCAGAAGCCCGAAAACAGCGCCGGCAGTTGCAATCAACGCCCCCACAGGGTCAGGCCGCTGACTTTGCCGTCGGCCGCGCGTTGCTCGAACAGATAGCCTGCTTGACGGGCGTCGTGGCTCAAGCTGCCAGCCAGTTTTTGCCCGGCCATGTTTTGGGGTTGCAGCAAACCTTCGGGGCTGATGCGGCCTTCAGATGCGAAGCGGGCTGAACCAAATTCACCACTCAAATCCAGCTGCGTGGCAAAGGTATTGGCTTGGAAGTCCACATCCAGACGTGGGTTGTGAATGGCCACAGGCTGCCCAAACAGGCCGGGGCGGCTGTAAGCGGCCGAGCCTTCTTTCAATGCAAAACGGGCTTGGCCCTGCCCGCCTAGATAGTGTGGGTGGGTGAGTTGGTCGCGGTACAAAGTGGTGACGAAGTTGCCGACAACAGCCTGCATGCCCTCCATCTGCTCGGGTTGCGGGCGGGCCGTGGCGATGCTGTTGGCAGGAACGCCCCAGCCAAAGGCGCTGCGCAGCCAGCGCATGGGTTTGTCGGCAGCGATCGCCGGAGACAGCAAGGTGTCTGATAGTTGAGACGCGTTGGCACCCAATGCCTCTTTCATCTGGCTTTCGGCCGGGGCCAGCTTGGTAGCCTCTTGCATCTGTGTAGCGGCCAGCACGGTTGCGCCTTGACCCAAATGCTGGGCGGGTGCAGCCGCAGCAATCATTTTTGGGATAGCAGAGCCGTGCGATGAGTCAAATGCCAGCGTCTGGTTGCCCATATTGGCGCTCAACAGCACGCCATCATCGGGCTTGCAAGGGCGGCCAGTGGGGCAATCGTTGAGCGGTGTCATGACAATGGCACCCGTGACGACATGGGCCTGGGTTTTTTGCGGCTCGGTTTTCACCACAAAGTCCGTGCCCTTGATGCCAATGGCTACCACCGGGGTGTTGAGGCGGAAGCGATCACGGTTTGCTTCGCCCCAGGCACCGGTGATGGAGCGCACCACGCCTTGTTCCAGATTGAAATGAATCGCCGCCGGGGCATTGCCCTTGTTGTTTTTATGGCCTTTATGGGCGTGGGTGTAGTTCTGAATATGCAGGCGGCTCAAGGGGCGCACGCTGACCAAGCCGCCATCCACAAAGCGGATGTGCACATGGCCGCCAGCAGCTGTTTCCAGCCGGTCGCCCTCCTGAATGCGCAAGCCGCGCGTGACGGCGCCGCGCACCTCGGGCGCGTCAGCGCGCATCAC
Organism: Allobrachymonas sp.; assembly: GCA_030529305.1. The sequence continues at coordinate 15,452 of JAUMXD010000013.1, forward strand.
GGCAGCTTGGCCGATGACAGTGGTCACTTCACCCACCACCTGAGCGGCCCATGTTTGCGCAGGCAGACTGCCCAACGCCAAGGTCAGGCTGAACAAGAATTTGCGGGTGGGCAAAAGACGTGCGGGCATGATGGCCTCCATTTCCGCCCAAACAGGGCGAGGGTAAGGGGTGGCTGTATCAGTGAAAAGGGGGCGTAAATATAAAGAGATGAAAGAACATTCTACCTGTGTTGACAGCTCGTTACAATGCCTGGTGGGCCTTGCCGCTTGCGCCTTTCGAGCTGTTTGGGCTCTGACGTTGTTTCGTTTCTTCTTGACCTCTTTCCTTGAATAGCCTGTATTTTTTGTTTTGATATGAGCGGGCGTTGGTTTTAAGACAAGCAGCGCGTGCGTATTCGTATTCGTATTTAAAGTGCGCTCGTCATAAACGCGCATACTTTTTCTCAAGCAATTGCCACCCCTATGCCCATACCGTTTCAAAGGCTCCTCCATGTGAAGTTGCTGGAGTCTTTGCCGGAAGAAGTTCTATTCAGAATCTCCACGCAAGTGACGGAAAAGCAATTTTCCCGTCGCGAAGTGGTGGTGGCCAAAGGGCAGGCCCAGGCAGGCTTTGGCTTTTTGATCGAAGGCAGCTTGCAGGGGGTGGATTTCACGGTCGATGGTCGCAGTGCCGGCTTGTATTTCATCAACCCCGGTGATTTTTTTGGCGAGCTGTCCGTGGTTGATCACCAGGTGCCGGCCGAGCACATCATTGCTACAGCCAAATCCACTGTGGCGATGATGGATGCCGCTGTGGCACGGCAGTGGATTTTGTCTACACCCGTGCTGGCGCAACGCGTCATGCAGCGCTTGGCACAGCGCGTGCGCGAGGCCATGGCGCAACGCACCCTGTTGAGTTTGCCCAGCCCCACGCAGCGCTTGTGCGTGCAGCTGGTGCAGCTCTCGCGCCAGGATGGCAAGGGTGCGCCCAGCATCGACCCGATTCCTACTCACCAGGAACTGGCCATCATGATCAACAGCAGCCGTGAAACGGTTACGCGTGCGTTTCAGGTGCTGGCATTGCACAAAGCTATCCAGCGCGATGGCACTGCGTTGCGCATCACACGGCCCGATTTGTTGAACGACATTGGCTTGGGTCAGCCCACTGAAGTGAATTTGAAATAAGGCTCTGCTTAAAGCGCTGTGCCTCTTAATTTATTGATGCTGGCCGCTTGGTAAAAGCGCAACGGCAGAGCGTCTTGCTGGGTTAATGGGCTTGCGCTACACTGCCTCGGATACTCGGCCTTGCCGGGCCTTCAACCTGTCACAGCAAGAAAGGAATTGCCATGTCCCGTAAGAAGATTTCTGCATCTATTCGTTCTGTCAATATCGGCATCGACGCCAAGGATCGCAAAAAGATCGCCAATGGTTTGTCGGCGCTGCTGGCCGATAGCTACACCTTGTATCTGATGACACACAACTTCCACTGGAACGTGACCGGCCCGCACTTCAACAGCCTGCACGCCATGTTCATGGAGCAATACACCGAGCAGTGGAACGCGCTGGATGACATCGCCGAGCGTATTCGTGCCTTGGGCATTGCTGCGCCTGGCACATATCGCGAGTTTTCCAAACTGACCTCAATTCAAGAGGTGGAGGGCGTACCATCGGCCATGGAAATGGTGGAGTATTTGGTGCTCGCGCAAGAAGCCGCAGCGCGCACGGCCCGCAAAGTGTTTGAAGCCGCTGAAGCAGCCAACGATCAGCCCACTTGTGATTTGTTGACACAGCGTATGGACATACACGAAAAAACCGCGTGGATGCTGCGCAGCCTGCTCGAAACGGCTTGATACAGCACTTGCGGCAAGCCTAAGGCACAGTTGCCAGATATTCAAGCGGCTGTGCTTTGTTAGAAAAACCGGCCTTGTGCCGGTTTTTTTGTGGCTTGGAGACAAATAAGCCAGCGAAACGTACGGGAAAAACCCATCCGATATCTGTTGCCATGTATGACGGCTCTTTTGTTCAGGCATTTGTTTCAGGCATTGAGCAGCTAGCAGCTACGTTGGTGCTGGAGGGAATAGGCTGGGGAGCAAGCACAGTCGTTCTTGGTGGGTAAATGTTGGGGGTACCGATGAGCGTGGCAGGTAAACAAAAAAAGCGCTGGATCGTTGCAGGTGTGATGGGCTTGCTTGTGTTGCTCTTGGCTTGTTACCTGGCATCGCCGTGGGTGGTGTTGGCGCGCTTCAAGGCTGATGCTCAAGCGCGCCGTTCGGAGCGCATGAGCACATACGTCGATTTTCCGGCGGTGCGCGCATCCATCAAAGCGCAATTACTGGCCCGTTTGCAAGAAGAGATACCTGAGAGCGATGGAGCTGGCAAGGGCCTGGCCGCCGTGGGCATGGCTTTGGCCAACGCAGTGCTGGAGCCAGCCGTGCATGTCTTGGCTTCGCCCCAGGGCTTGATTGCCATGCTGAATGGCGAAAACCCTTTGCCCGGCTTTGATCGTTTGGGCATTGCTGAGCCTCCACCTCTGGCATCATCAAGCGAGCAGCCCTTGCATGCTGTGCCCAACGCCGATGCAGCGCGCAGTCAGACTAATCCGTTTCATCCACTCCATCAGGAGGCTGCGCCACAAACCCCGTCTGCGGCCGCGTCATCGCCCACGCCTGATGAAGCCAAGCGAGCGTGGCGTTTGCGTTATGTGGGGCTGAATCGCGTGGTGATTCAACGCCAGCCCGCGCAAGCAGGCGAGCCTTACCTGCTCATGCAACGGCGGGGCTTGTTCAGTTGGCAAGTGGTGGATGTGCAACTGGGCCGTTTGTGGTGATGCTTTTTGACCGTTATAGCCCCGGCGTACTCAAGCAATCGTGTACGTGTTGCGCGTATTAACTTATTGCATTTTTGGAAGAAATTGCCTGCAGATGATTTCAAAATAAAAACAGAAAAGATCAGATGCGGCCAAATAGACCTCTTGCAAATCTTACTTTTTGCTACCTGGTGACTGTAAATGAGTGACTGACAATGCGCCTGCTTTGGCAAACGCCTTGTTCAGAGTCTTCTCAGCGATGAAACGGCTGTCTTGAAGCCTTTGGGCAGGCTGTTCAAAAGCAATAAGTTTTCGATAAAACAGAAAGAGGAAAAGCATGAAATTCCAACGCCATTTGATCGTTGCCGCTTTGAGTTTGGCTACGGCCACTGCTTACGCAGCTGGCGATCACGACACCAAGTGGGGCTATACCGGCCACGGTTCGCCCGAGACCTGGGGTGAGCTGTCGCCCAAGTTCAGCGCCTGCTCCAAGGGCATGAGCCAGTCGCCCATCAACATCACCGAAACGGTAGAAGGCGATCTGCCTGCACTCAAGGTGAACTACCGTCCGTCCAAAGTGGAAGTGATCAACAACGGTCACACCATCCAGGCCAACTATTCCGACAGCAACAACACCCTGCGCGTGGGCGACAAGGTCTACACCCTCAAGCAGTTCCACTTCCACGTGCCTAGCGAGAACCTGATCAAGGGCAAATCCTTCCCGCTGGAAGCACACTTCGTGCACGCCGATGCCAAGGGCAATCTGGCCGTGATCGGTGTGTTGTACGAAAACGGCAAGGCCAACAGCCGCCTGGCGCCCATCTGGCAAGCCATGCCTGAAAAGAACGGCGGCAAAACCGCGCTGAAGCAAAGCTTCAACGCTGCCACCCTGCTGCCCGCTTCGCTGGATTACTACCGCTTCTCCGGCTCGCTGACCACGCCGCCCTGCAGCGAAGGCGTGAGCTGGATGGTGCTCAAGAACTTTGACCACATCGGCAAAGATCAGGTTGAGAAATTCAGCCGCGTGATGGGCGGCCCGAACAACCGCCCGGTTCAGCCTGTGAACGCACGCATCGTGGTGCAGTAATCACGCGCTGAAAAACGTGCTCTAACGCCCCGTGTTGGGGCGGCAGCGCTTGGTAGGTAAAACGCCCCTGCCGTGCTGCCTATTCAACACGGAGCTTGCCAAGAAGCAGCCTGTGGGCCGGGAAATATTCCCGGCGCACAGGCTGTTTGCATAGGTGGGTTGTCTGTTTAGCAAAGGCTGCTGCGTATGGGTTAAGCGTTTGAAGCCAGCGAGGACTGGTCTGGTTCCGCTGATGCGTGAAGGGACATCACGGCGCGGCCGAAAAATCGTTGATCAAAACGTCGAGTCGGCCAGTGCCGTAGGTATCTGCTGGTGATGGCTCTTTGTGACGAGTGGCGAGGGGCCGCGCAGGACTTCATTGCGCTGGACGTGACCCAAGAAGCGCTTAAAGCTTCTGCCCTTTGATGTCGTGGGCCAACAGGCACGCTGCCGATCTGATAGTGACAGCGCACGAAAATCAGCCATGAAAAACGGCCAAGCATCGTGGGCTGCGGCGGTTGATGAATGCAGTGCCTCTTTCAGCTCTGCACGTCGTGGCGGATCAGATCATCAAAAGCCGATAGCGCGGCCTTGGCTCCTTCGCCCATCGCCACCACGATTTGCTTGTAGGGCACGGAGGTGCAGTCGCCCGCAGCAAATACGCCAGGTGCGCTGGTGGCAGCGCGTGCATCAATTTCGATTTCACCAACAGGGTTGAGTGCCACGGCGCCCGCCAGCCATTGGGTGTTGGGCACCAGGCCGATTTGAACGAACACGCCTGCCAGCGGCAATTCGTGATGGGTTTGAGTGGCGCGGTCGGTATAACGCAGGGCGGTGACGCGCTGGCCGTCGCCCACCACTTCGGTGACCTGCGCGTTTTTGAGTACGCGCACATTGGGCAGGGTCAGCAGCTTGCGCTGCAAAACAGCGTCGGCCTTGAGGGTGGGCTGGTATTCGAGCAAGGTGACGTGCTCGACGATGCCAGCCAGGTCAATGGCAGCCTCCACCCCCGAGTTGCCGCCGCCAATCACGGCTACGGACTTGCCCTTGAACAGCGGCCCGTCGCAATGCGGGCAAAAAGCAATGCCGCGCGCTTTGTATTGCGCCTCGCCCGGCACATTCATTTCGCGCCAGCGTGCGCCCGTGGCCAGCACAACGGTGCGTGCCTTCAGCACCGCGCCGTTGGCCAACGTGACTTCAGCCAGCCCACCGGCTTGCGCAGCGGGCTTCAGTGCGGTTGCGCCCTGCCCGCTCAAGATGTCCACACCGTTTTGGCGCACATTGTTTTGCAAGACGGCAGCGAGTTGTGGGCCGTCGGTTTCGGGGATGGCGATCAGGTTTTCGATGCTCTGCGTATCCAGTATTTGCCCACCCATGCGTTCGGCCAGCAGGCCGGTGCGAATGCCCTTGCGCGCGGCGTAGATGGCCGCAGCCGAACCGGCCGGCCCACCGCCGATCACCAGCACGTCGTACGGCGCCTTGTTTTGCAAAGCGGCGCTTTGCTGTGCGGCGGTGTCGGGCGCGAGCTTGGCCAGAATCTCTTCCACCCCCATGCGGCCGCTGGCGAAAGGCTGGCTGTTCAGCAGCACGGTGGGCACGGCCATGATCTGGCGCTTTTCCACTTCGGTTTGAAAGAGCGCGCCATCCACCACGGTGACGTGCACGCGCGGGTTGTGGATGGCCATGAGTGCCAGCGCCTGAACCACTTCGGGGCAGTTCTGGCAGCTCAGGCTCATGAACACGTCGAAGTGGTAGTGGCCTGGCAGGGCCTGGATGCGTTCGATGATGGCGGCATCAACTTTGGGCGGGTGGCCGCCCGTCCACAACAGCGCCAGCGCTAGCGAGGCGAACTCGTGCCCCAGAGGAAGGGCGGCAAAGCGCAGGTGCTGCTCGGCGTCTGGCCGACTGATGGTGAACGAGGGCTTGCGCGCATCGGCCACGTCAGCATTGCTGTTGTCGGCTACCGTCAGCGTGATGTGCCCGCTCATGCTGGCGATTTGCTGCAACAGGGCGTGCAGCTCAGCCGACTTGGCATCGTTGTCCAGCGCAGCGGTCAGGGTCAGCGGGCGGCGCAGCATGCCCAGGTATTGCTGCAATTGGGCGGCCAGTTGTGGCTCGAGCATAGGGGGTTTCCTTGGCGGAACGATCAGTGTTTGGGGAAATGTGGCTCATTCATGGCAGCATTTGCCTGCATTGCGATGAACAGGCCTGCCTGCATACCTTCCATATGGACAAGGCCGGTGTGGTGAGGCCACAAACCAGCCTTGCCCTTGTTCAAAAGCCCGCGCAGTCTATGTACGGACTTTTTGTTCAGATCTTGCCCACCAGATCCAGCGAGGGCTTGAGTGTTTCTGCGCCCTCTTGCCATTTGGCGGGGCAGACTTCGCCGGGGTGCTCGGCCACGTATTTGGCGGCCTTGATGCGGCGCAGCAGGTCTTTGGCATCGCGGCCAATGCCGTTGTCGTTCACCTCCATGGCCTTGATCTGGCCCTCGGGGTTGATGATGAAGGTGCCGCGCAGCGCCATGCCTTCTTCCTCGACCATCACCTGGAAGTTGCGGCTGATGGTGCCGGAGGGATCGGCCAGCATGGGGAACTGGATTTTCTGGATGGTTTCAGAGACATCGTGCCAGGCCTTGTGGGTGAAGTGCGTGTCGGTCGAGACGCTGTAGATTTCTACGCCCAGCTTCTGGAATTCAGCGTAATGGTCGGCCAAGTCGCCCAGCTCGGTGGGGCAAACGAAGGTGAAGTCGGCCGGGTAGAAGACAAAGACCGACCACTTGCCCTTGAGCGTATTTTGCGTCACTTCAACAAAATTACCTTTGTGATAAGCCGTTGCTTTGAAAGGCAGGATGGTGGTGTTGATCAAAGACATGGTGTGAAGCTCCTATTGCAGGGGTTGAAAAACAAGAGGCAAATGAGCAACAGCCCGAAAATACCTGTGCGCCAAGTGCCGAATGGCAAAGCCTGTGATTCTGACGGAACAAATTCGCATATTTGCCGCCGCTCTCAGCGGCAAACCCTAGGATAAACCACGATAGGTGAAAAATTGACAAAGTTAAGACAATTTGTTTTGCCGAATTTTGCACCGGTTTGCAGCGCGCGCCTGGATGCTGCATGAGGCATGCGCGGCGCAGGCAAAAAAAAGCCAAGGCCCGTGCCTTGGCAAGAAAAGGAATTGCGAGAGATGGTTTTCGCATCCTGTGAACAAGCCGCCGCAGCGACTTGTTCGGGGCATATGGTGCCCCAAGCGCTAAAAGCAAGCATTCCGTAGGGACAATGCTTGCAAGCAATTGTCACCACCAGGCAGGTATTTGCCAGCAGTTGCCAAGCGTTGGCGAAACAATTTGTTCATGAATCATTCAGCATGCCATTGCAGTGGGTGAGCAGGGCTGGGTAGCGCAGGCGCTTGCCTGAAGATGCATCAAACGCCAACTGCAGCCAAACCATGCCTTGTGCGGGCAATTTGCGGGCATTGGCCTGTAATGACGGTGAGCGGGTTTGTTGAGCAGTGTGTTTGAACGGATGCAGGGATCGGTCTGACTGTGAGCACGGTCAGAATCTGGTAAGGTGCCGCGCATGAATGAAGCACTCACGCTCTTTTTGCCATGCGCCGCCGGGGTGGAAGACCTGCTGGCCGATGAAGTCGCTGGCCTATTGGCCCAGCTGGGGGGTGATGCAAGTCTTGCCACCGTGCAGGCGCAGCGCGGCGGCGTGCGGGTGCAGGGGCCGTGGCAGCTGGCCTTGCTGTTGAACCTGCACAGCCGCCTGGCGCAGCGGGTGCTGGTGCAAGTGGCCCATGCGCCCTATGCGCAAGAAGATGATTTGTACGCAGCGGCCAGCGCCGTGCCGTGGGAAGAATGGTTTGCCGTGCAGCAAACCTTCAAGATTGACGCTACTGCGCAGCGCTGCCCGCTCAAAAGCCTGAACTTTGCGGCCCTGCGCATCAAAGATGCCGTGGCCGACCGCTTTCGCGCCAAGGTGGGCAGCCGCCCCAGTGTGGATACGCAGCGCCCGGGCGTGCGCATTCACCTGCACCTGGATGCGCAGCACTGCACGCTGTACATCGACACCTCGGGCGAGCCCCTGTTCAAACGCGGCTGGCGCGAAGACAAGGGCGACGCCCCACTCAAGGAAACGCTGGCCGCTGCCATGCTGGCCGCCAGTGGCTGGCAGCCCGAATCGGGCCAGCCCTTGTACGACCCCTGTTGCGGCAGCGGCACCATCGTGATCGAGGCTGCGCAAATGGCTTGCCGCATGGCCCCGGGCCGGCAGCGCCGTTTTGCCTTTGAACGCCTGCTGCCCTACCAGCCCGCGCAATGGCAGGCGTTGCTGCAAGCTGCGCGTGCGGCTGAAATCGTGCCGCCGGAAGTTACCATTTTCGGCAGCGATGTGGCGCACCGCATGGTGGACTTTGCCCAGCGCAATGCCGAACGCGCTGGCGTGGCGCGAGCCGTGCAGCTGCGCGGGGGTGATGCCCTGCAGCGCATGCCGCCTAGCGCAGTGCCGGGCGTGCTGCTGCTCAACCCCCCGTATGGCGAACGCATTGCCGCCGCAGGCGTAGCCGGGCGCGATGCCTTGGCGCGCCGGGCGCATCAAGCGCAGGCCCGCAGTGCCGGACGCGAGCGGGCGGTAATCACAGGGGCTGCAGCGGCGGATGGCGCGGTCGACTTTTTCGAGCGCCTGGCGCAACACTGGAAGCAGCACTATGCGGGCTGGACGGTGTGGCTGCTCAGCCCCGACATGAAACTGCCGCAGCGCATGCGTCTGCAAGCCTCACGCCGCGTGCCCATGTGGAATGGGCCGCTGGAATGTCGCCTGTTCCGCTTCGACATGGTGGCGGGGCGCTTGCCTAAACAAGGGGCTGCGCATGAGGGCAATGGCGAATCAGATGCGGGCTTGGAAGCAGCCAGTGCGTCCCAATCTACAGCCGCGCCTGCCTCTAGGCCCCGCCCTGCTCCCCAAGGTTCAGCCGAATGAAGCGTATGCAGCACCTTGGCCTGCCCCATCGTTTGCAAAGCCCAAACGCACGGGGCGCAGTGGGTGGGCGGTCTGCTGGCATCAATGGGGCCGGCGATGCAAGCGGGCTAAATATCGCGCTTGGCATCCCAATCAATAGGGGCGGTTGTCTGGGACTGATTGGCCACACCAACACGCGCAGCGGTTCCTCATCACTGGCGCCACAGAAGAAGATGGCTGGTAACCCACACATCTGGCGCAAAAGCCTGCGTGCCCTGTGCCTGTTGCCGCTGGCCTGCGCTTTGGTGGGGTGTGCCGATGACACCGTGCAGCAGCAACAGGCTCAAGCCCTGCTGCGCCACGGCGTGGCAAGCGATATTCGCCAGAACACTTTGATGGACGCGGCCTTTGGCACGGAAAACGAACTCATCGTGCCCGGCGAGGTGTACTGGCAAGCGCTGTTGCCCCTGCCGAAAGTGTTGCCTCAAGCCGCTTGGCCGCCCACGTCTGCGGCCAAGCCTGCCCCGGCAGGCAAAGCGGGTAAAGCAGCTGCCCCAGCATCGGGCAAGTTGCGCTCGGCTGCTGCTTGGCCTGTCGTAGCCATCGGCGATATTGAAAACCAGCTGATGGCCGTGCGCCCGCGCGAAGCCGTGCAACTGAATGACGAGCATGTAGCGCTGGTGGTGGAATCCTTGCCGCTAAAGCACTTGCCCGGCCAGCCCAAGTCGTCTGCTCAAGGTCGTGGCCCGGCTGCGCCTGCCGCTGCATCAGCGGCAGCAGCGGCCAATGCGCCAGTCATGGGTGCAGTGCCCGCGCACATAGGCGTGATCTTTTTCCAGGCCGACGTTGGTACGGCTGCAGCGTCTGCAGCAGGCAAAGGCGGCCAGGGTAACAAGAGCGAGACGGCCGCAGAACAATGGCGCGCCCTGCGCTTTGTGCCGCATGTGGATGTGTGGTTGGCTGGACCCACCCTGCCTGATGTGCAGGTGTACCGGCTGGGTGCCAGCCGCTATCTCGTGACCTACACGCAAACCATTTGTCAGGCGGGCGCGTGCAGCCGTTGGCTCAAAGGCTATTTGTTGCAGCCCGAAGCCATGCGGGCCGTGTTCAGCACCCGCTTGGCCAGCAGCAATGCCCAACAATGGGCCGACTGCCCGGCACGACTGGGGCTGACAGATCGTGCCGACGATGCGCTGGCCGCCAGCGTGCGCCAGCTGCATGCGCAGGCTGGGGTTGATGCGGGGGGTGTTGCCGGGGGCGCGGCAGCATCGGCTGCCACGTCTGCAGGCGCGCGGTCTGCGGCATTGGGCAAAACATCCGCTCAAGCAGCAAACAAAACACCTACGCATAGCTGCCATGCCGTGCTGGGTGAAGTGCACCTTATCTCGCGCGGCAGCGCCGATGCGGCTGACGTGCAAATCCGCTACAGCGGCGTGGTGTCGAATGTGCCCGGCCAGCGGCGCCCCATTGCGCAGGCGCAATTGTTCCGTTTGCAAGGCGAGCAATTGGTGCAGATTGACGGCGCAGCCAGCCCGGTGCCCGCGCAGCCATGAGTGCCCTGCCGTTTTCTGCTTCCGAGCTGGATACGAGCGCCGCGATAGAGCAGCCAAACGGCGCGGTGGATGGTGTGCAGGCCGTACCCCAGTGTGTGGTGCTCGATACCAATATCGTGCTGGATGTGCTGCTGTTTCAGGCGCCCGAGGCCGAGCCGCTGCGCGCTGCCTTGCAAGCCGGGCAAGTGCAGTGGTTGGGCACAGCGCATATGCGCGAAGAGCTGCGCCGCGTGCTTGATTACGCCCACATCGCCCCGCGCGTGCAGTTTTACGGCACCACGGCCGAGCAGATTCTGGCGCGGCGCGACCAGTGGGTGCGGCCGGTGGAGGCCGCCCCGCCCTGCGTCTTTGTCTGCCGCGATGCCGATGACCAATGCTTCATCGATCTGGCCGTGGCGCATGGCGCGCTGCTGCTGAGCAAAGACGCGCAAGTGCTCAAACTGCGCAAGCGCCTGGCCCGCCAAGGCGTGGTGGTGAGCCGCAGCTTTCCGCCAGCGTTGTGATTTGTTGCCTGGTGGCTTGATGTGCACCGCTTTGATGTGCACTGCCGCGGCAGATGCAGCGCTCGTGGCATCGGCTGCATCTGTGGGGATGCCTGCACTGGCAGGCACCCCATGCTCAAACCATCAACGCTTGAATGGCGCGGCCTGCACGCCGGGCAGCAGCCAGTCCATGCGCAGGATTTGCGCATCGCTCA
>JAUMXD010000115.1 GCA_030529305.1 Allobrachymonas sp.
CGGCCAGCGCGCGAATGCCCAGGCCCGAGGTGTTGTCGGAGCGGTAGTCTTCATCAATGATGACGATGGGAAAACGAAATTTCATGCCAGCAAGCTCCCCAATAAATAGGTGAATGGTGCGTGGCCACGGCACATGAGCTGGAACTAGCGCCCGCCGCAACCACAAGGTTAGCGGCCATCATAGTGAGAAACCGGATCGCCCCCTGCCAGCTGGTTGCAGCTTTTTATGCGAGTTGTGTGCAGTGTGATGCGAGCGATACCGGCACGGTACAGCGCCATACGTGGCTACGTGACGAGGCACACTTACCCCGCCCTTTCAGCCCCGCGCAGAATCTGCCGATGCTGCCGATACAACAGATGCTGCAGCAAGCGCAGCGGGTTCAGGGTCAGTCTGCACGCTGCTCACGGCGGCATCCACGCTCCAGAAAAACTGCCACTGCTCATTGAACGGCGGGTGCGTGGCACATTGCAGGGCGGCACGCGGGCGGTCTTTTGCACGGGCCAGCAGCAATTGCAAGCCGCGTTTGCGCATCCATTGCTGCAACTCACACAGCGCCTCAACCGAGGTAGTGTCCAAATCGTCGCAGTGTTCCATGCTCAAGACCACGGCCCGCAAATCCTCTTCCATGGCCCGCCGCCGCACTTGCTGGAAGATGGCTTCGGCATTGGCAAAAAACACCGGCTCTTCCGGGCGCACGATGAGCACGCCCGGTTGCTTGTGCACCTCGGGGTGGTGCGCCCGATCAAGAAATTCGCGCGTACCCGGCGAGCGCCCCAGTTCGCTCAAGGCCGGGTGGGCAAAGCGCCACAGCACCAACAACACCGACAAGCCCACGCTGAGCAGCATGCCCACCATCACGCCGGTGAGCAACACGCCAACCACGGTCACCAGCGCCAGCCACGAATCGTTTTTGAGCTTGAGCGTATCGAGCAAGCGCCGGGGGCTTAAATGGCTCGCCAAAATGCCCGCTGCAATGGCCGCCATCACGGGCATGGGCAGCATCTCCAGCCAGTCGCGCACAAGCAGCAGCATCAAGGCCATCAACACCGCTGCCAGTGCGCCCGCCAGTTTGGTGCTGCCACCGGCTGATTCGTTGGCTGTTGAGGCCGAATAGCCCGCGCCCACCGGCAGGCCCTGAAAAAAACCGCTCATCACATTGGCCAGGCCCAGCGCCAGCATCTCGCGACGCACACTCACCGACTCGGCCCGTTGCAAAGAAATGGATCGCACCGTGCCCCACGATTCAGCAAACAGCACCATGAAGAGCGCTGGCGCCATATTCGCGGCCAGCGCCCAATCGGCCCAGTCCATGCTGGGCCATTGCAAACGCCAGGGCGCTTTGCCAATGGCACCAATCGAGGCCACGCCCATGCTTTGCAAGGGCAGTGCCACTGCAGCCAGCAAGCCTGCACCAAAAATCAGCAAGGGCGGGTGCACCCACGCATAGCGGCGGCGCAGCACACGCAGCAGCAGCCACAGCGCCCATGTGCCCACGCCCAGCAGCAGGCTGGGTCCATGCGTTTGCGGCAAAGCCTTGAGCAAGCGCCAAATCAGCTGCGGAAAATTACTGGCCTGCACAGCCAGGCCAGCCACGGCTGGCAACTGGCGCACCACAATGTTCAAAGCCAGGGCATAGGCAAAGCCACGCAACACCGGGCGCGCAATGAGTGTGGCCAGAAAGTTGGCCCTGAAAATGGCCGCCAGCACAAACAACAAGCCCGTAAGGCACACCAGCGCATAGCCCCCACCCAAGCCGTTGGCCGCTACCACCGAAGCAAAAATGGCTGCCGCCGAAGAGGTGGCCGAAACAATGGCATAGCGGCTGGTGCCCCACAAGGCGTAAATGCCCAAACCGATGATGGCGGCCATGACCGCATGCGCCGCGGGCACCCCTGCAATGGCCGCATAGGCCACCGCCTGCGGCAACAACATGCTGGCCACCACCAAAGCGGCGACTACAGGCGTGAGCGCATGCGGGGCATGATGAGGGCGGGTGTGTTCAGGCAACATGCAAGCAGGGGTGTAACAAAACCGGATATTTGTAACACGACCCTCCCAATCATGCAAGCCGTACCGCCAAGGCTGCAGCTTATTGCGCAGGCGGGGTAGATGGTGGATGGGATGATACGGGCGAGGGCTTGCTGGCTGCGTCACGCGATGTATCCGCAGCATCCGTTTCGGCTGGCAGCCCGGGCCAATCCAGCAGCTTGCAATCAGCAGGCACCCGGGCGCTGGCAACCTGCACGGCTTGCAGCTGCATCAAGCCGTCGTAATCCACGGCAAAGCCGTCGGTGGCGCGCCCAGCATCGCTCACCATCACTTCCACATAAATGGGCTGATACGCCTCGTTGGCCGCATCGGCTTTTTGGATCGCCAGCTCTTGCAAGGGCGCGAGCAACTTTTCATCGCCTTCGAGCCAATAGGTTTTGTTGCTGTTGCAAGGCGAGAGTGTTTCCACCTCGCTGCCCCAGGTGTAGATGCCCCGCAGCTGCATGGCCGCCGATTGCGAAGCGCCAGATGCAGCGGCTGGCACGGCAGATGCCGCTTCAGCTGCGGCTTCAGGAGCAGAGGCAGAAACCTGCGCCGCATTTGACGCCCCCTGCTGCGCAGCACTTGGCCCGCCAACAGGAGTAGTAGGCTGGCAACCCGGCAACCCGGCAGCCCCCAACACCACAGCCAAGACCCAAAAGCCAACCCGGCCCCAAACCCCAAGCATTGCGGGCCTGTTTTTGCTATTTGATTGGCTTGCTGCCTTACCCATGACTCCCCCATTGACCCTTCACTGATTGCTTCTTTCTTATCGGCTGATGGTTGGTGCGCTTACGCCTGCCCGGCTGATTGATCTAGCGCTCGTTCCTGTTGCTGCTCCAACGCCTCCAGCTCGCTGGAGGCTTGCAGCCAACGCTCCTCGGCCTCATCCAGCTGCTGCTGCACGGTTTTGAGCTGTTTGCCTGCAGCGGCGATTTCATCAGCTGGCATGGGCTGGCACAAGCGTTCTTCGAGCTTGCTTTTTTCGGCGCCCAAAGCGACCATGTCGGCCTCGGCCTGCTCCAGCTGTTTTTGCCAGGGGCGGCGCTGCTGCAAATACTGCTGGCGCTGCGCTTGCTGCTGCTTGCGCAAAGCCCCGCCCGATAGCGGCTTGGCGGCTTGCGTTGTTGCAGCCGCAGCCATACCGGTTGCCCCTGCGGCGCTTTCGCGGCGCTGCTGCGCCAAATCCAGCAGGTAACGCTGGTAGTCGTCCAAATCGCCTTCGAAAGACTGCACCGTGCCCTGCCCCACCAGCC
>JAUMXD010000116.1 GCA_030529305.1 Allobrachymonas sp.
TGGCCTTTGGCACCGGCACCCACCCCACCACCTGCATGTGCCTGCGCTGGCTGGCCCGCCACGCACAAGCGGTGCAAGACGCCAGCGTGCTGGATTACGGCTGCGGCTCGGGCATTCTGGCCATTGGCGCAGGCCAGTTCGGTGCCACCCACATTGATGCCGTCGATATCGACCTTGCCGCCGTCACGGCCACAGGCGACAACGCCGCCAACAACCAGGTCAGCGTGCGCTGCGGCCTGCCCGACCTGGTGGAGCCAGCGCAAGGCCGATACCAGATCGTGCTTGCCAACATCCTCGCCAGCCCGCTGAAAGTGCTGGCCCCGCTGCTGTGCGCGCATGTGGCCCCTGGCGGACATCTGGTGCTGGCGGGCATTCTGGAACGCCAAACGCAAGAACTGCAAGCGGCCTATGCCCCCTATCTGCCCCTGACCGTAGCCGACACGCAAGACGGCTGGGTGCTGCTTACCGGCCAGCGCCCAGCCTGAAAACGAGCACACGCATGCCCACAGGTTGGGGCGCTTGGCACCGCTGCACTGGATGAGTCACCTCTAGCCAAGAAAGCCACTCGCCTGCCAAAAGTTACGCACCTGCATGGGGCTGGCTTCCACGCGCAAACGCATCTACAGCAGCCAACCTGCCTGGGCACAGATGTGCCCCGGCAGGCCAGCCCTGCCGCCCTACAATGCAACACCATGCGTTATGTCACTCATTGCCCCAGTTGCGGCACCGCTTTCAAGATCGTTGACGATCAGCTGCGCATCGCCCAAGGCTGGGTGCGCTGCGGCCATTGCCAAGCCGTTTACAAAGCCAAAGAGACCCTTTCCATCGTCGTGGACGATGAATTGCCACAAACCGATTCAACGGCAACCGTGCAAACAACGGTAGGGGCCAGCACAGCACACACCACGGCAAGCAGCAACGCTGCGCCTGCCCCATCTGCAGCTGCCACAACCGCCTCCACTCCAGAGCAAGCCAAGGTCCAAACCGCAAGCGAAACGCCTCACCCCCCCAAGGCAGACACAAGCCAGCCGCCAGCACAAAAGGCAAGCGCTGAAGTAGGCACTAACACAGCGACTGAAGCCAAGCCCGCAACACCAGGCAAAGAAGCAAACGCAGCAGCAGCCAAACCAGCCCACTCGGGCGGCATGATCGAACGCATCGCGGCCATCATCGCCGCCAAAAAGGCAGCTGCCAGCAAGGCTTTGCCGCCCCCTGCGGCCGACACAAGCACGACGCCCACAGCCGAAAAAACATATAAGGCATCAGCCAGCAGCGCAGACGAGGCCCAAGCAGACGAGGCCCAAGCCAATAACGCCTCCTTAGAACTCGCAGCACCCACTACCCATTCAACCAAGGCCCTTGCAGCCCCCCCAGCGTTGTTGGCACTCACCAACGAATCAGCCAGCCAAGAGGCATCTGAGTCACACGAAGCAGCCAACACCGCAAACGCAGATACGCATCCAGCCCGGCCAGAAAGTGGCAAAGCCATCCGAAATGAGGTTGAAGCCGAAAGTGCCGACTCACATCACAAGTCAAGCAAAAACAGCGCCGAAGAACACAATCGCTCCAGCAGCAGCGGTGCGGCCACCGCGCAAGACACTCCCGCCATGCTGGAGTGGGACGCTCTGCCTGAAGCCCCTGCCTCAGCTGCAGCCCAAACCGCAGTTGATGCAGACGCAGCCGATGCCTCTGCCGCCCTACCCAGCCATGCCGTTCTGCCATGGCAAGAAGGCGAACCTTTCCCCAACCCGCAGCCCGTGGCTCCCGTCTTGCCGGCCTTTTTGCAAGCCAACGATGCGTCTGGCACGCCACCTGCCATCATTGCCCAGCCCTTAGACAACGACCCAAGGCCAACGGAACCTGAAGCGGCAACCAGCCAAGATAGCTCCGCACAACCTCTGGCTGACTTGGTGCCGAGCCATGCCGCCCCAAAAGCGGCTGAAGAAAGCCAGGAAGCTGCCGTCACCGAAACAGCCGATAGCGATACCTCCAACGCTGACCAGACCAGCGACCAGGCCGCGGTGCAAACGGCCAGCGCAGGCACAGTAGAAGCAAGCAGCGCTTCCACCCAACAGGGCGAGCCCGACAGCACCGATGGCGATGTGGCGCCCAGCCCCTCTTCTGCAAACACAGATGCTTGCGCTACAGCTCTCGCGCCAGCATCTGCCCAGGCCACGCCTGAATCAACGACTGAGGCCGCCACAAAAGAAGCTGAAGCAGAGCACCAGCCTGCATCGGACGCAACCCTGCCATCCAATGCCGCCAGCCAAACGCCAGCTGCCAGCGTCACCTCCCAAAAAGCCGATGAAGCTTCTTCCACACCGGCTGCAGCAAAAGCCCATGCAGACACACCCTCTGAGGAAGCCAAGCCCGCTGCTGAGCCAGCTGCCGCAACCAGCAAAGAGGCATCGGCTACCGACCGTTCCGATACCCGCACGACATCTGCATCCACAACATCTGCGGCCAAAGCGGAGTCGGACGCCGAAGCCTTGCTGCGCCGCCGTGCCCTGCGCGAACAACGGCGGCTGAAAAGCAAATCGGGCACGCGCCGCAAACGCTCCAGCGCATCCGGCTCGGCCCGCAGCAAAAAACCCCGTGGCCTCAAGGCCCTGTGGCAGGCGCTGCTGCGCCCATTCAAGTCCACATCGGCTACAGCGCCCGCTCCAGCGGCCAAGCCCCCTGTACAGCCGCCGGCCTTGCCCACCCCGGCAACGGCCAAAGCGCCCGCGCCAAGCTCCGGCAGCAAGCAGCTCCCGGCTTTATCTGCCAACACAGAGTCAGCCCCCGCAGCCCAGCCGCAAGAGCAGGAGCCCTTGCACGCTCCGCACGAGCGAGCAACAGTCAAAAACGATGCCCGCACGGACGTCGGCAGCGCCACCAAGGTCGAAGCGCCAGCCAACGCTCATACAGCCGCATCCAGCAATGCACCGGCAAGCGATGCGCCGCCCGTACACAGTGCGCCAGCCGATGCAACTGTCACAGCGCCTGTTGCTGCAACTACTCCTGCAGCCACAGTCACAACCACGACCAGCAGCGACGAGAACTTCGCCTTCATGCGTGATGCGCAGCGCCGGGCCTTTTGGCGCAAGCCCTTGGTGCGGGCCAGTTTGGCCACAGGCATCGTGCTGGGTGCTCTCACGCTGGCCGGGCAATGGGCCTACCAGAATCGCTCAGCGCTGGCCGCGCGCATCCCATTGGCGCGCGCCGTTTTCGAGGCCCTGCGCTGGCCCGTGCCCCCTTGGCAAAACATTCAGGCCATCGAGATCGAAG
>JAUMXD010000014.1 GCA_030529305.1 Allobrachymonas sp.
CGTCGGCCGCATCGGTGCCGGGCAGGCCCGAGAGCTGCAGCAGGCGGCGCACCATCTCCTGAATTTGCGACTTGGCCGCGCGTCCGTGGCCAGCCACGGCCTTTTTCATTTGCAGGGCGGTGTATTCGGCCACAGGCAGCTGCTGGCTGACCAGGGTGGCCAAACAGGCGCCGCGGGCTTGGCCCAACAAGAGCGTGGCCTGCGGGTTGACGTTGACGAACACGATTTCGAGCGCAGCCACCGTGGGCCGATAGGTTTGCACCACTTCGGTGATGCCTTCGCACAACAGCTGGATGCGGGCAGGCAAGTTGCCGGTGTCGGGCAAATCTTCATCCAGCGCACGGCGTTTGCTACGCGGCGTGGTGCCGATGGTGCCGCTGGCCACGTAGTGCAGGCGCTGGCCGACCACATCAATCACGCCAAAGCCGGTGGTGCGCAAGCCGGGGTCTATGCCAAGAATGCGCATGGTGCGGCGTTCTTAGGGTTGGAGCCGATGCCTTGCGAACAGCGAGTGTTGCGCTCAATTGACAAAACGGGGTGTGGCATTAAAAGAGAGGCGTGCATGGCTGTGGATGATAGCGAAAGGCAAGGGATGAGCGCCGTAGGTGGCTGAGGCGGCAGAGATGGAATCCGCTTGCGCTTCCTGTTTTGTCTGGTATGGGATGAAGGCGCTAGGGCAAATTGCTGGGCTGTAGCGGTTTCCAGATGGGATGATTGGGCTCAGTCCACTGCAAACGATGCGCGGCCTCAGCGTAAGGCAATAGGTAGGGCGAATAGAGATGCCAAGCGCAAATCACAGCGCACAGCGTGGCCTGAGTAGACGTCGCAGGACATCGTTTGTGCGGGGTAAGCAGGGAATGCGAGGCCATGAAGCGCACACCGCCATCCAACTCACAATACAAAGCATTTGTGTGGAAGCTATGAACAAGGCTTGCTAACAGGCGCTGGGTCAGTCAAGCCAACGCGGCACAAGCGCCTACAGATCAATGGCATAGCACAGATAAACAGAGCCGATTTCAGGGCAGATCCACATCGCGCATCCATGCGGTGATGGTGGCAGAGCGCGAGCTGAGGTAGCGCGAATGGCGGTGCTGCTCAAAATATTTGGGGCGTGGCAGCATCACGGCCAGGCGGGCGGCTTCTGCCGCGCTGAGTTGGGCGGCGGATTTGCCAAAGTAGTGCTGGGCCGCTGCCTCGGCGCCAAAAACGCCTTCGCCCCACTCTACGCTGTTGAGGTAAATCTCAAGGATGCGGCGCTTGCCCAGCAGCCATTCCAGATAGTAGGTGAGGGCCACCTCTTGCGCCTTGCGAAACAGCGTGCGCTCGCCCGACAGAAACAGGTTCTTGGCTAGTTGCTGGCTGATGGTGGAGGCCCCAAACACCTTGGGTTGCACGGCCGCTGGCGCGGATGCCCCGCTGGCGGCGGCTTGCAAGGCGGGGCTGACGGGGCGGCCTGTTTTTTGCAGGCGCGCCACGCGGCGCTGGGCGCGTTTTTGCGCGAGTTCTTGCTGGCGCTGGGCACGCTCGGTTTGTGCTTGCGCCTTGGCTTGAGCGGCGGCGTTGCGGCTGCGTGCGGCGCGAATGGCCTCCCAATCGATGCCGCCGTGGTCGAGAAAATCGCCGTCTTCCGACGCGATGACGGCGCGCTTGAGATGATCGCTGATCGCTTCGTCAGGCACCCACTGCTGCTGCCAGCGGGCGGCTTGGCCTTTGGCCGCCAGCCGCGCCAGCTCAGACCGCTGAAAGCTGGTGGATTGCGGGTCCACCCACACCATCAGCCCGATTCGGGCGATGAAGTACAGCTGCAGGCACACGCCGGCCAGTACGATCCATTTCAGGATGCGCAGCAGGCTGGCGGTGAAACGTGACATGGCCGCGCTTTCTTCAGGGCTGGGCGGGCTGCTCTGCATCGACCAGGGCGCGCAGTTCGGCGAGCACGGGCGCGGTGCGGGGGCGCACATCGCGCCACAGCGCAAACGACAGCGCCGCTTGCTCCACCAGCATGCCCAGGCCGTCGCGCCGTTTGATATCGGCTCGTTGCACCGACTGCAAAAAAGGCTGGGCGGCTTGGCCGTACATCATGTCGTAGAGCATGCCGTTGGCATTGATTTTTTCGGCCGGAAAAGCCAGCGGCTCGCCGCTCAAACTGCTGGAGGTGGCATTGATCACCAGGTCGAAAGTGGCCGGGCCATCTTGCGTGCTGCCGTGCAGGGCTTCGTCCAGCGTGCAGCTGTGCAGCGCCACCGCATGCATATTGGCCCAGGCGTAATGGCGCTCGGCCAGGCTGCGGGCTTTGCCCAAATCGCGGTTCGCCACGGTCACGCTGGCCGGGCAGATGGCGATCAGCGCATTGAGCACACCGGCGGCTGCGCCGCCCGCGCCCAGCAGCAAAAGGTGCAAGCGCCCGAAAGCAAAGCCGGCGTTGAACACGATGTCGCGCACGATGCCGGGGCCATCGGTGTTGTCGGCATGCAGCACCTTGCTACGCTTGCCCGGCACGCGCTGCCACACCAGGGTGTTGGCTGCTTGCGCCAGGGTGGCGCGCGGCGTGTGGCTTTGCGCGGCGGCAAAGGCTTCGTGTTTGAAAGGCACCGTCACATTGCAGCCGCCGTAGCCCGCTTTTTGCAAGCGTTGCAAGGTGGCGGCAAAGGCGTCGGGCGCGCTGTCGATGGCCTCGTACGCGATGGATTGGCCGGTTTGCTCGGCAAAGCGGGCATGGATCCAGGGCGAGCGGCTGTGCGCAATCGGGTGGCCGATGACGGCGTAGTGGGTGGTGTCAGTCATGCGATTTGGGCGATCAAAAAGAATCAAAAGAAAACTGGTGCCAGCGGCCATGCAAGCTGCGCCAGGGCATCAGGTTTTGCGCGGTTTGAGCTGCTGCCAGCCAGTTGCCCGGAATGGCAACAATCAAAAGAGCAGGCCGGGCGTTAAATAGCGGATTTTGGGTGTACACCAATGGCTTGAAACGAGAGCGATTGGCTGCGCATTCCATCCAAGCCAAGCGCCTCATGCTCAGGCCATGAAGCGAGTGTTTAAGGGCTGCTGCTTTCTGCCGCGTCGACTAGTTCTTGCGTAGAGCCGACTTGCGTGGACAGGGTGTTGTTGCGTTCGAACTTGAAGCGCGAAACCACGCCCAGCTGATCGGTGTAGCGGCGCAAGGCGGGGTCGAACTTGCCAAAGGGCCCGGCCGTTACGGCAATGGCTTCGGCGCGGCGATCGAGCATGCGGTTGCCCGAGCTGCGCATCACCTGCGTTTCGATCACGCGGCCATCGTGGTTGATGACGATGTGCAGAATCAGCTCGCCATAAAGCTTGACGCCATTGTGCGTGGGGAAGTTGGCCGTGCCTTTTTCTTCGATCTTGGTTTTGAGCTTGTCGTAATACAGCGCCTGCGGCCCCTTGACGGTAGAAGGCGCGATGTAGCGGCGGCGCGGGCGCGAGTTTTCGTACTGGATGCGACGTTCGATTTTTCCGAGTGTGCTAAGCAAAAGCTGACGCTTTTTTTCCTGCTCTTGTGCTTCAGCGGAGCCTTCAGGCAGTTGCTCAACTGCTGCGCTTAAGCTGTCGATTTGTCGCTTGACTTGAGCGAGCAAGTCCATCTGCTCGCGTTGCATGTCTGCCAGTTGCTGGATGGATGGCCCATCGCTTTGGCTCTCATTTTCTGTTTGGCTATTGGTTGGGGCGAGTTCCGTGCCAAAGACGTCTTGTAGAGAAGGCAGCAAAGGGGATGCTGCAAAGACGCCTTTTTCATCCAGATTGCCGCCGCCCGCCAGATTGTGTTGGGCCACAGCCTGCGCTTCGCTGGGCGCTTCGTCGGTTGTGGCGTTGACCAGAATCACCTCCAGCGGTGTTTCTTCCAGCAAACGGTTGTAGAAGCTGGGCGCGAGGCGATGGAGCTGGCTTACTGCTACGGGTACGGCGACCAAATGCAGTGTGAGCGAAATGGTCGCGGCAATACCCAGAGGCGTAGTCAGCCAAAGAAGAAATGCGAGAGGGGATTTCGGCGCGGCCGAGGTGGATGTCATGGGCAGTATTGGCGGCAAAAAGCCCCCGCATTGTAGGGCGTGTTGCGTGGGTCGGGCGCTTGCGTGGCAGCGGTTGGCCGCTGGTTTTTTTCGGCTTATGCCGCTGGCCCGCGCAGCTTGGCGATGAGGCCGTTGAGCTCGTCGATGGAGCCGAATTGAATCGCCAGTTCGCCCGCTTCTTCTGTTTTGCCGTGTCGCTTGACGCGTTTTTTGATGCGCACTTCTACCTGCGCCATCAGCAGGTCAGAGATCTCTTCTTCCACGCGGCGCACATCGGCCGATTTGGCTTTGTCGCGGGGCTTTTGGCTCGTTAGCTCGAAATTGGCGCTCAGGCGTTTAACCAGGCTTTCGGCCTCGCGCACCGAAAGTTTCTTGCCGCTGATTTGATTGGCCGCAGTGATTTGCGCACCGCGCTCCAGCGCCAGCAGGGCGCGCGCGTGGCCCATCTCGATGTCACCGGCCAGCAGCATGGTTTGCACGGGTTCAGCTAGATTCAGCAAGCGCAGCAAGTTGCTGGTGGCACTGCGGCTGCGGCCTACGGCTTGTGCTGCTTGCTCGTGCGTGAGGCCGAATTCGCCAATCAGGCGTTGCAGGCCTTGGGCCTCTTCGAGCGGGTTCAGGTCTTCGCGCTGCATGTTTTCGATCAGCGCCATGGCAGCGGTGGCGTGGTCGTCCACATCGCGCACCAGCACGGGTACGTGGCTCAAACCAGCCAGATGCGCGGCGCGAAAGCGGCGTTCGCCCGCGATGATTTCGTACTTGCCCGCATTGGGGCCTTTGGCGAGTTTGCGCACCAGAATGGGCTGCATGATGCCTTGCGCCTTGATGCTTTCGGCCAGCTCGTACAGCGCACCTTCGTCCATGCGTGTGCGCGGCTGGTATTGCCCGGCGACCATGTCTTTGAGCGGCAATTCGGCTGGGGCGCCATCGGCGCGGGTGGTTTCAGTCGGGGCGCTGGCGCTGGGGCCGAGCAGGGCTTCCAGCCCACGGCCCAAGCCTTTTTTCTTGCTTGCCATGAGATGCGTATTCCTTTTCAACAATCGGTGAATGCGGCTGAAATGTACCGAAGAATCTGGTGCGAAACGGGCGCGTCAGTGGCGCCAGATGTGAGCATCGGTGACGTGCCGCGTGGTTTACGCGATCAGCCGCAGCAGCTTGCACACATTGATTGGGCACATTGTGCCTAAAAAGAGCTGTGGCCTTGTGTGGGCGCTGCTGTGCGTTGCCTCTGTGTTTTGGTGGGGTGGCTTGGTGCGGCTTTGAGATCAGCGCAAGAGGTCGAATTCGAATGGGGGGAGGGCTGCGACATGTGTGCAGTGCGCATGCCGGGCATGAGTGCGTGCGGCCATGTGCCAAGCACAGCCTTGGTTCACAAGCTTTTGATGCGCTCCACCATCTCGGCGGCAAATTCGACAAAGGCTTTGCTGCCCTTGGCATTGGGGTCAAACACCACGCCGGGCAGTGCGTAGCTGGGCGCTTCGGCCAGGCGCACATTGCGCGGAATCACGGTGTTGAACACCTTGTCGCCAAAGTGATTTTTGAGCTGCTCGCTCACCTGCTGTTGCAGGGTGATGCGTGGGTCGAACATCACGCGCAACAGGCCAATGACCTTGAGCTGCGGATTGAGGTTGGCATGCACCTGCTTGATGGTGTTGACCAGGTCGGTCAGCCCTTCCAGCGCGAAGTATTCGCATTGCATCGGCACAATCACGCCGTGCGCGGCGCACAGGCCGTTGAGGGTGAGCAGACTCAGCGCAGGCGGGCAATCGATCAGGATGAAGTCGTAATCGGCATCGACCTTGGCCAGGGCTTCTTTCAAGCGGGTTTCGCGCCGCTCCTCATCCACCAGCTCCACCTCGGCGCCCGCCAGCTCGCGGTTGGCGCCCAGCAATTGGTAGCCGCATTTGTCGGCGGCCACGCTGGCCTGGGCCACGCTGGCTTGCTCCAGCAGCACGTCGTACACGCTGTGGGCGAGCTGGCGCTTGTCCACGTTCGAGCCCATCGTGGCGTTGCCTTGCGGATCCAGATCAATCAGCAGCACGCGCTGCCCCAGGCGTGCCAAACCGGCCGCCAGGTTCACGCTGGTGGTGGTTTTGCCAACGCCGCCTTTTTGGTTGGCGATGCAGAAAATCTTGGCCATGAGGCTTTGCTCTCGCAGGTTCAAAAAAGAAGGAAGAAGGGACTTGGCACGCTGGGCAGATCAGATCCAATGCTGCAAGGGGCCGCCGCAACGTGGGTGCCAAAGCCGCAGGGCGCTTGGCCTGGCGCATGGCTGGCCTGTGTGGCGGGCGCACCAGCCGACGCAGGCTGCGGCAGATTGTATCGACGCCTGACAGTCTGTTTCTGGCAAAGCTCAAAGAGCTTTTTTGCCGCCGTTGGCGCGCTGGCATAAATATCCGACAAACTGTAATCGGTATTTCGCAAACGGCGTTTTTGGCGTATAGAATTGTTACCTGCTAGGCAGCCTGGATCAAGGCACCTGTTGCGCAAGCAGCGGGTAAAAGCTTTTGCAGCGCGTCGTGCCGGTGCTCCCGGCGCTGTTGCAAAGGTGTTTTGTTCAGGCGGCCATTGCAGTTTTTGTTGTTCAATTTTTCAATAACGGTTCGAGCGCATAACGGGAACCATGCGGGAGTTGACGGCTAGTCGCATAACCGCAGGAATCGAGGAAAAACGATGGCGAATCTAACGGAAACAGTTCCAGCAGATACGATGACTGATGCGGAGAAAAAACGAAAGGGCTGGCGCGTCCTGCTTTTCGGAGTACTGTCCAACTTCAGTATCGGTATTCTGTATACATGGTCCAACCTGAAAGATATTCTGGAATATCGTTCGGCACGATACGCAGAAGGCGTGGCCAGAGCGGCAGATGCCGCTGACCGCCTTTACAAAGAGTGGGACATTACCCAGCTGAGCTGGCCCTATGCCTACGGCGGTTTTGCTTCCGCTTTGATTGTGGTTTTGGCCGGTTGGTTGCAAGACAAACTGGGTCCGACCAAGGTGATTTTTGCCGGTATCTTGATGGTGGGCGGCGGTGCCATTCTGTGTAGTTTCTTTACACACCAGCCGCTGATGTTCACCATCATCTTCACCATGTTGGTGGGTAACGGTATCGGCTTTGTGTACGCCTGCCCCCGTGCGGCTGCCATGAAGTGGTTCCATCCCTCCAAAAAAGGTCTGGTTAACGGCTTGGTGGTTGCTGGTTTCGGTCTGGGCGCCCTGTGGTTGGCTCCACTGGAAATTTTCTTCCTGAAGCAGCTCAACTGGTCGCTGGAAAAAACGCTGATGACCTTGGGCGTGTTGATCCTGATCTTGGGTACCATCGCTGCCTTCAACGTGGTGAACCCGCCTGCTGGCTACAAGTACCCCGAGCTGCCTGTTGATCCCAGCAAGCCCGTTAAAGAGAACATGAAGAAGTCTGCTTCCATCGGCCTGAGCGCCATGGTCAAGCACCCCCAGACTTGGATGTTGTTCTTCATTTACGCTTTCTACTGCTCTGCTGGCGCGATGGTGATTTCCAACGCTTCGGACATCATGCGTGTGCAAGGTGGTGGTGAAGATGGCCCTTACGGTGCTGCGGTAAAAGCCTTGGTCAGTGTGATGGTGGTTGTGGCCTCCATCTCCAACGCCACGGGCCGTTCGCTGGGCGGTATGCTGTCTGACAAGATCGGACGCAAGCCTACTTACTACATCATCCACACGGTGCAGGCCATCAACATGTTCCTGTTCCACTGGTACACCACACCGACCATGATCTTCATCGGCACGATCATCACCTGTGTGGCTTACGGTACCGTGATGTCCACAACACCTTCTCTGGTGGCTGACTACTGGGGTCTGAAGTCCTACGGTGCCAACTACGGTGTCGTGTACACAGGCTGGGGTCTGTCGCTGATCATCGGCCCGACCATTGCCCAGTTCTCGAAGAAATACGTCATCGACAATGGCCTGCCCGCAACACAAAGCTATCACATCGCTTACTATGCGGCTATCGGCTTGATCGCTATCTCCTTCGTGCTGGCTTACTTGGTCAAGAAGCCCAAGTTCAAGCAATCCGAAGTGATCGACGATTACATCCTCTCCCCAGAGGAAACACGGGCATAAGCCTGCTGGCAGGATTTCTCGCTACTGCTCAACGAAGTAGCGAGAGCATCCCAAAAAAGCGCCTGCAAATGCAGGCGCTTTTTTATTGTGTTGATAAGTGGTTTTGCTTGTGAACCAGATCGCCAGATATGCCAGTGATTTGCTTGATGAAGGGTTTTGAGAACCTTGCGATACTTTTTTGATGCAGGGCGATTGGCAAGAGGGCGTGGGTGGGAGATGAAGCACCTGCATCACAAAAGCAAGCCATGCCACGAAGCGGTCTCTGCAAGATTTGTCTTGCACCGCGCGCTTTGTTTTGTAGAAAACAGCGCTCCGTCACCGGTGCGGAAAGTGGTTTGCGGAGGTACCGGGCTTGGGGTGCGCAGAGGTTTTTTATGAGCAGGGATGCTAGTTGCTTTTGCCTCTAAGCAACAACCCCAGCAGCCTGTGCCTGGCGGTCGGCGTGGTAGCTGGATCGCACCAACGCGCCAATCGCGGCGTGGCTAAAGCCCATTTCGCGCGCTTTTTCTTCAAACATGCGAAAGGTGTCGGGATGCACATAGCGCTTGACGGGCAAATGGCTGCTCGATGGCGCCAGATATTGCCCGATGGTGAGCATGTCGATGCCGTGGGCGCGCATGTCGCGCATCACTTCAAGAATTTCCTCATCCGTTTCGCCCAGGCCCACCATCAGACCGCTTTTGGTTGGGATGTGCGGGAAGCGCGCCTTGAACTTCTTGAGCAGGTTCAGGCTGAAGGCGTAGTCGGCACCTGGGCGTGCCTGACGATATAGGCGCGGCACGGTTTCGAGGTTGTGGTTCATCACATCTGGCAGGGCGTTTTGCAAAATATCCAGCGCCTTTTCATCGCGGCCGCGAAAGTCTGGCACGAGTACTTCGATCTGCGTGCGGGGCGACAATTCGCGCGTGCGGCGAATGCAGTCCACGTAGTGCTGTGCGCCGCCGTCGCGCAGGTCGTCGCGGTCCACACTGGTGATGACCACGTATTTGAGTTGCAGGGCTGCGATGGTGCGTGCCAGGTTCTCGGGCTCGTTGGCATCCAGCGGGTCGGGACGGCCGTGTCCCACGTCGCAAAAGGGGCAACGGCGCGTGCATTTGTCGCCCATGATCATGAAGGTAGCCGTGCCTTTGCCAAAGCACTCGCCGATGTTGGGGCAGGATGCCTCTTCGCACACCGTGACCAGCCGGTTCTGGCGCAAGATGTCTTTGATTTCGTAAAAGCGCGTGTTGGGGCTGCCGGCTTTGACGCGAATCCAATCCGGCTTGGGCAGGCTGGGGTGCGGCTCTACCTTGACCGGAATACGGCTCAGTTTGGCCGCCGCTTTTTGTTTGGCCAGCGGGTTGTAATGGGCCGGAGCCTGCGCGTCGCGCACAACGGTGGGGCTGGCGTCGTGCGGGGGCTGGGAATGGGTAGTCATGTTGCAAAGTGTAGCGGAGCAAGCGTTCCGCGCGCTGCGATCTGCTTGAAGTTGCCTGATGCAAGAAGGGCAATATGTGCACAGGGCGCGCGGCCATTCTTGCGATTTCAGGGAAAGCCTGATGCAGTGCATTCAAAGCTTGCTTCCTATAATTTCCGATCCATTTTTCGATTGATTGAATCTGTCTGAAAGGCGCGCATGTCATCTTCTACCGATGCCCAATACGGCGATGTGGCTGCTTTGATGGAAACGCTGGGCCAGCAGGCCCGCCAAGCGGCTACGCAGATGGCGGCGGCTTCGGCTGCGCAAAAAAATGCGGCCTTGCATGCGCTGGCGGATTTGCTGGCTGAGCAGGACGATTTCTTGCAAGCGGCCAATGCCCAAGACGTGGCGCGAGCCGAAGCTGCGGGCCTGAGCGCGCCCATGGTTGATCGCCTGCGGCTCACGGACAAGGTCATCAGCACGCTGCAAGAAGGGTGCTTGCAACTGGCGGCCATGCCCGATGTGATTGGCGCCATCACGGGCTTGCAAGAGCGGCCCAGTGGCATTCGCGTGGGGCAGATGCGTGTGCCGATTGGCGTGTTCGGCATGATTTTTGAAAGCCGCCCCAACGTCACGATTGAGGCGGCCAGCCTCTCGATCAAAAGTGGCAACGCCTGCATTTTGCGCGGCGGCAGCGAAGCGATTGAATCCAACAAAGCCCTGGCGGCCTTGGTGCAACAGGCGCTTGAATCCACGGGCCTGCCAGCCGAGGCCGTGCAACTGGTGTCTGTAACCGACCGCGAAGCCGTGGGCCAGCTGATCGCCATGCCGCAGTATGTGGACGTGATCATCCCTCGTGGCGGCAAGAGCCTGATTGAGCGCATCAGCGCAGAGGCCAAAGTGCCTGTCATCAAACACCTGGATGGCAATTGCCACACTTATGTGGACGACCCTTGTGACTTGAGCATGGCCGTGAAAATTGCCGTGAACGCCAAAACGCAGAAATACAGCCCCTGCAACGCCACCGAAAGCCTGTTGGTGGCACGCGGTGTGGCAGCCGAGTTTTTGCCCCGCATCGGCAAAGTCTACAAAGACAAGGGTGTGGAAATGCGTTGCGACCCCATCGCCCTGGCGATTTTGCGCGACCACCCCGACACGCGTGATGCGCAATTGGTCGAGGCGAGCGAGGACGATTGGCGCACCGAATACCTGGCGCCTATCATCGCCATTGGCGTGGTGGACGATCTGGATGCAGCCATCAGCCACATCAACCGCTACTCCTCGCGCCATACCGAAGCCATCGTGACCAACCACCACGGCCATGCCCAGCGCTTTTTGCGCGAGGTGGACAGCAGCAGCGTCATGGTCAATGCCAGCACGCGATTTGCCGATGGCTTTGAGTACGGGCTGGGGGCGGAAATCGGCATCAGCACCGACAAATTCCACGCCCGTGGCCCGGTAGGGATCGAGGGGCTGACCTCGCTCAAATACGTGGTGTTGGGGCAGGGTGAAATCCGGCAGTGAGCGCAGGCAGTGCTGCTTGACGCAGAGCATTTGGATTGCCAAGCGCATCTGCAATGGCTTATGGCGAATGGCTGTGATGCCTTGGGCTAATGAACGTTAAACGCAGCGCTTGCTGAGGATGCGAACGAGCGGTGGTAGCTGCTTTGTATGGGTAAAAAAGTGCCCAATTGCGCAGATGGTTTTGTGTGTGTTGGGTGCTTTGAATGGCTAACTGATGGTGGGCTGCCTGTTGTTGGAACAGTGGTCGATCACGAAGGCAACAGCGCATAGCCGATGTGCTATGGCGGTTCTGCATGAGTGGCGGGCCGTGATTCTGAGGTGTCCTGTCGTCTTGGCTCAATGCTGAATACGCATCCTTGTGCGTGGGGGCTTGCTCTTTTTTGTTGTTGAGATTGTTGTTTCAGCGGTTTCTGTTTGTTCTGTTCAATGTCTTCCGAAGTGATTGCTCCCCAAGTCGCCATTCCGCCTTTTTGGCAACGGTTGAACAAGTTTTTTCTGCTGCCTTTGCAGACCGAGTCCTTGAGTTATGCCTTGGGCTTGGCCGCCTGCAGCTTGTTCTTGTATGTGCCACTGCTGAATTTGGTCGTGGGCTTGTTGATTGCGCTGTCTGTGGGGCGCTACGCCTTCAAAATTGCTGCGCTCTCGTCTTACGGCATCTTTAAGCTCGATGACTATGCCCCGATGGAAGAAGAGGAGGACTGGAAAAATCTGCCCTGGAAATTCGTGGGCGCCATCTTCATCCAGCTGATCGCCTTGTTCGTCGTCATCGGCACCGTGCCGGAAATTGCGCCTGTGGCCTTTTTGATCTTTGCTCTGTTGCTGCCGGCCACGATGATGGTGCTGATCAAAGAGCACAGTCTGGCCTTGGCCATCAACCCGCAAGAGCTGTGGCGCTGCGTCGCGGGCATTGGCTGGCCTTATCTGGTGTTGTGTGCCCTCACCTTTCTGCTGATGCAGGGCAGCTTTGCAGCGGCGGGCCTGTTGCAGCAAATCATTCCGATGTGGTTGCTGCTGCCGGGGTTGACGGCGGTTTTCATTTACTTCTTCTGGGTCAATGCGGCGCTGATCGGCTACACCATGTATCAATACCACCAGACGCTGGATATTGACGTGGTCAACGAATACACGGGTGAAGAGGAAGAGCGCCAACCTTTATCGGCGCCCCGCGAAGAAGCGCGCCAGCGTGATGTGATTGTCTCGCGCATGGTGCAGCAAGGTGATTTGCCTGGTGCCATCGCCCAAGCGCGGCAATGGGTGGAAGAGCGCTCCGAGAGTCTTGCCGACCACCGGCGCTATCACCGTGTGCTTGTGTTGGATGCGCAAGGTGACGAGCTGCAGCGGCATGGGCAGCGATTCATCGAATTGCTGATGAAAAACCGCTCTTGCGCCGAGGCCCTGCAGGTGTACAAAGACTGCACCCACAAAGCGCCAAACTACCTGCCCGATAGCGCAGCGGTGACGTGGGTGCTGGCCAAAGACGCTTGGAAAACGCACGACAGCACTTTGACACTGCAACTGTTGCGCGGGTTTGATCGGCGCTTTCCCCGTCATCCTTTGGTGCCAGATGTCTATGCCCTGATTGCGCGTGTTTTGCATCAAGGCTTGGATAAGCACGAGCAGGCACGGGCTGTGCTGCGCAGCCTGCAAAAACGTTACCCGCATCACCCAAGCACATTGGAAGTTGAGCGCATGTTGTCGGCGCAGCAAGCAAGGGCGAGCGTTGCGCAAAAAGCACAGCCGCGTGCGGGTTGATGCCAAGACGAAAAAGCCGAGTTCGCTTCTGACTGGGGCTGATTCTTGGAACCGCTTGTGTGCGTGATCTAAAAAGCAGAAAAGCGTTTGAATGACAGCCCTTTCTGGCAGCGTGCACGAAGCGAGTGGTGCTATGTTGGCCTTGCGCGGGCGTGCAAAACGCCACATGAGTTGCGGTTGCATGTGCACGCAGCTTGGGCACTGGGCAATTTGCACTGAGGCATGGGCTTGTTGAGAAACAGGCCTGCCCGCCTTGTCGAGTGCTTGAGGACATATCCAGCAAAGCGGCCATCAGACCCAGAGGCTTGTCTTTTGCTTGAGGGTTCGCCTATGGCCTTCCCGAAAGGGCTTGATCTCTTGGCGTAAGCTGATGCGCTTCGCCCCTCTCACACGCCTTGCTTGCTGCAACCTCCTTGGTATACGTTTATGTTTGGCAATGCGGTACGTGAGCAGCTTTTGCCGCCGAGGTTATGTCTGTTTTCAGCGCTCGAAGCGCATGCGCAATCCCCAAGAAAAACACCCGTCAGCGCGGCCCGGAAATAGCCCTATTGCTGGGTATAATCTGCGCCGAGATGTTCCCGGTTGTATACAGGATCGCTGCTTATAAAAAGGTGTTTCGGTATGCACAAGGAAGTGATGGAACAGCCCGAAGGAGATCGCGAAGCCAAGCCTTTGACAGCCGAACAGGCCAATGCTTGGCGCGCCAAAACGCACGCGATGTCGCCTTGGCTGCCCGTAGCCATGCAGGCTTTGATTGCTGTGCTGTTGCTGTTGGGCAGTTGGCTTGTGGATTTGGATCGGCCTGTGCGTCTTTCTATAGCGTGCGGGGTGTTCGCCAGTCTGCTGCCTTCGTTGCTGTGTGTGGCGGGTTATCGCATCACGATGTGGATGTTGAAAGACCTGCCGCGCGGCGCTCAAGCCCTTATGGGCTTTGCGTCTATCTTCGCTTGGGAACTGGTGAAATTGCTGTTGTCAATCGCATTGCTCTTGGTGGCGGCTCGCATGGTGCTTAACCTGAGCTGGCTGACAATGCTGGTGGCATTTGTTGTGGTGGTTAAGGCTTATTGGTTGGCGTTCTTGGTGGATCGCCTGCGCAAGCCCCAATCGGCGCAAGTGGTTTTGAAAACGGATATTTGATCTGGAGTTCTTTTATGGCTAGTGAGCAAACGGCAGGTGAATATATCAGGCACCATTTGCAACATTTGCAGTACAACTTTGCGCTGGAGCCTGTTCAGCAGACCAAAATCGTCGATTTCGGCATTTTCAATGCCGATTCGGTGTTTTTCAGCATCGTTTTGGGAGTGCTGGCCTGCTTCTTCATGTGGCTCGGTGCGCGCAAGATGACTTCGGGTGTGCCGGGGCGCTTCCAAGCGGCCATCGAAATCCTGGTTGAGTTTGTCGATAAGCAGGCGCGTGGCCTGATTCACAATGAGAAGAGCTTGCGTGTGGTCACGCCTGTGGCTCTGACCGTGTTCTTGTGGATTTTCCTGCTCAATGCCATGGACTTGCTGCCTGTGGATCTGCTGCCGTTCGGCTGGGCCAAGGCTTATGAGGCTGCGGGGCATGATCCGCATCACGCCTATTTGCGCGTGGTGCCAACGGCGGATTTGTCGGCTGCGCTGGGTATGTCTCTTTCGGTGTTCCTGCTCTCTATCTACTACAACATCAAGATCAAGGGACTTGGCGGCTGGGGGCATGAGCTGATCAGCGCGCCCTTTGGCGACAACATCGCGATTGCACCGATCAACGTCATCATGCAGATCATCGAATATGGCTCCAAAACCATCTCTCATGGCATGCGGCTGTTCGGAAACATGTTTGCGGGGGAATTGGTGTTCATGCTGATTGCCTTGCTGGGCGGGGCTTGGAAAGGTTTCAGTGGTCTGTACATCGGCTTGGGTATTGCGCACTTGGCCGCTGGCTCCATCTGGGCGATCTTCCACATTCTCGTCATTACCCTGCAGGCCTTCATCTTCATGATGCTCACGTTGATCTACATCAGCCAAGCACATAACAAGCATTGAGTTTTGCATTCGTTCATTCATCCACTTTTTAACTTTTTATCGGGAGTCTTAAATGGAAAACGTAGTTGGTCTGGTTGCGCTGGCTTGTGGTTTGATCGTGGGCTTGGGTGCTTTGGGCGCTGCCATGGGCATTGGCTTGATGGGCGGCAAATTTCTGGAGTCTTCGGCTCGCCAGCCTGAATTGATGAACGATCTGCAGGCCAAAATGTTCGTGTTGGCGGGTCTGATTGATGCGGCCTTCCTGATCGGCGTTGCCATCGCGCTGTTGTTTGCTTTTGCCAGCCCCTTCCAGGTTTAAGAGTAAAAGCTGCTCCATTGGCAACAATTTGAAGGATATTTCAGATGAGTATCAATGCCACTCTATTTTTTCAGATGCTGGTTTTTGCGGTTCTGTGCATTTTTACCGTGAAAGTTGTATGGCCACCCATCGTCAAAGCTTTGGATGAGCGTGCCAAGAAAGTGGCTGACAGCCTGGCCGCTGCCGATCAGGCCAAAGCAGAAGTCAAAGACATGAACAGCAAGGTGGAAGAGCAATTGGCTGCCATGCGTACCGAAGCGGCCAGCCAGCGTGCCGATGCCGAGCGCCGTGCGCAGGAAATTGTTGAAGAAGCCAAAGTCAAGGCCAGCGAAGAAGCGGCTCGCATCATCGCTTCGGCCAAGGCTGAAGCGCAGCAAGAAGCCATCAAAGTGCGCGATTCTCTGCGTGCAGAAGTGTCTGCACTGGCTGTCAAAGGCGCCGAGCAGATTTTGCGCAAAGAAATCAATGCCAGCGTCCATGCAGATTTGCTTGAGCGTCTCAAGGCCGAGCTGTAATCGAAGGGGGCAATATCATGGCGCAAACGTCCCTGGAGAATTTGCTGCGTGCGGTATTGGAAGGCGGTGTGGAAGGCGCGCGTGCTGAGGCGGCGCGCCAGTTGCAGGGCGCAGTAGGCCAGAAGGCTTCTGGCGTGCCCGAGCAGGCAGTGATCTACAGTGCCTTCCCCTTGACTGATGCGCAGATCCAAGGCTTGAAGGAGAAGCTCGAAGCCCGCTTCCAATCGAAATTGGACTTTCGGGTGGTTGAAGATCCTTCGCTGATCGGTGGCATCCGCGTTGTCGTGGGCGATAACGTGCTGGACGGCTCGGTCAAGAGCAGTATCGAGAAAATGAAACAGGCACTGGCTGTTTAAGCGGCGGCTGGTGTGATTCAAGGAAAGAAGGAAAGCGTCATGCTGCTCAATTCTGCAGACATTTCTGAACAAATCAAAAGCCGCATCCAGGGCATTGTTGAAACGGTTGACGTACGCAATCAAGGCACAGTAGTGACTGTGACTGATGGTATTTGCCGCATTGAGGGGCTGTCGGGCGCCATGCAGGGTGAAATGCTGGAGTTTCCAGCTGCGCCTGATGGGTCTACGACTTATGGCCTTGCCTTGAACCTGGAGCGCGATGTTGTTGGCGCGGTGATTTTGGGTGCGTACGAGCACATTTCCGAAGGCGATCGTGTTA
Organism: Allobrachymonas sp.; assembly: GCA_030529305.1. The sequence continues at coordinate 16,314 of JAUMXD010000014.1, forward strand.
AGTGCACTGGTCGTATTTTGGAAGTGCCTGTTGGTCCCGAATTGATTGGTCGTGTAGTCAATGCTCTGGGGCAGCCTATCGATGGCAAGGGTCCGATTAACGCCAAAATGACCGACGTGATCGAAAAGGTTGCACCTGGTGTGATTGCGCGTCAATCGGTTTCCCAGCCGATGCAAACGGGTCTGAAGTCGATTGACTCCATGGTGCCGATTGGTCGCGGTCAGCGCGAATTGATCATTGGTGACCGCCAAACTGGTAAAACGGCTGTTGCCATTGATACGATCATCAATCAAAAAGGCCAGAACATGGTCTGCGTCTACGTCGCCATCGGCCAGAAGGCGTCGTCGATCAAGAACGTGGTGCGCGCACTGGAGCAGCACGGCGCAATGGAGTACACCATTGTGGTGGCGGCTTCGGCATCTGAATCAGCTGCTATGCAGTATGTCAGCGCCTACTCCGGCTGTACCATGGGCGAATACTTTCGCGATCGTGGTCAAGACGCTCTGATTGTTTATGACGATTTGTCCAAGCAAGCTGTGGCGTATCGCCAAGTATCCTTGCTGTTGCGCCGTCCGCCGGGGCGCGAAGCCTATCCTGGTGATGTGTTCTATCTGCACAGCCGCTTGCTGGAGCGTGCTGCTCGTGTAAACCCCGAATACGTTGAAGCCTTCACTAAAGGTGAGGTTAAGGGCAAGACAGGTTCGCTGACGGCGCTGCCGATTATTGAAACGCAAGCGGGTGACGTGTCCGCTTTCGTTCCGACCAACGTGATTTCGATTACCGATGGTCAGATCTTCCTGGAAACCAGTTTGTTCAACGCGGGTATTCGTCCGGCGATTAACGCGGGTATTTCTGTGTCGCGCGTAGGTTCTGCGGCACAAACCAAGTTGATCAAAGGTTTGTCTGGCGGTATCCGTACCGACCTTGCCCAATATCGTGAATTGGCTGCTTTCGCGCAGTTTGCTTCTGATCTGGACGAAGCCACCAAGAAGCAGCTGGATCGCGGTGCGCGCGTGACCGAGTTGCTCAAGCAAGTGCAATACAACCCATTGCCTGTCAGCTTGATGGGGGCTTCGCTGTTCGCCGTCAACAAAGGCTATCTGGATGATGTCGATGTCAAGCGGGTCTTGGTATTTGAATCAGGCATGCACGCCTATTTGAAAGATAAGCATGCGGCCTTGATTCAACGTCTGGAAGAAAACAAGGCGTTTGACAAGGAAGGCAAAGATGAGGCTGAATTGGCTAGTGCCATCGAAGCCTTCAAGAGAACCTTTGCTTGATACGGGAGAAATAAAGCGTGGCTGCAGGCAAGGAAATACGTGGCAAGATCAAATCGGTGCAAAACACCCGAAAGATCACCAAGGCCATGGAGATGGTCTCCACCTCCAAAATGCGTAAAGCGCAGGAGCGGATGCGTGCAGCCCGCCCGTATAGCGAAAAAGTTCGCGAAATTGCTGCCAATTTGGGGCGTGCCAACCCTGAATACATGCACGCTTTCATGCGTGATAATCATGATGTTCCTACTGTAGGCATGATTATTGTCACGAGTGATAAAGGCCTGGCCGGTGGTTTGAATACCAATATCTTGCGTGCCATAACCGCCAAAATTCGTGACCTGCAGGCCCAGAAAAAAAGCGTGAAAACCGTCGCCATCGGTGGGAAAGGCTTGGCTTTTCTCAACCGCATGGGGGCTCAGGTGGTCGCACATGCTGTGCAATTGGGTGATACGCCACGCTTGGAAAAGCTGATTGGCCCCATCAAGGTCTTGCTGGATGCGTATGCTCAAGGTGAACTGAGCGAGGTTTATCTGTGCTACACACGCTTCATCAACACCATGCAGCAAGAGCCAGTGGTTGAGCGCTTGTTGCCATTGAAGCGTGAAGATATTCATGGCGATGAGCAAGTGGCTACTAACGCAGCTAAAGGTGTTGAGGGCGAGCATGAAGCGCCAGAGCGCAAGCAGGGTGGTTGGAGTTACATCTATGAGCCTGATGCGCAAGCGGTGATTGACGATTTGCTGGTGCGCTATGTTGAATCGTTGATTTATCAGGCCGTGGCAGAAAACATGGCTTCCGAGCAATCGGCGCGCACAGTAGCTATGAAAGCTGCGAGCGATAACGCTAAAAACGTTATCAATGAATTTACGTTGTTGTACAACAAAACGCGACAGGCGGCTATTACGACCGAACTTTCCGAAATCGTGGCAGGTGCTGCCGCCGTTTAATGGGCGTTAAAGCGCAAGTTACAGAAGTGATGTGTTTGTTGTGGCGACGGTGTTGAACAATGTTTCGTTTGTTTGATGCGTAAATAGCAAACAGGCGAAACAAAGATTGTGAAAATAGAGGAATTCCAATGACTACGCAGGTAAAGGCAGCCCAAGGAAAAATCGTCCAGTGCATTGGCGCGGTGGTTGACGTAGAGTTCGCGCAAGGCGAAATGCCCAAGATTTTCGATGCCCTGAAAATGGAGGGTTCCGAGCTGACGCTGGAAGTTCAACAATTGCTGGGCGGTGGCGTTGCACGCACCATTGCCTTGGGTTCTTCTGACGGCTTGCGTCGCGGCATGCAGGTATACAACACCGGCGCATCGATTACCGTGCCGGTTGGTCGCCCGACATTGGGCCGCATCATGGACGTATTGGGTCGCCCGATCGACGAGCGTGGGCCGATTACCAATGCAGAAACGGCATCCATTCACCGCAAGGCGCCCAGCTATTCTGAGTTGAGCCCTTCGCAAGAGCTGTTGGAAACCGGTATCAAGGTGATCGACTTGGTCTGTCCTTTCGCCAAGGGCGGTAAGGTTGGCTTGTTCGGTGGTGCCGGTGTGGGCAAAACCGTGAACATGATGGAGCTCATCAACAACATCGCCAAAGCGCACTCGGGCTTGTCGGTGTTTGCTGGTGTGGGTGAACGTACCCGCGAAGGGAACGACTTCTATCACGAAATGGCCGAGTCCGGCGTAGTGAACCTCGAAAAGCTCGACGACAGCAAAGTGGCCATGGTTTATGGTCAGATGAACGAGCCGCCGGGCAACCGCTTGCGTGTGGCGCTCACGGGCTTGACCATTGCCGAATCTTTCCGTGATGAAGGGCGTGATGTGTTGTTCTTCGTGGACAACATCTATCGTTACACCCTGGCGGGTACTGAAGTGTCCGCGCTGTTGGGCCGTATGCCTTCTGCCGTGGGCTACCAGCCAACGCTGGCCGAAGAAATGGGCCGCCTGCAAGAGCGTATTACTTCCACCAAGGTGGGCTCGATCACTTCGATCCAGGCCGTGTACGTGCCTGCGGATGACTTGACTGACCCCTCGCCTGCAACCACATTTGCCCACTTGGATTCGACCGTGGTGCTGTCGCGTGACATTGCGGCTTTGGGTATTTACCCTGCAGTTGATCCGCTGGATTCCACCAGCCGCCAGTTGGATCCGCTGGTTGTGGGTGAAGAGCACTACAACGTGGCGCGCCAAGTGCAAGGTACGTTGCAACGCTACAAAGAGCTGCGTGACATCATCGCCATTTTGGGCATGGACGAACTTAGCCCTGAGGATAAACTGGCTGTTGCCCGTGCGCGGAAAATCCAGCGCTTCTTGTCGCAGCCCTTCCACGTGGCCGAAGTGTTTACCGGTGCGCCTGGCAAATACGTGCCGCTGCGCGAAACCATTCGCGGCTTCAAGATGATCGTCAATGGCGAATGCGATCATCTGCCCGAGCAGGCCTTCTACATGGTGGGTACGATTGACGAAGCCTTTGAGAAGGCGAAGAAAATCGCGTAATACATGGGTGGCTGGTGCGCAGCGAGCCGCAATTGCTTCAATGCGCACCGGCCTGACTGCTTGAAAGGTCGATGTGAATACACTTCAGGTCAATGTCGTTAGTGCCGAAGAAATGATTTTCTCGGGCCGCGCACGTTTTGTGGCGCTGCCTGGTGAAGATGGCGAATTGGGTATTTATCCCCGACACACCCCGCTGATCACCCGCATCAAGCCCGGCTCTGTGCGCATTCATATGGAAGACGGTGCCGAGGAGTTTGTGTTTGTGGCAGGCGGCATTCTTGAGATTCAGCCGGACACCGTGACAGTATTGTCGGACACAGCCATTCGCGGCAAGGATTTGGACGAAGAAAAAGCCAACGCAGCCAAGCGCGCGGCAGAAGAGGCGCTCAGAAACGCCAAGACCGATTTCGACGTGGCCATGGCTACGTCTGAGCTGGCCGTGATGGCCGCGCAGATCGCGGCTTTGCGCAAGTTCCGCCAAAAGCGTTGAAAAGAGTGTCTAAATTTTCTAATAAAAGGACATACATTTGTATGTCCTTTTTTCTTTGTGCGGTTAGTTTTTAGAATGATTAATTGCTCGGTTCGTTTAAAAAGCTTTTGAGGAGCAAATACTCTTCCATTTGCTTGGCAGGTTGCATTTATCCCAGTTATGAGTAAGTACTCAAACGCTCATTGATTATCATATGTAGCAGCTGGAAAACAGAGACTTTCCCCAAGAGGAGAAACAGTCTTGGTAGTGCTTGGGATCTTCCCTGGCGCTTCTGTTGGTTGAGCATCGGCTTGAACCTGCGTGTGCATAGTGGTTTGTGGGCGCACGCAGAGATGATTTTGATAGTGTGTTGTCTTTTTGCGCTGCGATTGGGGGCCATTGCACGAAGTTTATAGAGTTGCCTTGTTTGGCCAGATGACAAGCAGTGAGGGTAAGCTTGCGCGATGGTTAGGCGCGTGGATGCATTTGGTTGGACGAGGTTGTTTAGCCCCTGTTCTTTTTGGGATGAGCGGTGTTCGCTGAGTGGCGCGGATATTCCAAGACGTTTAAGTTTCTCTATCACTTAGCGCCACGAAACAGCTCGTGCCCAAGAGCCGTGGGCGTGCTTTTCTTGCTCCTGCTAGGCTTAACAAACTCACTTTACGGGTGTTTCTAGCGAACATCGGTTTGGCGCTCATCTGCCGCAGGCAAGCTCAGGCGAACGATGAAGCCGTGGGGTTGTGCGTTGTGGGCCGAGGCGCAGCCGCCGTGTTGGGTGGCGATGCGTTCGACCAAGGGCAGGCCCAGACCGGAGCCGCTGGTGTGCTCGTCATCCGCGCGCCAGAAGCGCTCAAACACATGGGGCAATTGTTCGGGCGCAACGCCAGGGCCGTTGTCGATGACTTCGAGGATGACGGTATTCAAGTCGGGCGTGTGGCGGCAGGGTTTGTCGTTGCAAGCATTGCTGTTGTTATCGCTGGATCGTTGGGCTTGGCACGGGTCGTGGCTTGGGTGCTGAGTTGGTGCAGCCGATAAAGCCGAAGAAACCGAAAGAGCAGCAGGAGAGGCCGTGCACTGGCCCGGGGGGCAAGGGCAGTCAGTGCCGTGCTCATTATGGGCACTGCTTGCGCTTTGCTTATCCGTATCGGTAGGGCGCGCATAGGCGGCTGTGACTGTTTGCGGGTCAAGCGCTGGTTGGTTGGCTGGTGCAGCCGATGTGTTGGATGCAGCGGCGTGCTGTGCCGCAGCTACGGCCTGAACGCGCACAGTGACGTGCCCGTCAGCCGCGGTGTAGCTCAGGGCGTTGTCGATCAGGTTGCTGATGGCCTCGCGCATCATGAAGCGGTTGCCGCGCACCCAGGCGCTGTCGGCGCCTTCGTAGCCCAGGTCTTTGTGTAGGGCGAGGCTCCTGGGGATCCATTCACGAGCGACTTCGCGTGCCAGTTGGGCCAGATCGTAGGTTTCGTCTGCGCTGTGGTTGGGGGTGGCGGATTCGCTGCGGGCCAGGGCCAGCATTTGCTTGACCAGCTGCGCGCCGCGCTGGGCGGCGGCGCGGATTTTGCGGATGCGTTGGTGCAGTTGCTGCGGGTCGTTTTCTTGCAGGGCCAGCTCGGCCTGGCTGATGATGCCGGCCAGCGGTGTGCGCAATTGGTGGGCCGCGTCGTTGATGAAGCGTTTTTCGGCCAGCACTTGCTCGGGCAGGCCGGAGTGAGGCGGGCGCGCACCAGAGCGCTCGGGCGCAGCTGCTTCAGCCGCAGGCGCGTTGCTTGATGGGAATGAAGGGGATTGGGGGCGGCCGGAGGCGTTCATGGGCTGGGGTCTGTGCTGTGCTGGGCGTTGGGCGAGCAGATGCCGCTGGCTTGCAGTTGCTGCACGCGGGCTTGGTGGATGCGGCGGCGAATGTGCTCGCCCACGGACGTGCTGGATGGCGGCTGGGCCTGGGGGTGGGCTTGGGCGCGGGCCTGCAGTTCTTGCGTCACGCTGTGGGCGATGGCGCCCAGGTTCAGCGTTTGCAGGCTTTGCAGGGCTTGCCACAGGTGGGGGCGGGGCGGGTAGGGTTGATTCTCAAATCCCAAGCGGCCGCGGGCATCACACTCGCAGGCGAGCAGCACTTGCGTAAAGCGTGCGGGCTGGCGAAAGGCGTCGCAACGCTCCAGCAGGCGCACGGTGGCTGCGGCGCTCAAATCGGTGCTGCGGTGGATGTTGCCGTGCTCTTTGGCGACAACGCTGGCCAGCTCGCGGCAATCGTTGGGCGCGCGCAGGCGGGCACTCATGGGCTGGAGGAGTGCCGCGCTGCGCTGTTCGTGCCCCAGATGGCGCGGCAGCAGGTGGGCGGGCGTGGTGGCCTTGCCCAGGTCGTGGCACAGGCAGGCGTAGCGCACGGGCAGCGGGGCCTGCAGCTGCGCGGCCATGTCGAGCACCAGCAGCAGGTGTTCGCCCGTGTCGATTTCGGGGTGGTATTCGGCCCGTTGGGGAATGCCAAACAGCGCATCCACTTCGGGCAGCACGCGCGCCAGCGCGCCAGATTCGCGCAGCACGCGGATCATGCGCGAGGGGCGCTGCTCCATCAGGCCGCGGCTGATTTCTTGCCAGCTGCGTTCGGGCACGAGGTGGTCGGTTTCGCCCGCGGCCACCATGCTTTGCATGAGCTGCATGGTTTCGGGCGCGACGGAAAAATCGCCATAGCGCGCGGCAAAGCGCGCCACGCGCAAGATGCGCACGGGGTCTTCGGCAAAGGCCGCCGTCACATGCCGCAGCACGCGCTCGCGCAGATCGCGCTGGCCGTGGTAGGGGTCGTGCAGGCTGCCGTCCGGCGCTTGGGCGATGGCGTTGATGGTCAGGTCGCGCCGGGCCAGGTCTTGTTCCAGCGTGACGTCGCTGGCAAAGTGCACGGCAAAGCCGGTGTAGCCTGGCGCGGTTTTGCGTTCGGTGCGGGCCAGGGCATATTCTTCTTTGCTGGCTGGGTGCAGAAAAACGGGAAAGTCTTTGCCCACGGGCACAAAGCCCTGCGCCAGCATCTGATCGGGCGTGGCGCCCACTACGACCCAATCATTGTCTTGCACGGGCAGGCCCAGCAATTGGTCGCGCACAGCGCCGCCCACGCGGTAAACCTGCGCGCCGGGGATGCGGATGGGGGCGTGTCTGGGCATGATGGATGAGGTGACTTGGGGATGAGATGAAGGGCGGGCTTTTGAACAGGTTCTTAGCCAGCCGCAGCGGCAGGCGATGCCGAATCGCACAGACCCTGCGCGGCCAGGGCACGCGGGCTCAAGCGGAATACTTCCACGCCTATGGCCTCGCAGTCGGGGTAGATGTCGGGCTTTTCGCTGGCCACGCGCACGGCATAGACCTTGGGGTGTTGCAGCAGGGCGTGGGCGATGTCGTCGCACAGGGTTTCTTGCAGCTCGATGTGGCCAGCGGCCACGCGCGCGGCAATGGTGCGGCGAATCAGGTCGTAGTCCACCACTTCGCTGATGTGGTCGCGCTGCGGGGTGGAGTCGCGCAGCGGCACGTACAGATCGACGTTGAGGCGGATGCGCTGTGGGCTTTGTTTTTCGGCCTCGTACACGCCGATGTGGATGGGCGCTTCGTAATTGCGCAAAAACAGCCGCCTGCAATGCAGGGCCAGGTAGTCGTTCCAGTGGGGGGCTTGCATGGCTTGTGAAAAGGGGTAGGCAAAAAACGGCGCGTTGGTAGATGAGCGAGCAATGGCGGCGTTTCTAGCTTGGCGTTGGCGGGGCATGGCCGTGTGGCGCATGCTTGGCCGCTTTCGCCAGGGCGCTAAGAGCCTGTTCAAGATCTCGGCGTGAGTGGGCAAAAAGCGGTTTGGGATGGGATGCAAGGCGCAAAACGCGGCCAATAGTGCGTGCTATTGGCAAGTTTTGCAACACCGCAGACCGCCCAAATCCGCTTGATTGCTCGCCGTGCAGAGATTTTGAACAGGCTCTTAACGGTCTCGCGCCGCTTGCAAATGCGGGGCGAGCAACTCGTCCACTACAAACAGGATGTCGCGCGGCAAGGGTAGCAGATGCTGGCCGTTGTCCACGCACAGCGTGCTGCCGGTGATGGCGGGCGTTTGCGCCAGAAACACGCAGCTGGCGGCCACGTCTTGCGGGCGGATGGGGCGGCGCAGCAAATTGGCGTGGCTGGCAACCTTGAAATTGTCGGCCTGCTGCGGCCCGCTTTGGTACATCAGGCCGGGGGCCACGCCGCACACCCGCGCGCAAGGGGCCAGGGCCTGCGCTTGCAGGGCCACGGCGCGCTCCAGCGCGAGCTTGCTGGTGGTGTAGCTGAAATAGTCGGGGTTGAGGTTGAACACTTTCTGATCCAGCACATGAATGGCGCAGCAGGCGGCCACCGCATCGGCCGGGTGTTGTTGCGCCATGAGGCGGGCCAGATCCAGCGGCGCCAGCAAATTCACGGCGAGTTGTTGCAGGGCTTGCGTTTCTCTGTAGCTGTGGCCCGTGTCGGGCAGAAAGAGCGAGGCATTGTTCACCAGCGCCTGCAGCGGTCCCCATTGCGTGGCGATGCGCTGCATCATCTGGCGGCGTGCGTCGGCATCAGCCAAATTGGCCTGCACCAGCTCCACGGTGGCGCCTTGTGCTTGCAGCGCTTGCTGCAAGGCCTGCGCCTCAGCCTGGCTGTGCTGGTAATGGCAAATCACGCGCCAGCCCGCAGCAGCAAAGGCGCGGCATAGCTCTGCGCCTAAGCGGCGCGCACCGCCGGTGATGAGCACGGTGGGCGGGGTTGCCGCAGGCGATGGGGCCTGATCGGTATGTGGCGCGGTGGCAGCAGATGGGTGGGCGGGAGAGGGCTTCATGACATGAACGGTGTGCAGAGAAGGAAGGGCGGCTGTATTCAGGAGCCTGTTCAGTGGCTTGGATGGTGCTTGCTTGGCAGCCAGCCCGCGTGCTGAATGGTGGTGAAAACCAGCTTGCTGCGCAAGCCTGAGCCTGGCCTTTGGCGAGGGCAAAAATGTATGCAATTGGACGCAATTTGTGCAGTCCCCCTTTTTAAGGGAAAACAATACATTGCCAGCGCACGGCGGGAGTGGCACAATTTTGTCAGAAAGCATTCATTTTTGAATCGTTTGGGGCGTCAATGGGCTTGAGCGACAGGCTGTGCGCAAGAAAAAGGCATGATTGTGTGGCCCGGTCGTTTCCAAGTGCGGGATAACACGAAAAAATACACACGCCAAACGCAGACAGGGCAACAAATCCTGCCAGTTGGCGGTGTGTAAGCCAAGGGCCAAGCCGGGCGGCACACATCTGAACGGGGTGTGCTGTGCGTTTGGCAAGACTCACGGCTTTCTCGCCTGAGCGGCTTGAATGAATGCAATCGTGCACAACGTGAATCATGCTTTATCAGTTGGATGCCAACAGAGTGGAAAAATGACGAATTTGTTGATTGTGGAAGATGACGCCGTATTGCAAGAGGCGCTGACAGAGCAACTCGTGCAGGCCGGGCACACGGTGACCGTGGCGAAAAGCGGGGCGATGGCGCAGCAACTGCTTGAGCGTCAGCGCTTTGACGCCATGGTGCTGGACTTGGGCCTGCCCGCCATGGGTGGCACCATCGTGCTCAAATGGGCGCGGCAACGTTTTGGCGCCATGCCCATCATGATTCTGACGGCGCGCGATGGCGTGGATGACC
>JAUMXD010000117.1 GCA_030529305.1 Allobrachymonas sp.
GGGCGTGCCGCACTTCGTGCTGATTTCCACCGACAAGGCCGTGCGCCCCACCAACATCATGGGCGCGAGCAAGCGCCTGGCCGAGTTGTGCCTGCAAGCGCTGGCAGCTTCTTCAGAAGCGGACTTTGCCGCGCTGGATGCGGCGATGGGCGTGCCAGCGGGCTTGGTAGCTGTTGCAAGCCCAACAGACGCAGTGGCGGCTGATGCGGCCACATCGCCTGCAGCAGCGGATGTGGCACGCACCGCGCCAAGCGCGGCAGCGCCCGTGCTGCGCCGCACCTGTTTGTCGATGGTGCGCTTTGGCAATGTGCTGGGTTCGTCTGGCTCGGTGGTGCCACTGTTTCGCCAGCAGATCGCGCAGGGTGGCCCCATCACGCTCACGCATGCGGACGTGACGCGCTATTTCATGACCATTCCCGAAGCGGCGCAACTGGTGCTGCAAGCCGGCGCCATGGCGCAGGGCGGCGAGGTGTTTGTGCTCGACATGGGCGAGCCGGTGCGCATCATCGATCTGGCGCGTGACATGGTCGTGCTCTCGGGCCTGACCGTGCGTGATGCCGAGCATCCGCATGGCGACATCGCCCTGCACATCACGGGCCTGCGCCCGGGCGAAAAACTCTACGAGGAATTGCTGATTGGCGACAACCCCCAGCCCACCGAGCACCCGCGCATCATGAAGGCGCAAGAAAGCTTCTTGCCCTGGCCGCAGTTGCAGCAGCAGTTGCTGGCCTTGCAGGGCTGCATGGCCGCCCACGATGTGGCGGGCCTGGTGCGCTTGCTGTTGCAATTGGTCAGCGGCTTTCGCGCCGGGCCGGTGGTAGACAACATCACGCTGCAACAGCCCCATGCTCAACCAACAGCCAGGGCAAACGAGCAGGCGCAGAAATAATAGATCCCGCGTAACCTTGGGCGCGAATGATTCATGCGGTAGAGGGCGAGCTTGTTTGGACAGGCGCAACAGACGAAGCGGGCGCGGCTTGACAATCGATTGCAACAACATGCAAAAAAGCAGTGGCAACAGGCGATAACAGTAGGTAAGCCCTTGCAAATGTGCCGTTTTGCCCCACTTGCTTGCTCAGCACGCGATGCCTTATTTCCCTACAATGCACGCGATTCAGTGCGCTTGAAACCTGCGCGCTAAAACCCTCATCACAAAAACGGAGCAAGCATTTTCATGAAACGCATCTTTCTTTTCCTAGCGACCAACCTGGCCGTGATGCTGGTGTTGAGCACCGTCATCTCGCTTTTCGGGCTGAATCGCTATCTCACAGCGTATGGCATCGACTACGCCTCGCTGATGGTGTTTTCGCTGGTGGTGGGCTTTACTGGCTCCATCATCTCGTTGCTCATGAGCAAGACGATGGCGAAATGGTCGATGGGCCTGACCATGATCACCGAGCCGCGCACGGCCGATGAAGCCTGGATTGTGCAAACCGTGCAGCGCCTGGCCGATCGCGCCAACATCGGCATGCCCGAAGTGGGCATTTACGAAGGCGAGCCCAATGCCTTTGCCACGGGCGCTTTCAAAAACTCGGCGCTGGTGGCTGTTTCCACCGGCTTGTTGGCAAGCATGACGCGCGATGAGGTCGAAGCCGTGCTCGGCCACGAAGTGGCGCACATCGCCAACGGCGACATGGTGACGCTGACTCTGGTGCAAGGCGTGATGAACACCTTCGTGATCTTCTTGAGCCGCGTGATCGGTTATGCGGTGGACACTTTCCTGAGCAAGGACGAAGAGCGTCGCGGCCCGGGCGTGGGCTATTACGTCACCTACATCGTGCTGGAAATCGGCTTGGGTATTCTGGCTTCGATGATCGTGGCTTGGTTCAGCCGCCAGCGCGAGTTCCGAGCCGACGCGGGTGCTGCCGAGCTGATGGGCCAGCGCCAGCCCATGATCAACGCCCTGCGCCGCCTGGGCGGTGTGCCTGCAGGCGAACTGCCCGCCAATATGCAGGCCATGGGCATCACCGGCTCGATTGGCAAGCTGTTTGCTTCGCATCCGCCGATCGAGCAACGCATTGCGCGCTTGCAGCAAGCGGGGCACTGAAGAGGGTTGATCGAATCAGCTGCCTGCCTCAGTGATGCCGCTTGTGTGGCGATAAAAAAAGCGACCGTTTTCGGTCGCTTTTTTGTGCCTTTCAATCGTCCACGCCTGCGATGTCTGCCATGTGCCGTATGTGCATTTCGCAATCAGGCGATGGCGGGAGTGCAAGGCAGGCTGCCAAGCAATGGGCGAATGTGAAGCGAGTCGATTGTTCAGTGATTCGTGTTGGATGGCCTGAGGAGGGGCAGTCAGCGCTTGGTATGGCCAGCAGCTGGGTGATTGGCCGAATGCTTGGCATGGCTGGCGGCCCAATCCACCATCTGCTGGGCCACTTGGTCGGCGGCTTGCCCCAGGGCTTGCACCACGGCGGGCACTTCTTTGCTGGCGGCGGGTTGTTTCACCACAAAGCTGCGGCTGGCCACAATGCGGTTGCTGCCGGTGTGGATGAGTTGGGCGTCAACACGCACCAGGGCCGTGGGCAAGGCGCTGCCGTTTTCGTACACGCTGTGAAAACTACGCAGCTGGCTAGCGAGCAGATAGTCCACCTGGGCGCTGGGGCCTTCGTCGGTGTCCACTGTGGGCAAGTGGCCATCGGTCATGAAGGCATCCAGCAAGCGGTTGCGCAGTAGCTGGGGCGGCGCTTCGTTCCACACCGCGCCTTGGTACACCTGCAAGCGGTCAGCTTGCGGCATGACGACGATGCGTTTGCCTGCCAGCACGCCGTTGGCCACTGGGCGGGCGATGCGCAAGGCCGGGCTGTTGGCGGCAGGGGATGCGGTTGTGGCAGGCAGGTGCTGTGCGCTGGGCAGCACATAGGTATCCACCGGTGTGGCCGCAGGCAGAATGGAGCAAGCAGCGATCAAACCGCTTGCGCCCAGCGCAGTGGCCCAGCGGGCGATGGATGAGGCAATCGGGAAGCGTTTGGCAAGATGCACAAATGGCTTGAAGTGCATAGGCTGCGTAAGCCGTGCCATAAGCACTTCATGTATCTCGACATCTTGCGCAGCCCCAGGCTGTGCAGGCGATGCCGCATGCAACAGGGATTGCGGATCAAGCAAGCGTGGGCTGGTGTGCGAGCGAGCAGGGGCGTGTGTCATGGGGCAAATTCCTTCATCGATTCGCGGTTGATCAAGGAGCGCGCCGAGCTGTCTTCCAGCTGGCGCAGCACGCCTTGCAGGGTGTTGAGGGTGCCGCGCAGTTCGGTCA
>JAUMXD010000015.1 GCA_030529305.1 Allobrachymonas sp.
TGATTCATGGCGCGGATTGTAGCGACTGCACCACGTCTGGCAGGCTGGGGCGGCAAACCAGCACCCGCCCGAAACCCATGGCCTGCGCCGCTTGCGCGATGCGCGGGTGCGTGCTCAGTGCCGTGGCTTGGGCCCAATCTTGCGCTGGCAGCAATCCCGCCAAATGCCGCAGCGCCAGGCCGCTGCTGAACAGCCAAACCGCTGGCTCACTGGCCAGTGCAGACGCGGCCCGCATTTGATCAGCCCCCCACACGGGGCGCCGGCGCACGTAGGCCGCCACGCTGTGCAGGCCCACACCGGCCTGCGTGATGGCTGCGCCCAGCCAGTCGCACCCATTGCCCGCACTTTTGTCATCAGCATGGCCATCACCATTACTCATTTCGTCATCCGCGCCACGCACGCGCAGGATGCGCTTATCCGCCTGCTTGCATGCGGCGAGCTGCGGCTGCACCAAGGGCCAGAGGGCTTCGGAGTCGAATTGCTGAGCCTCATCTGATGGGCTATCAATCAAATGAGTGGGCACCCCCACACCCAGCAAGGCGCGCCGCGTGCCGGGGCCCACGCCCCAAGCCCGCAGCGCCTGTTGCTGCCAGCGGCTGGCCGCTTGTGGCTGAGCGGTAAAAAAATGCTCCACCGCTGCGGGGCTGACGAACACCGCCGCGTGATAGCGCGCCAGCTCCTGCCAGCATTGGCGCAACTTCTGCTGCCACTGCGGCTCGGCCACGGGCGCAATCTCGATCAGCGGCAGCACGTGGCAGGTACGCCCCGGCAACTGCGCCTGCAAAGCGGCCAGCCAAATCCGGGCAGGCCCGGCAGGGCGCGTGATGATGAGGGGCAGGCGGGGCGACATTGTTTCAATAGACAAAAAGCCGAAGAAAAATCAAGCCACATGACGCATCGCGTTTGACTCGCTTGAAAAACGATAAATCAGCTGCGTGTCGTTTTCTTCAATGCGCATGGCGTGATCTGGGCAAGGGTTCTTGTTCAAAACGGATTACTCGAAGCAGAGCTTCACACCCCGCTGCCAGCCTGCGCAGCAGCCAGCGCCTGCAACACCTGCTGCGGCATGCGGGTGGGTTGCATGGTGTCAACCTTGACCCAGCCGACGCGGATGGTGGCTTCGGCCAGCAGTTCGCGTTGTGGCTCTTGCTGATGCGTTGGTTTTTGCTCGCCCAGCTCTTGAGCCGCTTGGCTTTGGTGATGAGGAGCCGTTTCAGCCGCAACGTCTGCCCCCACAGCACCTGGCCCGGCGGGATTGCTCTTGCCCCCAACGCTTGCTGCACGTGGCTCGCGCCAAGCCTGCTGCACAAACACCACGCTGGCTTTGCCCGCTTGTTGCAGGTGCAAGGTAATGGTCAGCGCATCGTCCAGCCGGGCCGAGCGATGGTATTTGATCGCTGCTTCGCTCACCACAAACACGCCACCTGTCGATTCACGCAGGGCGTGCTGCTCCAGCCCCAGGCGGCGCAGCCATTCGGTGCGGGCGCGCTCGAAAAACTTCAGGTAGTTGGCGTAATACACCACGCCGCCGGCGTCGGTGTCTTCCCAATACACGCGCACGGGCCAGCAGAAGGAGGGCGGGGTTGTGGTGTTGTTCATATCTTGTTTTTATTTACTGGCTGCGTCAGTGCGCGCGCCGTGCGTGGTGCGAAGGCGCTCCCTGCACAACAAGTGCTTGTGCGCAATCAGGCTGGCTTTTTGCGGTCGGCCTGCACTTCGGCAGCACGCAGTTCGGGCGCCAGCGCGTGCAGCACGCCGTTGACGTATTTGTGCCCGTCGGTGCCGCCAAAGGATTTGGCCAGCTCGATGCATTCGTTGAGCACCACGCGCCAAGGCACGTCCAGGCAATGCTTCAGCTCGTACACGCCAATCCACATGCAGGCATGTTCAACGGGCGAAATTTCCTGCCAGCCACGGTCGAGCTTGGGTTCGATCAAGGCGTCCAGCTCGGCAGCTTGCTCCACGCAGCCGTGAAAGACGGCATCGAAGTGCGCGCTGTCGCCTTTGTGAAAGCCGGTCAGGTCGCGCGTGAACTGGTCGATGGCTGCGGCATCGTTGCCGCCCACCAGGTGCTGGTACAGGGCCTGCACGATGAATTCGCGCGCGCGCGCGCGGCCGGTTTTGCCCGGCATTTTGCGCGGCTTGGCGGCTTTGGCCACAGGCGCAGCCTCGGGCTGCATGGCTTGGTACAGCGCCTCTTCTGGGGTGCTGGGGGTGTCGGCGGTGTCGGGTATGGAAGCTGTGTTCATCTGCAAGCCGCCCCTTATTGTTGATACATGCTGCGCAGCAGCAGGGCCATTTCAACGGCCACGCGCGCGGCATCCACCGCTTTTTCGGTTTGGCGCGCCTGGGCCTGCTTGAGATTTTCAACCGTGAGGATGGCATTGGCCACGGGCAGCGCAAAGTCAAGCGCCACGCGCGATACGCCCGCGCCCGATTCGTTGGCCACCAGTTCGAAATGGTAGGTTTCGCCGCGGATGATGCAGCCGATGGCGATCAGCGCATCGTAGGCTGCGCGATCGCCCAGACCCTGCAAGGCCACGGGGATTTCGAGCGCGCCGGGCACTTGCACCAGTGTCACGTTTTTGGCCTTGACGCCCAATTGCATCAGCTCGGCCAGGCAGGCTTCGGTCATGGCGTTGGTGATGTCTTCATTGAAGCGCGCTTGCACGATGCCAATGCGCAGTTTCTTGCCATTCAATTGGCTGCTGATATCGCCTTTGTTTGCTTGTTTCATGTGCTGTATCTGCCTTTGCTTGTTTGAAAAATCTGTTGAAAAACGATGGGCTGTGTTCTGCCTGTACCACGCGGTTTCTCTTAACTCTTGCCGCTTGCGTCCAACCCACAGGGGTGAGCTGGAATGTGGCGCTTTAACTTGGCAGAGAATGCGTCAGCGCCACAGGTACTGCTGTCACCTTCAAGCTCCCTGCTACACAGCCCCATCACGCATCCTCTATGGCGCAGCCGCTGCAGGCAACGATTCAGGCGGCGCTTCGGTAAAGCCCACCACTTCCAAATCGTAGCCCGCCATGCTGGGCATGCGTCGGCTTGGCCCCAGGATGTGCAGCTTGCGCGCACCGCACTCGCGCAGGATTTGCGCGCCAATGCCGTAGTTGCGCAAGTCTTGCCCCTTGGCCGGTGCGTGCGTTACGTGGGCAGCGCCTTCAAATTGCGCCAGCAGTTGATCGGCCGTTTCACCGCAATTGAGCAGCACCACCACGCCGCGTTGCTGCTGCTGGATGTAGCGCAAGCTGTCTTCCAAACGCCAGCTGTGTGCCTGGCGGCCGGTTTCCAGCGCATCCAGCAGCGACAGCGGCTCGTGCACGCGCGTGGGCACAGCCTCGTCGGCCTGCCAGCTGCCTTTGACCAGGGCCAGGTGCAGGCTTTCGCCCTGCACGTCGCGATAGGCGTGCGCCACAAATTCGCCGTAGGCGGTTTGCAGCGGGCGCGAGGCCACTTTGCGAATCAGCGATTCATGGCGGATACGGTGCTCAATCAAATCGGCAATGGTGCCAATCTTCAAGCCATGCGTGGCGGCAAAGCGTTGCAGCTCGGGCAGGCGGGCCATGCTGCCGTCTTCGTTCATGATTTCGCAAATCACCGCAGCCGGCGCGCAGCCTGCCATGCGCGCCAGGTCGCAGCCTGCCTCGGTGTGGCCCGCGCGCATGAGCACGCCGCCCTCCACCGCCTGAATCGGAAAGACGTGGCCCGGCTGCACGATGTCTTGCGCCGTGCCCTTGATGGCCATTTGGATGGTGCGCGCGCGGTCGGCGGCCGAGATGCCCGTGGTCACGCCCTGTGCGGCTTCGATCGAGGTGGTAAAGGCCGTGCCGTAGCGCGTGCCGTTGCGGCTCGTCATGGGCGCGAGGCCGAGTTGCTCGCAACGCTCGCGCGTGAGGGTGAGGCAAACCAGCCCGCGCGCATGCGTCACCATGAAGTTGATCGCCTCGGGCGTGACGTGCTCGGCCGCCAGCATCAGGTCGCCCTCATTCTCGCGGTCTTCTTCGTCCACCAAAATCACCAGCTTGCCCGCGCGCAAATCGGCCACGATTTCTTCAACCGGCGCAATATGCGCCACAGGCGCTTGCCCCGGCGCAGCAGTTGGCGCGGCCTTGGGCGTTGAACAGGAAGAATCAGGCGAGGTGGACATGGCAAAATAATGGGCAGGTGAAATGTGAGCAGCCACAAAAGACTGGTCAAAGCCGCAGCAAGGGGCTCAAAAGAATAAAACGCGCCCCATTCAATTCAAGCAGGGGCGCAGGCCGCCATTATCGTGGAAACGGCTTTTTTCGGCCATTCGACAACCTTGTTACGGCCTTTCTGCGCCTTGCAGCCAGCGTGTTGATATAACACCTTCACCCGCCTCAGCCCCCTGCCCCTCCCACGCCCTACCGCTAGAATTTTGCTGCCCTTGCGGCCGCAACCATTCTTTTGTTACCACGCATCTATTCATCAACCACCGTGTCTGCTCCAGCCCTTGATCCGTCTCGCCGCTTTGGCGGCATTGCCCGCCTGTACGGCGCTGCCGCTGCCCAAGCCCTGGCCCAGGCGCACGTGGCCGTGGTGGGCATAGGCGGCGTGGGTTCGTGGGCGGCCGAGGCGCTGGCGCGCAGCGGCGTGGGGCAGATCACGCTGATCGATCTGGATCACGTGGCCGAATCGAACATCAACCGCCAAATCCACGCCAGCGATGCCACGCTGGGCCAGGCCAAGGTGCAGGCCATGCAGGCGCGCATTGCCAGCTTTCACCCCCAATGCCGCGTGCACATGGTGGATGATTTTGTAGAGCCCGATAACTGGCCCGCCCTGCTGCCTGCGCCGGTGGATGCCGTGATCGACGCTTGCGACCAAATGGCCGCCAAAACCGCCATGGCCGCCTGGGCGCGCGCGCACAAAAGCCTGTTCATCACCGTGGGCGCGGCTGGCGGCAAGCAAAGCCCCTGGCTGGTAGAGGTGGACGACCTGGCCCGCGCCACGCACGACCCCCTGCTGGCACAGCTGCGCCAACGCCTGCGCAAATGGCACGGCGCCCCGCGTGATGGCAAAGCTTTCAACCTGGCCTGCGTTTTCAGCCGCGAGGCCGTGCAACACCCCGCCACCGCTTGCGCGGCCGATGCCAACGCTGCCACGGGTGACGGCAGCCTCAACTGCCACGGCTACGGCTCATCCGTCACCGTTACGGCCACCTTCGGCCTGTGCGCGGCAGGCTGGGTGTTGCAACAACTGGCCCGACGCGCGGAGCAAACAGGCGCTGCTTGAAACCATCAGGCGCTGACTGCAAGCAATACTTAAATCAGGACTGCCAGAGCCTTTTTACTATTTCTGCAGTTTCTGCCAGTCCGGCCATTGGCTGATTCCATCACCCGCATGTGCCATCGCTTGGCTGTGGCTGCTCAACACATCATCAACCGCAGCCCCTACCTTGGCACACTCTTGCCACCCAGCACCATCAGACCAATCAGCCGATACCGCCCCTGCCACGCGCATTCCCTCTACACTTCCTGCCTGTTTCATTTGATCTACCAACGTTTCGCATGCAGCCCGCCGCCACTTCTTTTGCTTCACTCCCATCATCTGCCCCGCTGAGCCAGCCCGCACTGGTGCTGGGCATTGAATCCTCGTGCGATGAAACGGGCGTCGCCTTGGCCCGCGCCATGCCCGGCCAAGCTGTACCGCAGCTGCTGGCGCAGGGGCTGCACAGCCAGATCGACATGCACCAGGCCTATGGCGGCGTGGTGCCCGAGCTGGCCAGCCGCGACCACATTCGCCGCGTGGTGCCGCTGGTGCGCCAAGTCATGCAAGAGGCAGGTTGCCAGCTGGCTGATCTGCACGCCATCGCCTTTACCCAAGGGCCGGGGCTGGCGGGTGCGCTGCTGGTGGGGGCGGGCGTGGCTTGTGCGCTGGCCGCCGCGCTGGGCAAGCCGGTGATTGGCGTACACCACCTAGAAGGGCATTTGCTCTCGCCTTTTTTAAGTGCCGACCCGCCCGAATTCCCGTTCGTGGCTCTGCTCGTTTCAGGCGGCCACACCCAGCTCATGCGCGTGGATGGCGTGGCGCAGTACGAACTGCTGGGCGAAACCATTGACGATGCCGCAGGCGAGGCCTTTGACAAATCCGCCAAGCTGCTGGGCCTGAGCTACCCTGGCGGCCCGGCACTGGCACGGCTGGCCGAAAGCGGCAACCCGCAAGCCTTTGCCCTGCCGCGCCCACTGCTGCACAGCGGCGATCTGGACTTTTCTTTCGCCGGGCTTAAAACCGCCGTGCTCACGCAGGTGAACAAACTCGGCCCCCAGGCGAGCGACGCCATCCGCGCCGACCTGGCTGCCAGCACGCAAGCGGCCATTGTTGAGGTGCTGCTGAAAAAATCCCTCAAGGCGCTGGACGCCACAGGCCTGAAGCGCCTGGTGGTAGCCGGCGGCGTGGGCGCCAACCTGGCCCTGCGCCAGCAATTGCAAGCCGCCTGCCAAGCACGCCAGGTGCGCGTGCACTACCCCGAGCTGGCCCTGTGCACCGACAACGGCGCCATGATCGCGCTGGCCGCTGCCATGCGCCTGCAACGCGGCTTGGCCCCGCTGCGCTACGACTACGCCTTTGATGTGAAGCCGCGCTGGCCTTTGGCTGAAATTAATGCTGCGATTAATGCAACGGTTTGATGAATGCCTGGCCTCTCGGGCTTTTTGTTTTGCGTATTCACATAAGCCACGAATTTCGTTATTTTATGCTTGAATCAAGCATGTGCTGCCTGCAAACATGGCTGAATCCGCTCCCCCAACGCTCGTTATTTGGCTGGCGCGTCACCTGCTGCAAGCTTCGAATCCGCAGCCCTGACGCTGAAAAGCCAAAGGTAGATTGTGATCTACCAAGACATGACAGGCCGCTTATCTGCAGACTTTGTACGACCAGCAAAATTTCCGGCACAAAAGATCAAGCAGCACCTGCATTCAAGCTCAAGCATTTATGGCTAATGCGAGATCAAACCTTCTTTTTTACCTTTTATTCATTTGTCCGCAGCGCTCCATCTTTTCAATGGCCTTCTGGCGCTTGGCACGCTCTTTCAGTGACAAGGTCAAACTATTGGCGCTGACCTTGGCATTGCGTATTTCCAGCTCCGTTGGGCACGGCTTGGCTGTTTGACTGTGATTCTTACCCTTGGCCGCCTTACCCGCAGCACGATATGCAATGCTGCTTGTTACTCCATCTTTCAATTGCACGTGCACACGGCGGCCATCTTTTTCGTACACATGCTGCTGGTGCGCCACGCCCTTGGTCTGCTTGCTGCTCACCTGCACAGGTGCGCCCAATACCTTGGCCAACTGCTGCGCATTCATGCCAACTGCTGGCATGCCCTTGAAATAAAACGCATTGAACGCAGCCTCGTCCAAGCCTTGCGCCGTTTTACTGCTTGAATGATGAGCGCCACCGCCAGAACTGCTGAATGCTTCCTTGACTGTGATGGCTCCACTCCCCTCACCATCACAAGGCGTTTGCTGAAAGGTATTGCCGCATCGATAAAGCGGTTGCGCATACACTGGCAAAATAGCGCATATCAGCACAACGGTCAAAATAAAAATGTTATTTTTCAACATATCGAATTTCATAAAAATCGAATTGATGACCAAGCGGCTATCCCATTAAAAGCAAATAAATCAAGGGCTGTCCTGACCCAAATACTTTTATTTCTGAGATCAACGCTACGAGCTCTCCTGTGACCAGTTCTGCGCGCAAGCACCATTGATCAAGCCTTACGTGACCTTCAGCGCCACGCTCGCTGCTTTCTTCATCACGCTGTCTGCATTCAGGAGGAAATGATGGCCATTAGTGGTTCCGTTGCTGCTGCCGCGTCCACGCTGTTTGCCTGGCTCATCCGCGCCATTGGCCCGATTGTGGCTCAGGTTCTTCTTGCCTTGGGCTTGACCGTGATCGGTCAAAGGCATGGATATTGCCTTTGAAGAAGTCGAGCAGAGGCTGCGCATTCACTGAATGGATTGCCGCACGACGTGATCCAGATCATGGGGCTGTTTGGCGTGAACGAGGGTATCTCCATCGTCTTAGCCTCTGCTGCCTTTGTGGTGAGCTACTACATGGCCGGAGCGCAAACGACTGCGCAATTCAAATCAGGCAGAGAACGACTGACCGCAATGCGCCTGCAAATGCCGCTGCCAGCCCAGCGGACGCACACCAAAGTGGGCAAGCCCCGCTCGCGCGAGAAGCCCTGTGATCAGTTCACAGAGCTTGCCACCTGGAGATGCTCCACTCCCAACGCTTGCGCCACACACTCAACCAATGAACCAGATGCCATGCGTCCGCAACACCTGCGCCAACGCCTGCAAAGGAGCCGCCGCGCTCAAGCAAACGCTTCGCGCATGGCCTGCTCGGCACAGGCAATGGTTTCGTCAATATCGGCTTCGCTGTGGGCGGCGCTGACAAAGCCCGCTTCGTACAAAGCAGGGGCCAGATACACGCCGCGCTGCAGCATGCCGTGGAAGAAGCGGTTGAAGCGCTCCGCATCGGTCTGCATGACTTGCTGATAGTTCTGCGGCAACTGCGGCAAGAAAAAGAAGCCGAACATGCCGCCTTCGCAATCGGTGGCAAAGGGCATGCCCTGCGCATCGGCCACGGCTTGCAGGCCTTGCATCAGGCAGCGCGTGCGCTGGGCCAATTGCTCGTAGAAGCCGGGCTTTTGGATTTCGCGCAGAGTCGCCAAGCCACAGGCCGTAGCCACAGGGTTGCCCGAGAGCGTACCTGCCTGATAGACCGCGCCCAGTGGCGAGATCTGCTCCATGACGCTGCGCTTGCCGCCAAAAGCCGCCAGCGGCATGCCCCCGCCGATGACCTTACCCAGCACGGTCAAATCCGGCTGCACGCCCAGCAAAGCCTGTGCCCCACCCAGGCCGACGCGAAAGCCTGTCATCACCTCGTCGATGATGAGCAAGGTGCCGTGCTGCGTGCACAGTTCGCGGCAACGCTGAATGAAAGCGGGCGTGGGGCGCACAAAGTTCATGTTGCCCGCGATGGGCTCAATGATCAGGCAGGCAATGTCTGCCCCGTACTGGGCAAACACTTGATCGAGCTGCGCCACATCGTTGTAAGGCAGCACCAGGGTGTGCTGCACCACCTCGGGCGGCACGCCTGCGCTGGTGGCCGCACCAAAGGTCGCCAGGCCCGAGCCGGCCTTCACCAGCAGGGCATCGGCATGGCCGTGGTAGCAGCCCTCGAACTTGACAAGCAGCTTGCGCCCCGTGGTGCCGCGCGCCAGGCGGATGGCACTCATCGCCGCTTCGGTGCCTGAGCTGACCAAGCGCACCATCTCGATGCTAGGCATGAGGCGGATGATGGTTTCGGCCAGTTCAATCTCACGCTCAGTAGGCGCGCCAAAAGAAAAGCCTTCTTGCACGGCTTGCTGCACGGCCTCCAGCACGGCCGGGTGGCCGTGGCCCAGAATCATCGGCCCCCAGGAGCCGATGTAGTCGATGTAGCGCTGGCCGGCGGCATCCCATACATAAGCGCCCTGCGCTTTCTGGATGAAGCGGGGCGTGCCACCCACGGCGCGAAAGGCGCGCACCGGCGAATTGACGCCACCGGGTATAACCTGCTGGGCGCGATCGAACAAGAGCCTGTTGGCGTTATCCGGGCCAAGCCCGGCTGAACTGGATGAAAGTGTTTGTTGCATAAACCCGTGAGTTTCAAAAAAAACAGATGCCCCATCAGCAAGGAACAGTGGCTGCCATGCAATTACGCACCCGTCGCTCCTGCTCACAAGCAAAGCAGACACTTTGACCGAGGCGGCCAACGATTGGCACAGCGCCTTGGCAGATACAGCCATTGCTCCACGCCTGCAAGCAGGCAATTCACAATTGATTTAGAATAAATCACACGATCCGGCTCGGCATTGGTCGCAAAAAAGCGGGTCGGTCGTATCGTCATCTTGCTGCCTGTACAGGCCCAATGAATGGCCCACACTTGCTTCATAAAACACGCTTTTGAATGAAAACGGCCGCTTCAATGCCACTGTGTGCGGCACATGTGTGGAATAATAACAAGATGTAATATGTTGCTCATCAGTCCATAGTGCGTTCTGTCAACACCATCAAGTGGCTGCGGTGCGCCCAAAGGTCGTACCGGGCTTGCCATCCATCAGCCGCCTGATGTAACAGGCTGCATGCCATCATCCATCCACATGCCACAAGGCGGAGAGCGCCCTTGAAAGTACTCGTAATTGACGACAGCAACACCATCCGTCGCAGTGCGGAAATCTTCCTCAAACAAGGCGGTTACGAGGTGCTGCTGGCAGAAGACGGCTTCGATGCCCTTTCCCGAATCAACGACACGCACCCCGACCTGATCTTCTGCGACATTCTCATGCCGCGGCTGGATGGTTACCAAACCTGCGCCATCATCAAGCGCAACCAGAAGTTCGCCCATGTGCCGGTGATCATGCTCTCGTCCAAAGACGGCGTGTTCGACAAGGCGCGCGGGCGCATCGTGGGGTCTGACAAGTACCTGACCAAGCCATTCACCAAGGCCGAGCTGCTCGCAGCAGTCGAGTCTTTCACGAACAAGGAGTAAGCCTGCCATGCCCGTCAAGCATGTACTGATCGTTGACGATTCCAAAACCGAGCAGATGTTCATGTCCAGCATCATGCAGAAAAACGGCATGACCGTCTCTGTAGCCGACGACGGCAATGCCGCCATGGCCGAACTGGAGCGCAAAAAGCCCGACCTGATCCTGATGGACGTGATCATGCCGGGCAAAAACGGTTTTCAGCTCACGCGCCAGATCAGCAAGGATGCGCGCTTTGCCGATATTCCCATCATCATCTGCACCAGCAAAAACCAGGAGGTTGACATCGTGTGGGGGCTTCGCCAGGGCGCACGCGCCTACGTCACCAAGCCGATCAACCCCGCTGAGCTGCTGGAAAAAATCCAGGAGCTTGATTGAGCTTGAGCAGCTTGTTCAAGCCCTCTTTCGCCATCCACGCTTCACCCAAATCGCACCATGAGCAATAAACAGGCGCTGCGCGAGCTGCATGAGCGCGTTGCCACGCTGCTGCAACAAGCCAACAGCGAATCGGGGCCAAGTGCCGCGTGGCTGGGCGTGCGCCTGGGAGGACGCAAATTGCTGCTGCCTCTGCAACAATCCGGCGAGATTTACGCCATGACGCCCATTCAGCCCCTGCCCTACAGCAAGCCGTGGTTTTTGGGCGTGGCGCCCTTGAGGGGCAATATCCATGGCGTAGTCGAACTGGGCGCCTTCATGCCCGATGCGCCCGCCAACGCGCAATCTGCCGAACCCGGCAAACCCTGCCTGGTCGGCTTGAATGACGATTTCGGCGTCAATGTTGTTTTCCGCGTTGATGGGCTGGAGGGCTTGCGCAGCCGCGAAGCCTTCATGCGATCCGAAGCGCCCGCCGAGGGCGCGCCCGCGCACCTGGGCTCTACCTTCTTTGACGGCAACGACACCGCCTGGCAGGAAGTCAACCTGCAGGCACTGACGCAAGACCCGCAGTTTCTCGACATCGCCGCCGACATGGCATCCGTAACCAGCCCGTGCACGCACCAGGCCGCACTGGGCACTAAGCACCGCCTACCATGAAAGCATCCGCCCCAGACGATAACCATGACTTGCAGGAACTCTTCCTCGCGGAAGACGCTACTGACACCCTCATCAGCCCCACGATCCTGCCCGACTCAGACGGCGAACTCTTCAGCGACGAGGACGAGGCCTCTGCCTACCCGCTGCTCCCCCAGATGGACGAGCAGCAGTACCTTGCAGGCTACCGGCACAAGAAAATCAGCCAGGACATCAGCCTGCCTTTGCTGGGCTCCCGGCCAGCCGCCTCACACCGCCGCATCCTCTACGTCTTGACAGCCGTGTTTTTCCTGAGCGCCATTGGCCTGGGCTTGTACGTGCTCAGGCAGCGCGACTTTTCACACAATCAGCTGGCGGCCACCGGCGCGTTGAAATTCAACGCGGCGCGTTTGTCGCGCAACGTCAGTGCGGCCATGGCAGGCGACAGCACGGCCTTTGCGGAAGTCCGGGAAAGCTACCGCAATATCAGCGACTCTCTTGCCCAGCTCGGCGGCGCAGACGACAAAAACCTGGCCGCCATCCATAAAAACCTGGGCAGTTCGCTGGCTCCCGATGTAGAAGCCTTCATTTCCCGGCAAAAAACGCTGAACACCCTGATCGCCGCTGCAAGCAGCGTACATACCGATGTTGACGCGGTGCAAGACCAGGTCGATGCCCTCAAGAACGCTCTGCTGCAACGCAATGCACCTGTCAGCCAGAGCATGGCCGCAAGCGACCTCAGCATGCGGCTGGAGCGCATCGAAAAATCGGTGCATTTGCTGTCCAGCACAACCATCACGGCTCCTCATGCCCTCCAGCACCTGTCCCAAGACCTGAATGCCATTGATGCGCTGTTCGAAAAGCTTTCTGCTCACGACGGCACTCCCCTGCTCCCCGCCGAAGTTTTGATGCTGGAAAAAATCAGCAGCGCCTATGCGCCCATCAAGAACAGGGGGCGCGTGTTGCTGGAAAACGAACACGATCTGCGCGCTTTCCAGCAAGCGCACGACCACATCATCGCCGATGTGCAAAACGCCATGCCCAGCATCCAGGCCTTGAACCGGCAGCTGGACAAGACCTCCGAAAACAGCAACCCCCTGCTCGTATGGGGGCCGTACGCAGGCATTGTCCTTTGCTTGCTGCTTGGCATGCTGTGCACTTACGGCATCGTTTACGTAACGCACTCCGACATCCGCCGCATGCAAGCAACGCAGCGGCAGGCCGAAGCGGAAAACAGCAGCAGCCAG
Source organism: Allobrachymonas sp. (assembly GCA_030529305.1). The sequence continues at coordinate 12,817 of JAUMXD010000015.1, forward strand.
ATGGCCATCTTGCGCCTGATGGATGAACTGGGAAGAATTTCCGAAGGCGACCTGACCCAGGAAGCCACCGTGACCGAAGAAATCACCGGCGCAATTGCCGACTCGGTCAACAACACGGTGGAAGAGTGGCGCAAGCTGCTGGGCAACGTACAGGCCACGGCCGACAAGGTGGTACAGACCACGGCCGATGTGGAGTTGACCTCCGCCGTCTTGCTGGAAGCCGCCGCCGAGCAACTGCAAGCCATTCGTGGCACCGGCCAATCGGTTCTGGAAATGGCCAAGCGTATCAACGCAGCCTCTTACCAGGCCAAAGACTCGGCGCTGGTGGCGCTGCGTGCGCGGCAGGTGGCTGCCGATGGGCACAAGGCGGTGCAAGACTCCATTCAGGGCATGAACGTGATTCGCGACCAGATTCAGGATACCGCCAAGCGCATCAAGCGCCTGGGCGAATCATCGCAAGAGATTGGCGAAATCACCGAGCTGATTTCCGACATCACCGAACAAACCAACGTGCTGGCGCTCAACGCGGCCATTCAGGCCGCCTCTGCAGGCGAAGCGGGACGTGGCTTCTCGGTCGTGGCCGAAGAGGTGCAGCGCCTGGCCGAACGCTCGGCCGAGGCCACGCGCCAGATTGCCGAACTGGTCAAAACCATTCAAAGCGACACCCACGATGCCATGGCCGCCATGGAGCGCTCCACCCAGGAGGTGGTGCAGGGTGCCAAGCTCTCGGACAATGCCGGTCAAACACTGGAAGAAATCGACCACGTGTCGCACAAGCTTTCCGACCTGATTCAGCAGATTTCCGCCACCACCAGCAAAGAGGCCAATCAGGCCAACACCGTTGCCGGCAGCATTCAGCAGATTTTCTCGATCACCGAGCAGGCTGTTGAAGGCACCCGCACGACCGACCAGGCCGTGCGCGAGCTGTCCAAAGTGGCGCAGGAGTTGCGTGCCTCGATCGCACGCTTCAAGATCGGATAAGACCAATACAAGCAGACGATGCGCTTCTTCTATTCTTTGGCCCATTTTCATGGGATGCCTCGAGATGATTAATCAGGACAAGCTGCCGCCACCCGCCAACAGCCAGGCATCAACTCCTGCAAACCTTGACTTGGGCCCGCTGGCATGGGTGGTCGATTCCTTGCGCGACACACTGCAAAGCGTGCGCGAGCAGCTCATCGCCTTCAGCCAGGAGGTGGAGGCAGCCAGCGGCAGCCACCTCACCACGCTCGATACCGCCGCCTTGCGCATGGCCGCCCAAAGCCTGCACGAGGCCGTGGGCGTGCTTGATCTGGTCGAACGCCCCGCCGCCGCCAAAATGGTCGGCGCGATGGAGCGCTGCACACAGCTATTCATCGCCAACCCCGAATTGTGTGTGCCCAGTGCAGCGCAAACAGTGGCACAGGCGGGCACGGCGGTGCTGGACTATCTTTCCCGCCTGCTCAAAGGCCAGCCGGACTTTTCTCCCGGCCTTTTTCCCGCCTACCGCGATGTGGCTAAACTGGCCGGCATCGATCGCATTCACCCCGCCGATTTGTGGCACGGCCCCTGGCAATGGCTGGAGGTAGAAGAACGTGCACAGCCCCCTGCTTCCGACACCCCGTCTGATGCCGCCGGCATGCTGCCATTCCTGGAGGGTGTTTTGCACATGCTCCGCTCCGGCGGCGAACAGGGCGTCAGGCAATTGGCCGCACACGCGCAGCGGCTCGAGCGACAAAGCGCCCACACCAAAGAGCGTGTCTTCTGGCAGCTGCTTGGCGGGCTGCTGCAGCTCCAATCCGCCCACACACTGCGTTTTGACGATCAGCTCAAGCGCCTGCTGTCGCAGGTGGCCGTGCAATACGATTTGCTGCAACAGCCATCTGGCCAGGTATCCGAACGTCTGGCGCAAGACCTGCTCTACTTCATCGCGCTGGGCCACAGCAAAAAGCCTGCTGCAACGGCCACGCCCCTCGCCAGCGCCATCGTCGAGCGCTACCAGCTGGATCGCGTTGCCATCAGCGACTACGATCAGCTGCTTTATGGCACCGTTGACCCCGCATTGCGCAGCCAGCTGCGCGAAAACATCGCCACGTTCAAGGAACTGTGGGCCGATGTCAGCTCGGACAACACCCACAAGATTCAACCGCTCGCTGCCCTGGCCAAGGATCTGACACGGAACCTGAACGTTTTGTGGCCCGCCGCCAGCCCCTTTTCCGAAGTCTTGCAAGCCATCATCACACACATTGGCGAAACCGGGCATGCGCCCCACCCGGGTGTGGCGATGGAGGTGGCTACGGCCATCCTGTTCCTCGAAGCCTCGGCCGAAGAGCACTCGGGCGACGACAGCCTGTTTGAAGGACGGATTGCCCTGCTGGCACAAAGGCTGGAAGCCGTTCGCCAAAGCGGGCAGATGGAAGCGCCTACCGAGTGGATGGAAGCCCTCTATGCCCGCCTCAACGATCAGGACAGCCTGGCCCAGGTCGTCGCTGAGGCCCGCTCCACCATCGGCGAGGTCGAGCAGGCGCTGGACGACTTCTTCCGCCACCCGCAAAAAACGCAGCAAGCCAGCGATTCGATCGACAAACTCGGCAAGATTGCCGGGGTGCTGCTTGCCCTCAATTACGAAGAGGTCAGCCAAGCCATCACCGTCATGGCGCAACAGATCCGGCAATTGGTGGACGCATCTGAGCAAACCGGCTCCATCGATGCCCCCGACGAGCAACAAGTCGTGCTCAAACTCGGCAACAGTTTGGGCGCACTGTCCTTCATGCTCGACATGATGATCTATCAGCCCGAGCAGGCCAGGGCCCAGTTCCATTTCGACGAGGCAGCGCAAGAGCTGACTCATCGCAACGCGCTTGTCCACACCCCGGTGCATGCGGCCTCGGCAGGCAAAGCCGCTGCGCCCGGCACCGGCACCACCAGCACGCAACTGGGACAAACGCATATCCCGGCGCTCAACGACTTGCTCAACGCCCAGGCAACGGGCAACTTGTCCAGCGCCACGGCGATCGAACAACTCGGCCAGCTCACCCTGCAAGCCGAGCTGGCCGGGCAGCCCGCCCTGGCGCAACGAACCCGCCAGGCGCTTGACAGCATTCAAACTGCCGACACGGAAAACCCCGAAGCGCTGGCACAGGCCATCTCTTCACTGACGCCGCCAGCCGCTGCTCCGGCCCTGCCCGAAGACGGCATCGTCGATACCCCCATCGAAGAAGAAGACCTGCGCGACATCTTCCTTGAAGAAGCCGCCGAAGTCATCGGCAACGCCCTCACTGCCATCGAATCACTGCACAACCATCCAGCCGATACCGCGCAGCTCACCAATCTGCGCCGCGCCTTTCACACCCTCAAAGGCAGCGGCCGCATGGTGGGCTTGGCCTCGTTCGGCGAAGCCGCCTGGGAGTTGGAGCGCACCCTCAACGGCTGGCTGGCCGATGCCAAACCCGCCACCCAGCCCCTGCTGCAACTGGCCACCAATGCGCTGGAGGCCCTGACCGAATGGCGCGAATCCATCGCCCGCCAGGAAAAAACGCGCTGGCACCACGCCTACTTCAGCCCGCCGGCTGCGGCCATGCAAGAAGATGGGCGCTTCCTGCCCATCGCCATTCCCGGCGAAGCGCCGATTCCTTCTACCCTTTCTGCCCTGCCAGAAGCCAACGCCATCAGCGATGCCACCGTGTTTGCGGCTGATACTGCCGTGATCGCAGAAACGATCATCCCGGCCAGCGATGCACTGTCAAGCGATGCGGACGACCTGTTGTTTGCACCAGAGACGACGACAGCGGCCAAAGCCGGCCCCACGGCCGAACCGCCTATGGAGAAAGCCGCCCCCGTCTTTGCGGCAGAGGCCACACCGGCAGACGAAGCAAGCGAACCCGTTATTGAATCGGCCTTGTTTGCCGACGAACCACCCGCACTGATCGACGAAACGCCTGCTGCCGACGAAACCCCGGCTGACGAAGCCGACGACTGGCTGTTTGCACCGGAAACGGCGGAAGAAGCCTTGGCGGAAACTGCTGCCACTCCGGCCATTGAAGAGGCTGAGCCCCTCTTCGCCGCAGAAGATACGGCGCCAGCCGACTCAGGCCAGGCTGCGCTGGCTGACGAGGCCACACTGCTGGCCGCAATCGCCGAATCGCCTGCTTCGGCTCCCACTCACACTGCTGAAGCAGATGAACCGGCCTTGTTTGCCAACGAAGCTGACGCAGCCGATGAACCGCTCGCACTGATCAACGACGCTGCCACTATCAGCCCAGCCGTCGCACCAGATGCAAGAGACGCAGGCACCGCGGCCAGCGATGCCCCGATGCTGGAATTGAGCGCTCTGCCAAACGTTCTGTCGCTGGAACTGCCCCCGCTGGAAGCCACGCCCACCAGCGATACGGCCACAACCAGCGACGAGCCTTCGCCCTTTGCAGACGAAGAGATCGACGCCAGCGCTGCGCCTGCTGAGACTGCAGCACCTGAAATTGCGCCTGCACCCGCCTTGTCGTTAGAACAGTTCCTGTCTGAACTGCCCTCGCTGGATTTGGCCCCATCCGCTGTGGCCAGCAGCCAGTCGCCTGCCACATCAACACAAGCCGAAGAAAGTCCTTTCGCGCAAGAAGACGAGACTGCGCCAGCAGAAGCTGCAGCCATTGCAGCAGCGGCAGACGAAGTGTTGTTTGCCGACGAGGCGGCTGACGCTACAACAACTGCCGCAAGCCCCGATGCGCCCTTGCTGCGCCTGCCCATCGTCGGCGCTGCGCCCGAAGCCAGCGGCAGCGCCCTGCAAACGGCGGCGGCCCCAACACCGCCCCCGGCAACCGATCACAGCACCGACACCGACTCGCCCATCCACAAGGCTCTGCTCGACATGCTGGTGGACACCACGCCCCAGCAGGCCGTGCTGCAAGACATGGTGGATGGCCTGCCCGATGAAGAAATCAAGCACGTGGGCGATATGCGCATTCCGCTGGCGCTGTTCAACGCCTACCTCAACGAGGCAGACGTCTGGTCGCGCCAGTTGGTGCAAGAGTTGAGCGAATGGGTGCTGGCCAGCCACAAGCCCGTGCCGCATGTCTGCGAGCAACTGGCGCATTCGCTGGCGGGCAGTTCGGCCGCCGTGGGCATGGGCGGCCTGGCCTCGATGGCGCGCGGCATCGAACACGCCATTGAGCGCCTGGCCCAGCGCAGCGCCCGCAATGACGAAGCCCACGCCCTGCACCACGCCGCCGAAGTGGTGCGGCAGGAACTGCACCAGTTTGCCGCGGGCATCTATCACCCGGTCAACCACGCCTTGCTGTGCAAACTGGCCGCCATTGTCGAAAACGTTCCGCTCGACAAAGCAGTCTCTTTCTGCCCCACCGACACAGCGCCGCCAGCCAAGCCAGCCGGCATCGAAAAAAAAAATGTTGAGGGCCTTGCAGCGCCAACTGGGCCTGCTGCCCTAGCAACAGCAGCAGACACGGCCGCACCCGACCAAGCGGCAACGGCAGACGAAAGCCCCGATGCCGCTGAGCCGCCCGCTGCGGATGCGGTCGCTGCCGCAAAGGCGGATGCCGATGCAAGCACTGCCAGCGATGCCGAACCTTGCGCAGCCGGCAAGGCAGCCCCCGTCACCGCAAGCGCCGCGCCAGCAGCCCGCACGGCAGATGGCGCCACAGACAAGACCCACAAGGCCCGTGCCAGCGAGCCTGCCGCACAGCCCGACGCCCGCGCAACGGAGCCAACAGCGCCTGCAGAAAAAACCGTCCTCGTTCAAGCCGCCGCGCCAGCAACGGCCCCGGCGCTTGCCACTTGCGACAACACGCCGGACGCCATCGACCCCGAGCTGTTCGACATCTTCCGCGAAGAAGCGCAAACCCTGCTGCCGCAGCTCAACGCCGTGATGCGGCAATGGGTGGCCCACCCCGACAACGGCGGCGCCCGCACCGAAGCGCAGCGCCTGCTGCACACCTTCAAGGGCGGCGCGCGCCTGGCTGGCGCCATGCAGTTGGGCGCCATGGTGCACGACATGGAATCGGCCATCAGCGATTTGGGCACGCTGGGCAAAAACAGCGAATCGGTGCAGGCGCTGGAGCAATTGCAGGCCATGCTCGACGAGGTGGACGAGCATTTCACCCGCCTGCTTCATGGAGAAACCGGTACCATTGAAACCGATGCCGCTTCCACGCCCTCCCCCGGCAGCGATGGCGCGCCCGCAAGCCCATCGGCCGCAGCAGACACAAGCGCCGCAACAGCCGTGGCGGCCTTGGCAAGCGCCTCGTCGATTGAAGCGGCAGCCGCCCGCACAGCGCCTGCAGCCGATTCGGCCAGCCAGCCCGCTGGCAGTGGCGCAGTGGCGGCTTTGCCCGCCCCCGCCGCCCCGGCCGCCAGCCAAGCAGCGGCCAGCCAACTTCAGCACGTGGTGGCCATGCCCGTGGTCACGCACGCACCGGCGCACACCGTGATGCAGCCGCAGGTGCGGGTGCGCTCCCAGGTGCTCGACCGCATGCTGGGCAGCACGGGCGAAGTGATGATCAGCCGCGCCCGCCTGGAAGCCGAAGTGCAGCAGCTGCGCCAGGCCATGCAAGACATGGACGGCAGCCTGGACCGCCTGCGCGCGCAACTGCGCGACATGGAGCTGCAGGCCGAAACGCAGATGCAATCGCGCATGGCGCAAGCGGCCGAAAACGCCGCCAACTTCGACCCGCTGGAATTCGACCGCTTCACCCGCGTGCAAGAACTCACGCGCATGATGGCCGAATCGGTCAACGACGTGGCCTCGGTGCAGCGCACCATGGTGCGCACCGTGCAGGCGTCCGAGGACAATCTGATCGCCCAGGCCCGCCAGGCGCGCGAACTGCAAGACGATTTGCTGCGCTCGCGCATGGTCGAGTTCGACAGCCTTTCCGAGCGCCTGTACCGCGTGGTGCGCCAGGCCGCCAAGGAAAGCGGCAAGCAGGTCACGCTCAACATCAGCGGCGCGCAAACGGCGATGGATCGCACCATCATCGAGCGCATCGCCTCGCCCTTCGAGCACCTGCTGCGCAATGCCGTAGTGCACGGCATCGAATCGCCCGAGCAGCGCGCGCAAGCAGGCAAAGAAGCCGTGGGCCACATTGAAATCAGCCTGCAGCAGGATGGCAACGACGTGGCCATTTCGGTGCGCGACGACGGCAAGGGCCTGAACGTGCCGCGCATTCGCGAAAAAGCCATTGCCAACAAGCTGCTGGCGCCCGACGCCCAGATCAGCGACGACGAGGCCATGCAACTGATCTTCCAGAGCGGACTGAGCACGGCCGACCAGGTCACTTCGCTGGCTGGCCGCGGCGTGGGCATGGACGTGGTGCGCACCGAGGTCAAGGCCCTGGGCGGGCGCATCGAAACGCGCAGCCGCCCGCAGGCGGGCACCGAGTTCACGCTGGTGCTGCCGCTGACCACGGCCGTGACGCAAGTGGTGGAAGTGCAGGCGGGCGACTTGCGCTTTGGCGTGCCTTCCGGCCTGATCGAATCGGTGCAACGCGCCTCCAGCAAAGAGATCCAGCAAGCCTACAACGCCCACAGCTACACCTTCCACGGCGAAAGCCTGCCCTTCTACTGGGCCGGCGCCATGCTGCAGGCCAGCCGCCGCAGCGCCAACGTGAGCGCCAAGCGCCACGTGGTCCTGATTCTGCGCAGCGCGGCGCAGCGCATCGTCATGCACGTGGACGCCGTCGTGGGCAACCACGAAGTGGTGGTGAAAAACATCGGCCCGCAACTGGCGCGCATGCCGGGGCTGTCGGGCATCACCATCCTGCCCAATGGCTCGGCCCTGCTCATCTACAACCCGGTTGCGCTGTCATTTGTTTACGAAGAGCAGATCCGCGCCTTCAGCGCCGACCGAGCCGACCCTGCCGTGCTGGGCCGCTCAGTCAAACTTGCCGAACCCCTGGCCCCGCTGGTGCTGGTGGTGGACGATTCCATCACCGTGCGCCGCGTGACAGGCCGCCTTTTGCAGCGCGAGGGTTACCGCGTGGCTTCGGCCGCAAACGGTGTGGCGGCGTTGCGCGCCATCGCCAACGAGCGACCAGACCTTGTGCTGTCGGACATCGAAATGCCGCAGATGGACGGCTTTGATCTGCTGCGCAACATCCGCAGCAGCGACGAGCTGAAAGACTTGCCCGTGATCATGATCACCTCGCGCACGGCCGATAAACACCGCGACCACGCCATGGAACTGGGCGCCACAGGCTTTTTGGGCAAACCCTACCCCGAAGAAGCCATGCTGGAACTGTTGCGCCAGCACGCCCGCGCGCCAGCCGCCAAGGCTTAACGTCTGCCATACGTTGCCGCAACGGCCTGCGGCTTGAATGCAGCGATCACGCTGTGGATGTGCCCCTGCTCATGAGGGGCTCATCCACAGCGTTTTTCATGCGCAAAAAGCGACCAGATGAAAAGCCATGACGATGGCTGCGACCCAATCGCTACACCATCCAGACATAGGATGGTTGGATGTGCATGACGCGTACCCAATCACCAAAGGCTCAATGCCTCTAATGGCAACGCTATTTGGCAACAGTGCCCACCACCGCTCATTGCCAAGTCGCCAGCCCCACTGCATCGCATGCAAAAATCTCCAACCGCTGCTTCTGCCCTACCTGCCTTTTCGCCCACCTATCCCCATGCTTGCTTCCACCCTGCTCTGCCTCGTCGTTGGTGTGGCTGATGGCGACTCCTTGCTGGCCCGCTGCAATCAAGCACCAGGCTATGTGCAAACCCAAGTGCGGATTGCCGCCATTGATGCGCCCGAAAAGCACCAGCCCTACGGCCATCAAGCCCAACAAACGCTGGCTGCCTTGTGCCACCGGCAGCAGGCCACCATCCACCCCAAAGAGATCGACCGCTATGGCCGTGTAGTCGCCGACGTGCTCTGCCAAGGGCAAGACGCCGCGCAACATCTGCTCAGCCACGGCATGGCCTGGGTGTATGGCCGCTACGCCAAGGGTTATGGCCATTTGTACCTGTTTGAGGAAGAGGCGCAAACGGCACAGCGCGGCCTGTGGGCAGACGCCACCCCCGTGCCGCCCTGGCAATGGGCCAGCCGCAAGCAACAACGCCAACCGCGCGCTGTGCCTTGAAGCGGCTGGCTCTTCATCAGCCAGTGAGTGTCTTTGCCACAGCCGCTGGCGCTGCGCTTTTCGCGGCCAATCTCTTACCCCGATTCAGCAACCGGCTGGCCTACAATGCCCGCCATGACAGCTGCCAAACCCACAACCGTCAACTGGTCGCAACACTTTCTGATCGCCATGCCGGGCATGGAAGACCCGAGCTTCGCCCGCAGCGTGGTCTATATCTGCGAACACAACCAGCATGGCGCACTGGGCCTGTGCATCAACAAACCGCTGGGCATGACGCTGGCTGAGCTGTTCGATCAAATCCGCATGCCGCTCAAGCGGCACGACTTGCGCGACCTGCCCGTTTGCTGGGGCGGCCCCGTGCAGGCCGAGCGGGGCTTCATCCTGCATCCGCAGCATGAAGGAGAAAGCGCCGCCAGCCCAATGCCTGCCAACGATGATGACGATGGCGCTGACGGCGACACTGATGACGAAAAAACAGCCGAGCAGGCCACGCGCTGGCACTACACCTCGTCTTTGCCCACGCCCGACGGTTTGCAGATGACCACCTCGCGCGACATTCTCGAAGCCCTTTCCGAAGGCAGCGGCCCGGCCACGCTTTTTGCTGCGCTGGGCTACTCATCCTGGGGGCAAGGCCAGCTTGAAGACGAAATGCGCCACAACAGCTGGCTCACCGTTCCGGCCAGCCAAGCGCTGATCTTCGATACCCCGCTGGAACTGCGCTACAACCTCGCCTTCGAGCTGCTGGGCATTGCCCCTGGTCGGCTGATGATGCAGGCCGGCACGGCATGATGCTGTAAACGCCCTGCTTTGTAATCCGCTTTGTATTCCGCCGCCTTCAGCTGCACTCAGCGCCGTTTTGCCCAGCTCCTGCCATGCCCAGCCATTTGCCCACCCGCCCAACGCCCCCAGCCACGGCCACTGCTGCAACGCCAGCCGCTCGCCTGTATTTGCCTGCCGAGCTGATGCAAGGCGCTGTATCCATTCCCGCCAGGCTGGAGCGCTTCATGGGCATCGATTTTGGCAAAAAGCGCGTGGGCGTGGCCGTGGGCAACTGCATCAGCCGCCGAGCCACGCCCTGCCGCAGCATCGTGGCGCGTGGCGATGCACGCCTGCAAGCCATTGCCGAACTGGTGCGCGAGTGGGAGCCGCAGGCCTTGGTGCTGGGCATTCCCTACCACCCCGATGGTGCAGCGCACGCCAACACGCGCGCAGCCACTGCTTTTGGCCAGCAACTGGCGGCGCTCTGCCGCCTGCCCGTGTTTGGTGTGGACGAGCGCTACAGCACCACCGAGGCCCTGGAGCTGGGCGCCAGCGACCCCGACGCAGCCGCAGCCTGTATCATCCTTGAACAATTCCTCAACGCTTTGCCATGAACGATTGCCCGTCTCTTGCTACATCCCGCCCCGCTGCAGCCAGTACGCTGCCAGCCCTGCCCGATGCCGAAGCCCTGTACCAGCAGCTGTGCACGCTGTTGCAACCGCTGCGCACACCGCAAACGCAGGTGGTGGGCATCACCTCGGGCGGCGCCTGGATTGCCCAGCGCCTGCAACAGCAATGGGGACTGCCTCACATCGGCATCATCTCTACCGCCATGCACCGCGACGACTTTGCCCAGCGTGGCCTGAGCCGCACCGAGCAAACCTCGCTGCCTTTTGTGGTGGATGGCGCCCACATCCTGCTGCTGGACGATGTGCTGCACACCGGCCGCACCATCCGTGCCGCACTCAACGAAATCTTCGACTTTGGCCGCCCCGCCAGCGTGCAGCTGGCCGTGATGGTGGATCGCGGCGAGCGCCAATTGCCCTTCCAAGCATCCGTTGCGGCCACACAGCTCACGCTGCCAGCTGATCAATCACTCATGCTCAAGCAAGACGAAGAGGGGCGCTTTCGCTTCCACCTGCAAGCCCGCAAGGAAGAAGGCAACCCCTCATCGGCTGCAACGAATGACTGAATGGGCTTGGGGCAGCGGTGGTTGCTCGCATGGCTTGAGTCAGGTGCGCAAGGTGCAATAGCAGCCTTTGTTTGCATCGGCCATAAGGCTTATCTCTCGTCCTTTCCTTGTGACTAGGCACATGAGTCACGCAGCTGGAATCCAAGGAAAAACGCCCGGCAATAAATACTCATTACAGCGCTTCCAAACGGCCTACTGCCCCGCTGCATCCACTTCGCCTAAACCACCCCGCAGATACGAACAGCTACAGTCTTTCGCATCTCTTTTTTGAATCCGGTTTTATTCTCTGAACCTGTTTTTATTTATCAGGTTTTGTTCGTCAGGAGCTCTCCCCATGTCCGTGCAACCCCCACCCTTGCCCCAGCACCAGCCGCCCGCTGGCGCTCCCCGTAACTGGGAACGCGCCACGCTCGAAAAGCTGGCTTTGGCCGCCATCACCGAGCAGCGCACCGCGCGCCGCTGGCGTGTGGGCTTGCGCCTGGGCTGGCTGCTGCTGTTTGCACTCATCGTTTTCCAAAGCTTTCAAAGCTCGTCTTCTTCCAGCAGTGGCATCCATGCCGGCCGGGCTGCACCGCACACGGCTGTGGTCGAAATCGAAGGCGTTATTGCCGATACTGATAAGCTCGGCAGCAACGCCAAGGATGTGATCGAGGACGTGCGTGCCGCCTTTGAAAACGACCAGGCCAAAGCCGTGGTACTACACATCAACTCGCCCGGCGGCAGCCCCGTGCAATCAGGCATGATCAACGACGAGCTCACGCGCCTGAAAGAAAAACACAAAAAACCCCTTTACGCCGTGGTGAGCGACACCTGCGCCTCGGGCGCTTACTACATTGCGGTAGCCGCCGACAAAATCTTTGTGGACAAAGCCAGCATCGTGGGCAGCATCGGCGTGCGCATGGACGGCTTCGGCTTCACCGGCACGATGGAAAAAATGGGGGTTGAGCGCCGCCTGCTCACTGCAGGCAGCAACAAGGCCATGCTTGACCCTTTCAGCCCCGTATCGCCCGAGCAGCAAGCGCACGCGCAAACCATGCTCAACCAGATTCACCAGCAGTTCATCGATGTGGTGCGCAAACACCGCGGCAAGCGCCTGCGCGAAACGCCCGAAATCTTCAGCGGCCTGATCTGGACGGGACAAGAAGCCATCCAGCTCGGCCTGGTAGACGAATTGGGCAGCGTCGATTCGGTTGCCCGCGAAGTGGTGCAGCAAGAAGAAGTGGTGGACTACACCCATCGCGGCAGCGTGGCCGAACGCTTGGCCAAGAGGTTCGGCGCCTCCGTCGGTGAAGGGGCCATCAACGCCTTGCAAATGCAAAGTCATACCCCCTTGCGTTAAACGCAGGCGGTATTGAATAAACCAGGCGGTGCAATACACCGCCTCTTTTTTGCACTGATTCTGCTCAACGGCTGAACCAGTGAGTGCTATTCGCGTGACCAAAAAACAGAGGTAACTCTTTTCTTCCATTGCCACAGCCCACTTTGGTAAGCTTGTTTGTTCTTCACAGTCGAAAGATTGCTTCGCTCTTTGGCGCAGCGTGCATTAATTCTTCAAACCCGCACACGCACATTTATTTTTTACCCTTGGTAGGGGCGAGGCATTTTGTAGCGCTGTGCAATACATACGCTAGCAAGTGCTGATTAGTGCTTACTGTACATCTCACACAAAACATCGCACAAACACAGCAGGCTCCCAAACAAAAGGCACGCCCTTGGGCGTGCCTTTTGCATTTCGTGACGGCGTTGGCTAACAGCCAAAAACCGCTGGTTGTTAACGGCTCCAGCCCCAACGCCAGAGCCATCAACAAACGCTCGCACAATTTTTACGACTGCTGGATCTCCCCACGCAGATCGCGCCGTGTTTCCACCAGCACCAGCGGGCCTTCGTCAATCACCACACGCGGTGCGCGCTCAC
>JAUMXD010000118.1 GCA_030529305.1 Allobrachymonas sp.
GCTTGGGCTCGTGCTTGTCGTCCATCTTCACGCCGGTGGGAATGCCGCGGCCGTTATCCACCACGCTGATGGAGTTGTCGGCATGAATGGTGACGACGATGTCGTCGCAATGGCCGGCCAGCGCTTCGTCGATGGAGTTATCCACCACCTCGAACACCAGGTGGTGCAAACCGGTGCCATCGGACGTATCGCCGATATACATACCGGGGCGCTTGCGCACGGCCTCCAAGCCTTCCAGGATCTGGATGGAGCCCTCGCCGTAAGCGGCATCGGCCTGTTGGGGTTGGGGGGTATTTTCGGGGGTGTTCTGCGAATCAGTCATCACGCTATTTTCGCAGATTTGACGCGGGCTTGCGAATCACGGCAGCGGGCAAAAACCCGGCTGGCCAGACGCTTGATCAAGCAGTGTTTGCTGATGTTTTACCGGTGTTTTGCGGCCCAACAAATGAGCGGCCAATCCTGCAAGCAGCCAAGTCTTAACGGATGAACCGCATGCAGGCGCAGGCACTGACCGCACTGGCGCTCTCAGTACCCAGCAATCCAGCTCAATGCAACACGATGGGATTGGCCGCCAAGCCAGCGTAACGTTCCAGCGCGTCTTCCACCTCTTCCTGCGTAGGCGTGATGCGGCGCCAAGCGCGAATCTGGCGCTCGAAGTGCTCGGCCCAGCCGCCTTCCAGGTACACATGGCGGCCCGAGCGTTTGTCCACAATCTCAAAACCATCGCGTCCCAGCCGCGGGCCGCTGGGCACGTGCGTCGCCTCGCCGCCCGCTGCGTCTTCAACAGCGGGCAGCCCATGCATATGCACCACGATGAACGCGTCGGAATCGTACAAAGTGGTCATGCCCAGATCGGTGATGTGCAAACTGTGCTTCATAGCCCCCACATTGTGGCGCATTTATCCGCTTCAAGCCGTGCAAGATTCACTACAAAGAAAAAACACAATCACCCGCCAACCTCGACCATGCCCCGATGGTGCATGGGCCAGCCGCGCTGCAATAAAAGGACGCCCGATTGTCGCTGCATCACATCTTTTTGGGTTCGTTCAAACAAGTGGCGCAAGCAAGTAAGTGGGCGGCTTCACCGTGGCATGAAACGCACAACCTGTTTCGGTTCAGGGGTATCCCCGGGCTTGCATCCCGCCCCGGCGGGTTTATGATTCCTGACGAATCAATGACAGCGATTGCCCACCGTCCAAACGCTTGGCGGCCGGGCATCGTGAATGGTTTCTTCATCAAACCCAGGAGCTTTCATATGAAACGGCGTGTTTTCTCCACCCTGACGCTGGCTGCCATCGTGGCCGCTGGTGCGACCTTGGCGGGTTGCTCCAAGCAACCCGCAGCCACCACGGCTGACAGTGGCAGCTCGGCCCCAGCCGCCACCACGGCCAATGCTGATGTGATCAAGATCGGCGTATTCCAACCACTGACGGGTGCCAACGGCGCAGGCGGCCTGGAAGAATACGAAGGCGTGAAGCTGGCCAACAAGCTCTACCCCGAAGTGCTGGGCAAGAAAGTGGAACTGGTGGTGGCCGACAACAAATCCGACAAAGTAGAGGCCGCCAACGCCGCCACCGTGCTGGCGCAGAAAGAAAAAGTTCACGCCGTACTGGGCTCGTGGGGCAGTTCGCTCTCTATGGCAGGCGGCCCGATCTTTGCCGAAGCCAAAATTCCGGCCGTAGCCATTTCTGCCACCAACCCCAATGTGACCAAGGGCAACGAGTACTACTTCCGCGTTTGCTTCCTCGATCCTTTCCAAGGCACAGTGGGCGCCACTTACGCCTTTGAAACACTCAAGGCCAAGAAAGTGGCGGTGATCCGCGAAGTGTCCAACGACTACTCCGTGGGCCTGGCCAAATTCTTCATGGACCACTTCACCAAGCTGACGGGTGATGCCAGCGCCATCGTGGCCACAGCCGACTACAACACGGGCGACCAAGACTTCACCGCCCAGCTCACCAACATCAAACAGGCCAATCCGGACGCCATCTTCGCCCCCGGCAACTACACCGAATCGGCCCTGATCATCAAGCAGGCGCGCGCGCTGGGCATCACAGCCCCCTTCATCGGTGGCGACACCTGGGACATCGATGCCTTCTTGCAAGTGGGCGGCAGCGCGGTTGAAGGCACCGTGTTCTCGACCTTCTTTGCCAACGACGTGCCGATCAACAAAACCTCTGAAGAGTTCCTCAAGGCCTACCGCGACGCGCACAAAAAAGAGCCTTCGGCCGGTGCTGCCCTGGGCTTTGACGCCTACCGCGTGGTGCTCGATGCCATCAACCGCGCGGGCTCGGCCGATCCGCAAAAAATTCGCGATGCGCTGACGCAAACCAAAGGCTTTGAAGGCGCAGCGGGCGACATCACCATCAACGCCAACCGCGATGCCGACAAGCCAGCGGTGTTCAAACAGGTTAAAGACGGCAAATTCGTCTTCCTGTCTACCGTCAAGCCCTGATTGATTCAGGCCATGCCGATCAGAGCTGATCTGATCGGCCGTTTGCTTAAAACCTTAAATGACCGTTGCGGTTTCCCGCAACGGTCATTGCTTATTCAGGGCGTTGAAAAAACGCCATCACCGACTTTGCTACGCGGCTGATACACACAGCCCGTAGCCGCGGGCTAACTGGGTTGCCAAAACTGGGCTGGGCCGCTGATTCGCCGCCTTGGCCTAGCCGCCCAAACGGCCCAAGCCGTCGCGCAAGCGCCACGTTCACGGCGGCAGGGGCTGTATCCCGTTGTGCCAGCGGCGCTTGTGGCCGTTTTTGCGAGGGCGCGCGGCCGTTTTGCGGCCAGACTGCGGTACAGTCAAACCCTTTTGGTGCCAACTCATGCCAAGCGCCATAGGGGTCGGGATTCTTCCTGGCGCCTGCGCTTGCACATGCTGCACCGGATGCAATCCACAGCTGGCGCGCCCCACGGCACTTTTCCCGAGCACAACAATGGCTCGGTGCGGTGCGCAGGGGCTACCCATGCAAGCGGCGGCAAGTGGCGATGGTTCGCCTCAATCAGGGGCAAGGCCAAGCGCCGCAAACAGCCACTGGAACCAGTCGGCCCAAGGGCGCATCCGCAGCAGCCATCCAGGCAAGATTTGAACGGGCTCCGGCCAGTGGCCAGAGGAATTTCATGGACTTTCAAACCTTCATGCAACAGTTCGTCAACGCGC
>JAUMXD010000119.1 GCA_030529305.1 Allobrachymonas sp.
GCAGCGATTTCATCCACGCATTCGATGTTGATGAGCGTGGAATCCATGTCGAAAGCAATCAGCTTGTAATCCGACAGGCGCGACATTTGGGGCTGCTCGCGCACCAGCAAAGAGGGTTCGGTATTCATGGCAGGCTCGCTCTTTCTATGCAAAAAGATGGACTCATTCTAGAAGAAGCCCACTCATCAACAAGCCCGTGTTTGCACCAAGATTGCACCAATAACAGACTGCGCGGCCACAAAAAAACGGCCAAGCGTTCACTTGGCCGTACCGAAAGTTTTTTTGTAGCGATCGGATTTTTGTGCATCAGTTGCTTGTCAAAGCAAACTTGCAAGCTCCCGTCTGTGCTCAGCGCCAGAAGACAAACGCCCAAACCGCCAGCAGCACGATTGAAACGGCGTTGAGCACCGCCCCTGCCTTGAGCATGTCGCGCTGAACGATCTTGCCCGTACCGTACACGATGGCATTGGGTGGTGTGGCCACCGGCAGCATGAACGCGCACGAAGCGCCAATGCCGATGATCAGCACCAGAATATGGGGCGGCATGCCCATGCGCTCGGCAATCGCGGAAAAAACCGGCACCAGCAGCGCGGCCGAGGCCGTGTTGCTGGTGAACTCGGTCAGCAACACGATGAATGCTGCCACGCCAGCAATGACCATGAACGGGCTGGCATTGGCCAAAAAGCCCGCCACAGCATCGCCCAACACGGCCGACGCGCCCGAGCCACGCATGACATTGCTCAGCGTAATGCCGCCACCAAACAGGAACAGCACACCCCAATCGGTGTTATTGGCAACTTGCTTCCACGAGGCCAGACCCAGCATGCACACGACGATGGCAGCCGTAACAGCCACCCAGGTGTCGGGACTGCTTACGCCCAGCAAATCCTTGACTTGTTTGCCGAAAACCCAGGCCAAGGCCGTGATGCCAAATACCAAAATGGTCAGAATGCGGTCGCGCGTCCAGGGAATATCCTCTTTGGGCAGCTCAATGCGGCGGTTGAGCTGCGGGCGGAACACCAGCCACAGCGTGAGCACCATCAGCGGCATCAGCACCAGCATCATCGGCAGGCCCACTTTAAGCCAGCCGGCAAAGTCCATCTTCAGCGCCTTGGCCGCAATGGCGTTGGGCGGCGAGCCCACCAGCGTGCCCAAGCCGCCAATGCTGGCCGAGTAGGCAATGCCCAGCAGCACAAAGGCCATGGTGTTGCGTTCTTCCTTGCCGTCCATATGCCCGATGATGCCAATGGCCAAAGGCAGCAGCATGGCGGCTGTGGCCGTGTTGCTGATCCACATCGACAAGGCTGCCGTTACCACGAACAGCATGACCGAAGCCATGCCCAGATGCGAGCCCGTGAGCGACATGATCCAGAAGGCGATCTTGCGATCAAGCTTTTGCACGTGCAAGGCCGTAGCCAGCGCAAAGCCACCGAAGAAGAGGAAGATGATCGGGTCGGCAAAGGTCGAGAGCGCCTTGGCCGTGTTCAGCTCGGGTATGCCGATGGCCACCGCGGCCACGGGCACGATCAGCGCCGTGATGGTGACGTGCACCGCCTCGGTCAACCACAGCACGGCCACAAAGAACAACAGAGCCAGACCCTTGCGCGCAGGCACCTCAAACGGCAAATAGGCATACAGCGCCAAGCTAACGAGCAAAGCGGCAATCACCACCATCCACGAACGCTTGCCGCCAATGGCGGGGTTGCGCATTTCATTGCTCGATTGCTCCAGCGCCGGGGTGGACGCATTAGGCGGCGAAGAACTGCTGGAAGACATGAAATCCATCCTTTTCATGAACAGGATCTGTTATCGCTTCGCCCGCGAATTGGAGTTTTATTCCCCAACGCCGCAATGAAAAGCGCCAACAATTCCTAACTAACGCAAAGAGAAGAAGAATTGCGATTCTATGGGCAGGGGGATGGCTGGCCCACTGACCATCATGGACTTTCCCTCATGGTTAACACCAATACGCTTTGCAACTGAATGATTTCTTGTTAACGAGCGCTTAAGGGCATTTGCCCTCAGCCTCGCCTTGTTTGCTGCCTTGACGCTATCGCAAGCGCGCATACATCAACCAGGCAAGCTCTGCACACCAGCACGCTTGCTGCAAGCAGCCTGGCCATCCAGCATTGATGAGCGAATAAACGCCTGAAAGGCGCCCTAAAAAAACGCACACTCATCAAGAAGCCGTGTTTTTTTCAGGCTTGGCCGCCTCGGCATGAAAAGGCCGTGCAGGCACGGGGCTGGCGGGCTCCGGGCCATGCCACTGACGCAGCATGCGCTGAAACATCAGGCTATTGGGCACTTGCAAGCGGGTGCCTTCGCGGTCATTGCCGGTTTCTTGCAGCGTGGTGTAGATGAGGTTGATGTCGATCACGCGGCCTTTGAGGCCGGGTTTTTCGCCGTTTTCCAGCACCTCGATGTAGTCATGCAGGCGAAAGATGCGCGTGGTAAAGATCAGCAGCGAGCAAAAAATGTTCGACAGCACACTCCACGCCGCAAAAAAGGCCACCGCGCCCACGGCCACAAAGCCGGTAAAGGCGCTCCACAACACGGCGGCCGATACGCCCAGGCGCTCCAGCGCCATCAGCACCGCGCTGCCGTAAATCAAAATCGCCAGCAAGCGGCGCGCCACCAGATCAAGCTCCACCGGCAGGCTGTAACGCAACGAGGCCCGCCGAACCAGGCGGCGCAGCAGCTTTTGCAGCAGCACCGCGCCGATGACGATGGCTGCAATCTGCAAAAAGGGCAAAAACACACGCAGCCCGTTCTGCACCGATGCAGGCAGGCCACCGATATAAGCGTTCCACAATTCGCTCATCACTTGTCTCCTTCTGTTTGCTGGGCTACTAGCGGCTGGCCCAGGCTGCGCAGCACGTCGCGCACCATCTGGGCGCGGTCTTTGGCTTCGGGCAGCTCGCGTTCGATGCGCAGTTTGTCGTTGCCGGCCAGTTTGATGTGGCGGTTTTTCTGGATGAGCTGGATGATGGCCATGGGGTCCACCGGCG
>JAUMXD010000016.1 GCA_030529305.1 Allobrachymonas sp.
CCAAGATGATGTGGCTCATGCCGCTGAGCTTTGCCTTCATGTTCTTCTTCTTCCCCTCGGGCCTGGTGCTGTACTGGCTGACCAATAACCTGCTCTCCATCGCGCAGCAATGGCTCATCAACAAACAGGTGGAAGCCAAGCCTGCTGCAAAGAGTGCGAGCTGAACGTCACACCGCTACGGCTCGCGCGCACCTGATTGAACGTTGCAAGCAGGGCCGCCTGGATGAGCGGCTCAACGTCAACTAGGAAAAGTTTTCTTTTTCATTGGCAGCCGCTTCAAGCAGTTGCGCCATCCATCCAACGGGACAAACGCCTGTTTGTCCCGTTTTGAATTCAAACTACTCCTCTCTTAGTGGGCAAGCCCACTAAATTAGCCCACGGCACACCAGTTGCCCAATGAGCGCCTCAAATATCCATTCGGGCCTGTCTCGGTACAAAGCTCTCAACCTGCATCCAACACTGCTGGGCTTGTTCGCGCAAGTTGCGCTCTGCCGTCAACACAACACCTCGGATAACGAGAAAGCGTTCTGCATCATTGCTCTCACACCCGCCCGAAAGCAAAGCCGGTTGTCAGGCTCTCGTCCGGCTCAATCGCATCCAGCAGCTGCATCAGCGGCTGCAATTCGCGGTAGCGCCGCGCCGTATGGCGGATGTAGGCGATGAAACGCGGCGCATCGACCAGGTATTTGGCCTTGCCGTCGCGCAGGGTCAAGCGCGCAAAAATGCCCGCCACTTTCAGGTGCCGCTGCAGGCCCATCCATTCGCAGGCGCGATAAAAGTTGCCGAAGTCGCTGTGCCAATCCTCAAAATCCAGCAGCCCCAAACGGCGGGCACGCTCCCAATAGCGCACGGTCACGTCGATCACCATGTCTTCTTCCCAGGTGATGAAGGCATCGCGCATGAGGCTGGCCACGTCGTAAGTGATGGGGCCACAGACCGCATCCTGAAAATCAAGCACGCCCAGCAGCCCACCCTCGGCTTGCGGCAGCATGAGGTTGCGTGGCATGAAGTCGCGGTGCACATACACCTGGGGCGCGGCCAGATTGGTTTGCACGATCAGGTCGAACATGCCCGCCAGCGTGTGGCGCTGCGTGTCGCTCAACTGCAGTTGCAGATGCTGCGCCACATACCAGTCGGGGAAGAGTTGCAGCTCGCGTTGCAGCAAGGCCGCGTCGTAGGGCGGCAGCTCGCCTGCGCGCGATGCCTGCTGCCAAGGCAGCAGCACATCCAGCGCTTGTTGGTACAGCGGCAGGGCCTGCTCGGGGCGGGCGCTGTCGAGCACGCTGAGCATCGTGTGGCTACCCAGATCAGACAGCAGCATAAAGCCGTTGGCCTCATCCCACTCCAGCACCTGCGGGGCATGCAGGCCAGCGGCTTGCATCAAGCCCGCCACATGCACAAAGGGGCGGCAGTTTTCTTTGTCTGGCGGGGCATCCATGATGATGCGCATAGGCTGCCCAGCCGTGCCTTGCACGCGCAGGTAGCGGCGAAAGCTGGCATCGGCATTGGCAATGTTCAGCTGCTTGGGGTCAATCTGCTGGCGCGTGGCAATGGCCTGCAGCCACTGATTGAACAGGGCTGCACGCGCAGGGTCAGCCCAGGGGATGGCGTTGGTTTCTGTCATGAAAGAAAAGCAATAGCCGGTAAATGATGAAGCCGCGATGGGGCCGTGAATGAACGCAGCGCTTGAGGTTGCCAACTGCGATGTTTAGCAGCTTGCGCCAGCGGCCATGCAAGCACGTCTTGGCCAATGCACAAGCGCTTAAAAGGTTGCAGGCCCAGCCACCTATCGCCCCAAACATTGGGCAAAAAATCAGGCGAAAAGATAGGGTCGAAAACCTGTTGGCTATTGTGTCATGTTGCACATGAGCGCAATGCGCATGGGCAATTGGCTGGCAAAATGCGGGCAATCGTGATTTGTTGCGCCCTTTGAGGAGATTTGCCCGTGCCCGCTCGCGCTGTTCGCGCCCCTTGGCCTGATATTTGCTTGCATACAGCCTTGTCAGCTGCCGATGCAGCTGCTGATTTGCACAGCGCTTGCCAAATGGCAGATGGAGCAGGCACGAGCCATTGGCCTGCCTGGGCCGCAACACAAGCACACCCCATGCACCACTGTGGCCCTGCCCACCCCTGCCGGCTTTGATGGCGGCCCGAACAAGATGCGTATACGCTCACCCCACAATGTGTTTTCAATGGCGGCTCGGCCTGCGTCCGCAACTGGCCGCGCTGTACGGCGTAGCTCGGCCCACCCGCCCCTGCCGCTGCGCCCCTTGCAGGCGGGGTTGTTGCTGGCCTGCCTGATGATGGCCCCTTGGCCTGCGGCTTACGCCCAAGAGGCTTCGGGTCGCCCCACACCCACTCCTGAACGCGCACTCACACTCATCCCCAGCCCTTGGCTGCAAGAAGAGCTACCCACCGCCGCGCCGCAAGCACCGGCCTTTATTTCCGGCCAACAAGTAGAAGGCGAGATCGACCGCCACATCACCGCCAAGGGCGAGGCCGAAATCCGCAAGCCCGGCAGCGTGCTCAAGGGCGATGTCATCCGCTACGACCAAAGCAGCAACACCCTGCTGGCCCAAGGCCGCGTGCGGCTGAACCAGATGGGCAATGTGTTTCGTGGCGATGCCTTGCAGTTGCAGCTCGACAGTTATGCGGGCAGCTTGGACAACGTGCGCTTCAGCCTTTTGCAAACGGGCGGAGGCGGCACGGCCAGCAAGGTGGAATTCATCGATCAAGAGCACGGCATCATCCACAACGCGCGCTATTCCACCTGCTTTGCTTGCGTGCAAAAGCTGGAAAACGACCGCGCCGCGCAACCCGCCACCACCGCAGCAAACGATGGTGCGGCCAGCGCTGCTGCAGCGGCCCCGTCTTCAGCCAAGGCCGTTGCCGATGCAACCGGCAATACCCAAGGCACTGTAAGCAGCCCCCCACCATCCTGGTCACCCAGCTGGTATGTGCGCGGCGAACGCATCTACTTGGACATGCAAGAAGACGTGGGACACGTTGAAAACGGGGCGCTGGTGCTTGGCGGCGTACCGGTGCTGCCGGTGTCGAACTTCAGCTTTCCGCTGTCAGACAAGCGCCGCTCGGGCCTGCTGCCGCCCACGGTGCAATTCAACAGCAACAGCGGCATGGTGTACAGCCAGCCCTACTACTTCAACATCGCCCCCAACCGCGATGCCACGGTGGCCACCAACATCAGCACGCGGCGCGGCATTGATCTGTACGGGCAATTCCGCTATCTGGAGCCGACCTACCGCGGCGCGCTGGACGTGAACGTGATGCCCAACGACCGCCTCACCGGCAGCAAACGCTGGCGCTACGCCTACACCCACAATCAGCAGTGGGCCACATCGGCCCTGGGCGCCTTCAATCTGGCGCTGGATCTGGCCAGCGTGAGCGACAACACCTACTGGCGCGACTTTCAGGACATTGGCCGCAGCCAGAACAAGGGCCTCATCAGCGAGCGGCTGATTCCCAGCACCGGCACGCTGGGCTGGCACCTGGGCCACTGGTCGGCCTATCTGCGCGAACAACGCTGGCAAACCCTGCAACTGCCCGCGCCCGACGACATCACCCCGCCTTTTGACCTGTCGCCCCAATTGCACCTGCGCTATGCGCGCGACAATGTGGCGGGCTTTGATGTGGCGCTGGATCTGGATCGCACGCGCTTTCGCTCCGACCCCCAGCTCACCGGCTACCCTAGCGGCACCCGCAGCTACGCGCATGCCCGCATCAGCCACCCCTGGTTGCGGCCCTGGGGCTTTTTGCGGCCCACGCTGGAATGGCACACCACCCGTTATGAAACCGACACGCCCATGCCCAACGGCGCACGCAGCGCCAGCCGGGCGCTGCCCACCGCCACGCTCGATGGCGGGCTGGTGCTGGAACGCGACGCCCGGCTCTTTGGCCGTTCGGTTTCGCAAACGCTGGAGCCGCGCCTGTTCTACACCTACACCCCGCTGCGCCAGCAAAACCACCTCCCGGCGTACGACTCGGCCCTCAAAGACTTCAACCTCGCCAGCATCTTCAGCAGCAAGCCCTTCACGGGGGCAGATCGCATCAGCAACAACAACACGCTCACCGCGGGCCTGACCACCCGCCTGTACGACACGCAAAGCGGTGCCGAGCTGGCCCGCCTGAGCCTGGCGCAACGCCACCGCTTCACGCCCCGGCAAGTCTTTCTGAACGCGGCCGACCAGCCTGCCAAGCGCAGCTTCAGCGACATTCTGGGCGAAGCCAGCATCAACTGGCACCGCAGCTGGAGCGCACGCGCCACCGTGGCTTACGACCAGCGCACGAGCACCATTTCCAGCGGGCGCATCGGCGCGCGCTATTCGCCCGGGCCGTATCGCGTGATTTCGGCCAACCTCTCGCGCCAGACCGATGGCTACGAACAAATCGACGCGGGCTGGCAATGGCCCATCAACGATTTGTGGGGCGACAAGGGGCAAGACCTGGGCCCCGGGCGCGGCCAGGGCCAGGGGCGCTGGTACTCAGTAGGCCGGGTTTATTATTCGATCAGCGATCGCCGCATCACCGATTCGCTGCTGGGGCTGGAATACGACTCTTGCTGCTGGATTGGGCGCATTGCCTGGCGCCGCCGCCAAACGCAGACCTTGCCCGTGGCCTTCAACAACTCCATCATGGTGCAGCTTGAACTCACCGGCCTGGCCCGCATCGGCACCGGTGCGCAGCGCGCCTTCCGCGACAACGTACCAGGCTACACCCCCTTGCGCGAACCGCGCCAACACCAGCCCAGCCGTTTCAGCCGTTACGACTGAGCCCGATTGATTCCGGATGACCTGACCCTCAGGAGACTTTGCATGCGTACTTCTTTTTCTGCTTCGTTCATCAAAACCGCCACGGCTGCTGCCCTGGCCGCCCTGCTATGTGCAGGTACAGCTCAGGCTCAAAGCGGCAAGCCGCAGGCCAAAGCGCCTAACAGTAAAACCAGCAAAACTGGCAAGGCCCGCGCCACCAAGCGCAACGTGAAAAAGCCCGCAGCCAAGCCGCAAGCGGCCGCAGCAGCTCCTGCCCAGGCCCAGCAGGCCGTGGGCGACTATGTGGTGGCTTTGGTCAACTCGGCGCCTGTCACCAATTACGAAGTCAATCTGCAAGCGCGCGAACTGGCCCAGCAGCTGGCCCAAAACAAAGCACCCGTGCCCGCGCGCGAAGCCTTGCTCAATCAAGCCCTGCGCGAAATCATTTTGCAAAAGGCCGCCATCCAATCGGTGCGCGACACCACCCTGAGCCTGAGTGAAGAAGAATTTGCCAATGCCGAAAAGCAGCTCGCTGCTGATCGCCAAATGAGCGTGCCCGACTTTCGCCGCCAGGTCATGGCCGAGCGCCGCATTGGCGAAACGCAATACCGCAAAGAGCTGAGCGACCAATTGCTACTGAGCAAAATGCGCGAAGCCCGCATCGGCATGGCCGCAGGCAAAGTCACCGAGCTGGAAGCCATTCAGTGGCTGCGCACGCAA
Source organism: Allobrachymonas sp. (assembly GCA_030529305.1). The sequence goes on from JAUMXD010000016.1 coordinate 5,487, forward strand.
AAAGCCAGCGACTTGCGCACCACCGAAAGCCACGCGCGCCACATTCTGTTGCCCGCAGCGGATGAAACCGCTGCGCGCCAAGCCATCGCCCAACTGAGCGACGTGCGCAAGCGCATCGCCGCTGGCAAGCTCGACTTTGCTGCGGCTGCACGCGAGCTGTCGAAAGACAGCAGCGCTGCCCAGGGCGGCGACCTCGGTTGGGCGGCCGAAGGTGCCTTCGTGCCCGAATTTCAAGAGCAGGTCAATGCCCTGCAGCCCGGCGGCATGAGCCAAGCTTTTGTTTCGCGCTTTGGCGTGCACCTGGTGCAATTGCTGGATCGGCGCACCGCCAACATGACGCAAGAGCAGCAAATTCAGGCCGCCCGCAACATCCTGCGCCAGCAAAAAGCCGAAGAAGCCCTGCGCAAATGGGAAAGCGAAGTGCGCGCCCAAGCCTACGTTGAAATGCGCGAGGCCCCGCGTTGAGCCACAACCGCAACCCCGGCAAGGCAGGCCGCGCGGCTGCATCGGCCCGACGCCCCACCCGCCCCTTGCAGGGGCACTTTGCACGCAAGCGCTTCGGGCAAAACTTTCTGGTCGATGCGGGTGTGATCGACGGCATCGTGCGCGCCATTGCCCCCCAGCCTGGTGACGCGCTGGTAGAAATCGGCCCCGGCCTGGCCGCGTTGACGCAGCCTTTGCTCGCGCAGGCCGGGCAGCTCACCGTGATCGAGATCGACCGCGACCTGGCTGCACGCCTGCGCAATCAGCCGAACCTCACGGTGATTGAAGCCGATGCCCTGCAGGTGGACTTCACCGCGCTGGCCTCGCAATTGGGCGGCAAGCCGCTGCGCCTGGTGGGCAACCTGCCCTACAACATTTCTACCCCGCTGCTGTTTCATCTGCTGGCCCACGCTGCCGTGGTGCGCGATCAGCACTTCATGCTGCAAAAGGAAGTGATCGACCGCATGGTGGCCCAACCCGCCACCGCCGCCTATGGCCGCCTGAGCGTGATGCTGCAATGGCGCTATGCGATGGAAGAGGTGCTCTTCGTCGGGCCAGAGTGTTTCGACCCGCCGCCCAAGGTCGATAGCGCCGTGGTGCGCATGGAACCTTTCACTGAGCCGGCCGCCGTGGATGCCGATGTGCTATCTGAACTGGTGCAAGTCGCCTTCAGCCAGCGCCGCAAGCTGCTGCGCCACACTTTGGGCGCTTGGCTGCAAACCCAGGGCTTTACGGGTGAGTTTGACGTGCAGCGCCGCGCCGAAGAAGTGCCCGTGGCCGAATACATCGCTCTGGCGCAAGCCGTGGCACCCATTGCCAACGCTACCCGCGCAAACGACCAGTAGCCATAAACATCAGCGCCTTGGCGCAGCTGTTTCCAGCGATCTTCGTTAGCAGTAAATCCGCATCGATGTTCGCTGCCGCAGGGCCGCACCACCACCGGCTTGGCGCGCCCGCAAACTGCGGCTCATCGAAATGAGCTTCTCAGCCAGTAGAGCAAAGGATGAATAGTGCCAACACACAATCCGGCACGCGCACCCTTGCTGTCGTATGGCATCCTGCCGCGCTGTACTTTTGACTGAATGGGCCATCCATCCAGCTCGCCTCCAAGCACATCTTTCAAGGTTTCGCATGACACAAACTGCCTCACCCACTCGCGTCTTGATGGTTTGCATGGGCAATATCTGCCGCAGCCCCACGGCACAAGGCGTGCTGGAGCATCTGCTGCAACAAGGCGGCTGGCAGCAGCACATGGCGGTGGATTCCGCTGGCACCCACAGCTACCACATTGGCCACGCGCCCGATGCCCGCAGCCAGCAACACGCCAAGGCTCGTGGCTATGATCTTTCAGCCCAACGCGCACGCCAACTGCAAACGCAAGACTTTGTCGATTTCGACTGGATTCTGGTGATGGACGCAGGCAATGAGCGCCTGGCACACGAGCGCTGCCCGCCGCAGCATCGGCACAAAATCCGCCGCTTGGCAGCCTTTTGCCAAACGCAAACAGCGCACGAAGTGCCCGACCCCTACTACGGCGGCGCAGATGGCTTCGAGACCGTGCTGGACTTGTGTGAAGACGCCTGTGCGGGCTTTCTGGCGTTTTGGCAGGCACAGCGCTTGGGCTAAACGGCTAAACAGCCACTGAATGGATCACAGCCCCACTGCCTGCTTCTTTGGAGCAGCCGTTTCTTCAAATCAACAGAAGCATAGAGCGCAGAGCCCAACACCCTGAACGCATGGCACCATGCGCTCACACATCTTCAGCAAAGCGATTGACCAGCGGCATGTGCCAATCGCAACCATAAGCGCGGCGCGAAATACACAGGCCGGGCGCGGCTTGCTGGCGCTTGTATTCGTTGATGCGCACCAGCCGCAGCACTTGCTGCACCGCCTCGCGCGGCAGGCCCGCCGCCAGCAGTTGCGGCACTGTGGCATTGCACTCCACATGCCCAGCGAGGATGGCATCCAGCACCTCGTAAGGCGGCAAGCTGTCCTGGTCGGTTTGGTCGGGGCGCAGCTCTGCGCTGGGTGCGCGGGTGATGATGCGTTCGGGAATCGGCTCAGCGCCCGTGCCGAACAGATCATGCGCATTGCGCCAGCGCGCCAGTGCATACACCTGGGTTTTGAACAGATCCTTGATCGGTGCCAAGCCACCAGCCATGTCGCCATACAGCGTGCAATAGCCCACCGAAAGCTCGCTTTTGTTGCCCGTGGCCAGCAGCAGCGCACCGAATTTGTTCGACAGTGCCATGAACAAATTGCCGCGCACGCGGGCCTGAATGTTTTCCTCGGTCACGTCCGGCGCGCGCCCGGCAAACAGCGGGGCCAGCGCCGTATCGAATGCCGCGCACAAGGGGGCAATGGGCAACACGTCATAACGCACGCCCAGGCGCTGCGCCATCTCGGCCGCATCGGCCAGCGATATATCAGCCGTGTAGGCCGTGGGCATCATCACGGAGCGTACCTGCTCGCGGCCCAGCGCATCCACCGCCAACGCCAGCACCAAGGCCGAATCCATGCCGCCCGAAAGCCCCAGCAACACCTCGCAGAAACCACTTTTGCACACATAGTCGCGCAGCCCCAGCACCAGCGCCTGCCACACCTCGGCGTGGTTGAAGGCTTGAGCAAAGTCGCTTCGCCCTTGCCAATGTGCGACCCAGCCATCTGGCGCGGCTGCGGCAGCGGTGCTGGCACGCAGCTTCAAGCCGTCGGCTTCGGCGGCTGCATCCACTAGCCACAAGCTTTCGGCAAACTGAGGCGCACGCCCGGCCACTTCGCCATTGGCTTGCACGGCGAGCGATGCCCCATCAAACACCCGCTCGCCCTGGCCACCCACCAGATGGGCGCTGATGAGCGGCAGGCCTGTGGCCCGCGCCAGTGCTTGCAGCTGCTGCTCGCGCCGCTGCACACCGCCCATGCGATAAGGCGCTGCGCCCAGCAGCGCCAACAGACGCGCACCCGGTTGTTGGATGCCTTGAACAACACGCTGCTTGATGGCTGCATCGGCTTGAGCCCTGGCTGAGCCACCTGCCGGATGATCTCCACACATATCGGCCCACAGCAGCGCCACACGCTGGCCACACACCTCTACCGTGCAAAGCACTTCATCTTCTGCATCAGCGCACACGCGGCATTGCCCGGCCTGCAAAATGGCCAGGGCACGCCCCGGCTGGCGGGTCAAGTCATCCGCCACCTGATGCTGCGAAGCAGCCTCAGGCTGATGTGGATACGGCAGCAGCACCGTCAAACCCGGCAAATCCGCCAAGGCAGCAGCCACTGCTTGCACCTGCTGCGCGCAAGCCTGCAAAAAGGCCGGGTGCTGCGCCAAATCGAACAGGGGCAGGCCAGTGAGCGCCCCTTCGGGCAGCAACAACAGGCTCGCGCCCTGCGCGTGGGCGTTGCGCGCAGCTTCGATGATCTGGTGCGCATTGCCCATCAGATCGCCCTGGGTCGGGTTGTTTTGCGCTACAGCAATGGTCAATGTCATGGTGTGTGCTTTCTGGTGTGGTGTGGATGGGGCTGGCGCTTGATCTCAAACCCATAAGCCTTCTTGCTACAAGCTCTCGCCACAAGCATTTGGCCCTGCCACTGCCCTGTACCGTTAATCGTCTGACTGCGCGTGCTAACAACAAAAGCCTGGCAGCGCAGCAAGTATGGCTGTTGAGATGATCACTCTCTGCGGCAAGCCATACAGCCCAATCCCCTACGCGCTGAGCTAAGCCAACCCTTTGTACATCCAAGCACAAGCGCTTGACGCGAGCAGGCTCGGCCTGCTCACACCCCTTGCTGCATCAGCAAAGCCGGCTCGCTGCTGGCGAGCACGCGCTGCGCCCATTCGGCCAGCTGCCCGGCGTCGGCACGCAAGATCTCTTGCTTCACCGCCAGAATCTGCGCCGGGTGCATGGAAAAATACCGCAGCCCCAGGCCCAGCAACAAGCGGGTAAAAGCCGTGTCGCCCGCCATTTCGCCGCACACCGACACAGGCTTGCCCGCTGCGTTGGCCGCACGGATGGTGCCTGCCAGCAGTTGCAAGACGCCGGGGTGCAAGGGGTCGTACAGGTGCGCCACCGCTTCATCAGCCCGGTCGATCGCCAAGGTGTACTGAATCAGATCGTTGGTGCCAATAGACAAGAAATCGAAGTGCTGCAAAAAGATCGGTGCGATCAGTGCCGATGCAGGCACTTCGATCATGGCCCCCACCTGAATATCACCATACGCTACGCCGCGCTCTTTGAGCTGCGCACGTGCGGTGGCAATCAGGTCAAAGGTTTGGCGAATCTCGCCTACATGAGCCAGCATGGGCACCAGCACATGCACGCGGCCATGCGCAGCCGCACGCAAGATGGCGCGCAATTGCGTGAGGAACATGGCTGGCTCAGCCAGACACCAGCGAATGGCGCGCAGGCCCAGCGCAGGGTTGAGGTGCTTGGGTTCGCTCACGCTGTCGTCCAGCGGCTTGTCGGCCCCTACGTCCACGGTGCGAATGGTCAAGGGCTGGCCCTGCATGCCTTGCAGCGCACGGCAATAGGCCTGATATTGCTCTTCCTCGTCGGGCAAACGGTTCCCGCGCCCCATGAACAAGAATTCGCTGCGAAACAGGCCCACGCCCACAGCACCTGCAGCCAGCGCGGGTTGGGTGTCTTCGGGCAACTCGATATTGGCAAGCAGCTCCACGGATTGGCCGTCCAGCGTTACGGCAGGGGTGTGCAACAGGCTTTGCAAGGCATGGCGTGCTTGTTCGCAGGCCTGCTGGCGCTGGCGGTAGGTTTCGATCATCGCAGGCGGCGGATTGACCAGCACCGTGCCTGCATCGCCATCGATGATGACCCAATCGTCATCACGCACCTGCTGGCTGGCGTTGCGCGCGCCCACCACCGCCGGTATGCCCATGCTGCGCGCCACTATGGCCGTGTGGCTGTTTTTGCCGCCTGCATCGGTCACAAAACCCTGAAAGATGCCCTGGCGGAAATGCAGCATGTCGGCCGGTGACAAATCGTGCGCGATCAGCACCAGCGGTGTGTCTTGCGCGTCGACCCCTTCCGCACCGGCTGCGGCCCTGCGATTGCGCGCGGCGGCCTGCCGGTCGGCCAGCGTGCCGGCCTGGCCTTGCAAGCGCTTGATGATGCGTTCGATCACCTGCTCCAAATCGGCCTTGCGCTCGCGCAGATAGGGGTCTTCCATCTCGTCGAACTGGCGCGCCAAGCGCTCGAACTGGTTCGACAGCGCCCAGCCCGCGTTGTACAGCCGCTCGGCAATCCAGGCGCGCACGCCCTTGAAAATGCCCTCGTCTTGCAACAGCATGAGATGCACTTCGAGCAAGGCGGGCAACTCATTGGGCGCATCGGGCGGCAGGGTGGCCAGCATGAGCTGCACTTCCTGAATCACGGCGTCGCGCGCTTGCAGCACGCGCTTGACTTCGGCCTCGACCGCATCGGGCTCAATGAAATAGTGCTCCACCGCTGCGCGGCTGGAAGCCAGCACTTCGGCACGGCCCACGACCACGCCACGCCCCACGCCAATGCCTTGCAGGGTGAAGGGCACACCTGCAGGCGGCGCTTTCGGCGGCGCCTGATGCAACGCATCCGCCGCTGCCTTTTCCGCGATTGGCGAGTGTTCGGGCTGATCCAGCATCACTCACCTTCTCCGAACTTGTCGTTGAACAGATCGGTGATGGCTTGCAGGGCCTCCTGCTCTTGTTCGCCCGCCGTTTCCAGCACCACCTCGGCCCCCAGGCCAGCGGCCAGCATCATCACGCCCATGATGCTTTTGGCATTGATGCGCCGCGTGCCGCGCGCCAGCCACACTTCGCACGGGAAGGTGGCCGCCAGTTTGCTGAGTTTGGCCGAGGCCCGCGCGTGCAAGCCCAGTTTGTTGCTGATGATGATGGTTTGCTGAGGCATGACAAAAACAGTTCCAACAGTGGTTTTTTCAGAACGATGTGTGCAAACGTTCAAGAAGCATCTTGTGCCGCATTGGACGGTGGTGCATGAGACGGCGCTGCATTGGGCGGCGCAACGGCCGTGGGCGACAGTGTGCACACCGGCGCGCCCGTGGCAATGTCCACGGCAAACATGCCCTGCGTACCGCCGGTAAGCGCGTATTGCTCCAGCTCGTGCAGGGGCAGCGCGGCATAGCAGATCACGCGCAACAGCATGGGCAGGTTCACGCCTGTGACTTCGCGCACCTGCACGCCCTGCGCGGCGCAGTGCTGCAGCAGGCGCTGGGCCACATTGCTGGGTGTGGCGCCAAATACATCGGTCAGCACCAGCAGATCGTGCCCCTGAGTGGGGGCCAGTTCGCAGGCGGCGGCAAACGTTTGCTCAAACGCTTCGTCGGCGGGCACATCCAGGGCCAGCACTTGCTGCGCACAATCGGGAAACACATGCATGGCACAGGCGCGTAGGGCATGGGCAAACGGGGCATGGGCGATGATGAGAATTTTGTTCATGGGCAAGAGCTTGAAGCCAGATGCTGAAACAAAAGCAGTCTGCACGCAGGCGGCGCACCTTCATTCCAGTCATTGCAGCCAACGGAATGGCCGCATGATAATGCCCCCATGCCAGTGCCCGGCAGCAGCTTGCCCCGTGCTTGCCTTGGCTTTTCCTGCCATTCCTTTTATCAGCGCGGCCCTGCACGCACACCCATCTTTGACTGCCACCGCATCTGCACTTCGCTTTTTTGATCCCTTTCCATGAAGCGCCTGTTCCGCTTTCTGTTCGTCACGCTGGCCTTGCTGCTGGGCACCGTGGCCTGCCGCCAGCCACAGCCTGCGCCCGAATCAGTCTTCACCTTGATCGACGGGCGCAACCAAAGCCTGCAAGCGCTGCGCGGGCAAGTCACGCTCGTCGTGTTTTGGGCCACCAGTTGCAGCGCCTGCGTGGCCGAAATGCCACTGCTGGCGCAAACCCAGCAGCGATACCAGGCACGCGGCTACCGCACGCTGGCCGTGGCCATGTCTTACGACCGAATCGATTACGTTCGCAACTTCGCCCGCTCGCGCCAATTGCCGTTTGAGGTGGCCATGGATCACAAGGGCCAGCTGGCCCAGAGCTGGCAAGTGCGGGCCACGCCCACAAGCTTTTTGCTCAACCGCCAGGGCCAGATCGTGCAGCGCCATGTGGGCCTCATCAATGCCGCCCAGCTGCACGCCGCCATCGAGCAGGCCTTGGCCCAACCCTGAACACATCCATCCGCACAAGCGCACGCACCGCCAAGCCAGCAAGCGGCCAAAAGCCATCACCTCTCGGCCCAAGCCTAAAATCATTGTTTTTTTACCCTTGGGCCGCCCCCGCCGGCCCATTTGCAGCCAACGCCCTATGTCCAAATTCACTGCCCCCTCCGCTTCCACCTCCACCCCAAAACCAGCCCAGGCCAGACCCGAGTTGCGCCAAGCCGCGCTGGACTACCACGAGTTTCCGCGCCCCGGCAAGATCAGCGTGGAGGCGTCCAAGCAGCTCGTCAACCAGCACGATCTGGCCTTGGCCTACTCGCCGGGCGTAGCCGTGCCCTGTGAAGAGATCGTGCAAGACCCCGCGGCGGCTTTCCGCTACACCGCGCGCGGCAACCTGGTGGGCGTGGTCACCAACGGCACGGCCGTGCTGGGCCTGGGCGACATCGGCCCGCTGGCGGGCAAGCCGGTGATGGAAGGCAAGGGCGTGCTCTTCAAAAAATTCGCGGGCATTGATGTGTTCGACATCGAAATCAACGAAAAAGACCCCGACAAGCTGGTCGAAATCATCGCTGCGCTGGAGCCCACCTTTGGCGGCATCAACCTCGAAGACATCAAGGCGCCCGACTGCTTCTACATCGAACGCAAGCTGCGCGAGCGCATGAACATCCCCGTCTTTCACGACGATCAGCACGGCACGGCCATCGTGGTAGGTGCCGCCCTGCTCAATGGCTTGAAGGTGGCGGGCAAAAAGATCGAAGAAGTCAAGCTCGTAACCAGCGGCGCGGGCGCAGCGGCCCTGGCCTGCCTGGGGCTGCTCGTCAAGCTCGGCCTGCCGCGCGAAAACATTTGGGTGACCGATATTGCGGGCCTGGTGTACGAAGGCCGCACCGAATTGATGGACCCCGACAAGGCCATCTACGCCCAAGCCACCGACAAGCGCACGCTGGCCGAGGTGATTGACGGGGCCGACGTGTTTCTGGGCCTGTCAGCCGGTGGCGTGCTCAAGCCCGACATGGTGCAGCGCATGGCCGATCGGCCGCTGATTTTTGCGCTGGCCAACCCGCGGCCCGAAATCACGCCCGAAGAAGTGCAGACCGTGCGCGATGACGCCATCATGGCCACCGGCCGCACCGATTACCCCAACCAGGTCAACAACGTCCTGTGCTTCCCCTACATCTTCCGCGGCGCGCTGGATTGCGGGGCCACATCCATCACCGATGCAATGGAAATTGCCGCCGTGCACGCCATTGCCGAACTGGCCCAGGCCGAGCAAAACGAGCGCGTGGCCGCCGCCTACGCGGGCCAAACCCTGGCTTTCGGCCCGCAATACCTCATCCCCAAGCCCTTTGACCCACGCCTGATGCTCAAGATCGCGCCCGCCGTGGCCAAAGCGGCCGAGGCCGATGGCGTGGCCGCCCGCCCCATCACCGACATGGGCGCGTACAAAGAGAAGCTGCAAGCCTTCATGTACACCTCGGGCGCCATCATGCGGCCCATCTTCCTCGCGGCGCGCGAGGCCAAGCGCAAGCGCGTGGTGTTCTCAGAAGGCGAAGGCGAGCGCGTTTTGCGCGCCGTGCAGATCGTGGTGGACGAAAACCTGGTCCGCCCCATTCTGGTGGGGCGCCCGGCCGTGATCGCCCAGCGCATCGAACGCTTCGGCCTGCGCCTGAAAGAAGGCGAGCACTACGAAGTGGTGGACGTGGACAAGCACCCCTACTACGTCGATTTCTGGAAAAGCTACCACGGCATGACGGCACGCAAGGGCGTGACCATGGCCATGGCCAAAATCGAAATGCGCCGCCGCCTGGTGCTGATTGGCGCCATGCTGGTGCACCACGGCATGGCCGACGGCCTGATCTGCGGCACCTGGGGCCAAACGGGCATGCACCTCAACTACATCGACCAGGTCATCGGCAAAAAACCGGGGGCCAGCACCTACGCCGCCATGAACGGCCTGCTGCTGCCCGATCACCAGGTCTTCATCGTTGACACCCACATCAACTACGACCCCAGCGCCGAGCAGATTGCCGAATTCACCATCATGGCTGCGCACGAGATTCAGCGCTTCGGCATCACGCCCAAGGCCGCGCTGCTGTCGCACTCCAACTTCGGCTCGTCCAACCAGCCCACGGCTGTGAAGATGCGCCGTGCGCTTGAAATCCTGCAAGAAAAAGCGCCCTGGCTTGAAGTGGATGGTGAAATGCACGGCGACGTGGCACTCGACCCCCATCAGCGCCTGCAGCTCATGCCCGAAAGCACCCTCACGGGCAGTGCCAACCTGTTGGTGATGCCCAATATGGATGCGGCCAACATCGCCTACAACTTGCTCAAAACCGCATCAGGCAACAACGTGGCCATCGGCCCCATCCTGCTGGGCGCGGCCAAGCCGGTGAACATCCTCACTGCCAGCGCCACCGTGCGCCGCATCGTCAACATGGCCGCCATCACCGTGGCCGACGCCAATGCGGCCGCGTCACAGGAAGCGAACGAACAGAGATAACCGCACAGACGCACAAACCGAAAGCCAACGGGCCGCCCCAACACATCGGTTGGTAGCGGCCCGTTGGCTGTGTGTTAATTGGGAGATATTCATATTTACTGCCTACTCGCCCTGCTTGATCTGCAAAGCACGCTCGTACAAATCATTGCGCGCTGCACCGGTGATGTCCGCCGCGAGTTTGACGGCCGTTTTAGTCGGCAATTCAGCCAACAGCAGGCGCAGCACCCGCTCGGCGTGCGCATCCAACCCGTCAATCTCAGCCGCTGCGGCGGCCACAGGATGCAGTACCAGCACGAACTCACCTTTGCTGCGTTCAGGTGCGGCTTGCAGCCAGGCAGGCAACTCAACCGCAGGCAGGGTGACGATGTTTTCAAACTGTTTGGTCAGCTCACGCGCCAGCGTGATGGGTCTTTCGCCCAGAGCGGCCAATTCATTGCACAAAGCGGCGATGCGGTGTGGCGCTTCAAGCAGCACCACGGCGCGGCGCTCGGCCTGCAAAGCAGCCAGCATCTGCTGGCGCTCGCGCCCCTTGGCAGGCAAAAAACCGGCAAACAGCCAGCCCCCGTTGGCACCGGCCACGCCGCTGGCAGCTTCGGTCATGTCAGCGCCGCTGGCGCTTAAAGCCGCCAGCACGCTGCTGGGGCCGGGTATGGGCATCACGCGCAGGCCCGCAGCTTGCACCGCTTGCACCAAACGCGCACCGGGGTCGCTGATGGCGGGCGTGCCCGCATCGCTCACATAAGCCACGCGCTGCCCCGCTTGCAAATGCTGCACAACGGTTTGCGCCGCGGCCTGTTCGTTGTGCTGATGCAAGGCCAGCAGCTGGCTGGCCGGGCGTTGCAGCCCCCAGGCGCGCAGCAAAGTTTGGGTGTGGCGCGTGTCTTCGCAAGCCAGCACATCGACCAGTTGCAGCACGTGCAAGGCGCGCAGGCTGATGTCGGCCAGGTTGCCAATGGGCGTGGCTACCAAATACAAGCAGCCTGGCGGATAAGATTGGCCGCCAGCCACTGCCGCGGCCATTTGCGTGATGGACGGGGGGCTGTTCAGGCCGGTTTGTGAGGACGCATTCACCAATGGGTTTCTTTCATCGCATCAATCAACTGTTGGCCCCCGGTCGCCCTGCGGCGGGCGCAGTCGAATCTGCATCCAAGCTCACGGCTGCGGCATCCACCAAGCGCCCATCGAACACGCGCAAAGCGCTTGGTGACGCGGCCGAGTTGGCAGCCATTGCCTGGCTGCAACAACAGGGGCTGACGCTGCTGGCGCGCAATTACAAAACGCCCGGCCGGGGCGGGGGAGAAATCGACGCCATTATGCGCGCGGCCGATGGCACGCTGGTCTTTGTTGAGGTGCGCCTGCGCACGGGCCAGGCCCACGGCGGCGCAGCCGCCAGCGTGCACGCCACCAAGCAGCGCCGCATCATCCACGCCGCACGATATTACGTGCAGCAACTGCCGCATATGCCCGCCTGCCGTTTTGACGTAATGGCCTGCGACCAGCCCGGCCCGCCCTGGCACTGGACGTGGCTGGTGGCCGCTTTTGATGCGGGCTGAGGCTACTTGAAACGGCAAAACTTTGAATTGCAAAGAGTACCCGGCCGTTATAGAGCCATTTTGCTGATTGCAGTTGGAATGAGGTGCATGCGTCACAGCTTCCCTTTGCTTTGTTCAAGCAAGTTTCCTGTCACCCCTACAACTGCTTGGCGCATTGCCCCTCACCCGCGCTGGCTTGCAGCACGCGGCAAGCCCTCTGTATCATCACGCTGTTTGAATCAAGGGCTTGTTCATGGCCTTGATTTCTGTTTTCAAGGGCCGGTTGCGGGCGCGCCGGGCCACGTTCTTTGAAGGAGCTTTTGCCATGCACCGGTCTGATTCCACATCATCTTCTTCTACCCGCCGCCGTTGGCCTGCCCTGCTGCGCACCGTGGTATTGAGCGGCGTTTTGGCCAGCAGCCTGAGTGCCTGTGTGCCACTGGTTGTGACCGGCGTGGTGGGCGGCATTTTGCTGGCCACCGACCGGCGCAGCTCGGGCGCACAGCTGGATGATGAAGCCATTGAGCTGCGCGGCAGCAGCCGCATCAACGCCGCGCTGCAAAACCGTGGCTCGGTCAGCATCACTAGCTACAACCGCGTGGTGCTGCTCACTGGGCAAGTCTTTTCGCAGGCCGACCGCGACATGGTGGAGGCCACCGCCAAAACCCTGCCCAATGTGCGCTACATCGTCAATGAAATTGCCGTGGGCCCCATTTACCCCAGCGGCACGGTAGATGCCCTGACCAGCACGCGCGTGAAAACCGCCTTGGTGGGCAGCCGCAATGTTCAATCCAACGCCGTGAAGGTGACCACCGAGAACGGCGTGGTTTACCTCATGGGCATCGTCACGCAGCAAGAAAGCGACCGCGCCGCCGAAGTGGCCAGCGGCGTGAGCGGCGTGCGCAAGGTGGTGAAAGTGTTCGAGATCGTGAACGATGCCGCCATCAACAGCCCGCTGCCCGCTGGTGCTGTGCCTGTCAATGCCACGCCGGTAGCCCCAGGCGGCGCCTACGCACCCAATACGCCTTATGCGCCTTACACCCCTTACCCGTCGTCTCAACCGCAGGGCGGTACCTATGTGCCGAACCCTTACGCACCCGCGCCAGGTACGGTTGGTGCGCCGATTGGCGCCCCCGTTGGCACGACTACACCTTAATTAACCATCGCAAGCGGCAAGCCTGCCACTTGGCAGGCGCACACCTTGAGAAGGGATGTGAGGGAGCTTTATCAGCCGGCCTCATGCCACCAAAGCGCGCAACCTATAACAACAAGCACAAGCGCCCCGCTACAGCACTCCAATAAAAAGACCCGCTGCTCAAACACAGCGGGTCGTTTTTTATGGCTAGCCAACTGAACAAGTCAGCCCAATTGGCCCAGCAACTGCGCCTACGGCGCACCACTTATCAACTGGCATCGCCTGCCATCCTGCTGGCGCTATCCAGCGCTATGCGGCAGCGCGCTTCTTACATGCGATGGAAAGTCGCCTTGCCTGTTTCTTTTTCCCAGCGGGATTTGCAGTTGACGCAGTGCGAAGTCTGTGGCTCCAGCTGCAAACGGGCAAAGCCGATGTCTTCACCGCACTCGTCGCACAAGCCGTAGGTGCCCACCGCAATGCGATCCAGCGCCACCTGGATGCGGCCCAAGTCAAACGCACCCAAGTCACTCAGGGCCATGTCCACCTCGCGATCCGAGCTGCGCTGAGGCGCATCGTCGCCATCTTGCAAGAGCACGGCGCGGGCGTGCTCGGCACGCGTTTTGCCTTCGTGCACTTCTTTCAAGCGCTGCTCGATGTCGGCTTTGCGCTGCAAGAGCACGGCTTGCAATTCGGCCAATTGGGTCGCGTTCAAACGATTGGGCATGGATCAGTCCTCCGGCCATAACGGCAATGATGATGAAACAAAACGTCACTGCATCCATTGTGCTGCAGCTGCCCTTTGCAGGCAAGTGTTTGGGCGAGCAAATTGAGTGGGTAAATCGGCTGGAGAATGCGCCCATTGCATGCGCTGCACACACCCTTGCTCAACCGCTCTTTCAAGCGCCCCGGCTCGCGTATTGTTTAAAATTTAGGCAAGTACAATACCGCCCTTTTTGCCACCTGGGTGGCTCATTTAAGGCCCATCCATCACCCCATGCAGATTGGTTCCATTCCTCTTGAAAACAGGCTCTTCGTCGCCCCCATGGCTGGGGTGACGGATCGGCCGTTTCGGCAGCTGTGCCGCCAGTTTGGCGCAGGCTATGCCGTGAGCGAAATGGTGACTTCGCGCCGCGACTTGTGGGAAAGCCTCAAAACCTCGCGCCGCACCGATCACACGGGCGAACCCGGCCCCATCGCCGTGCAGATTGCTGGCGTGGACCCCACCGAAATGGCCGATGCCGCACGCTACAACATCGACCGTGGCGCACAGATCATCGACATCAACATGGGCTGCCCAGCAAAAAAAGTGTGCAAAAAATGGGCAGGCTCGGCCCTGATGCAAAACGAGGCCTTGGCCCTGCAAATCATCGAAGCAGTGGTGGCTGCCTGCGCACCGCACGGCGTGCCCGTCACGCTCAAGATGCGCACAGGCTGGGCCGCGCACAGCCGCAACGCCGTGCAACTGGCGCAAAAGGCCGAGCAGGCGGGCATCGTCATGCTCACGGTGCATGGCCGCACGCGCGAGCAAGGCTACAAGGCGCAAGCCGAGTACGCCACCATCGCCGCCGTCAAGGCTGCGGTGAAGATTCCCGTGGTGGCCAATGGCGACATCGACAGCCCGCAAAAAGCCGCCTGGGTGCTGGCCCACACGGGGGCCGATGCGCTGATGGTGGGGCGCGCCGCGATGGGGCGGCCCTGGCTGTTTCGCGAAATCGCCCACCACCTGCAAACCGGCGGCTTTTTGCCGCCGCCCACGGTGGCCGAAGTGCGCACGGCCCTGCGCGCCCATTTGCAAGACCATTACGCCCTGTATGGCGAGTACACCGGCGTGCGCAGCGCGCGCAAGCACATCGGCTGGTACGCCGCCAGCCTGCCCGGTGGCAGCGCCCTGCGCGCGCAAATCAACGGCATGGAAGCGGCCGCCGCGCAAATGCAGGCGGTGGACGATTTTTTTGCCCGCCTGCAAGACGCGCAGCCCCGCCTGCCCGAACCGCCGCAGAGCTTCTGCCCCGATCATCGGGCCTGGTTAATGGCGGCTTGATGCCGGGCCGCTGATGTTGGGCCAAGCAAGCGCCCAGCACCCCGCCCCATCGCCCCCAAACCCGCTTTTCTTTTTTGGATTCACCCTATTCACGAACTTCAGGAACGAAAGACTTCTCTCATGGCTCACGAACAACTCCAGGCCTGCGTCCGCCACAGCCTGCAAACCTATCTGGACGATTTGCAGGGCCAAGAGCCTTCGGGCATGTACGACATGGTGCTGCGCGTGATCGAAAAGCCCTTGCTCGAGCTGGTGATGCAGCACACCCGCGGCAACCAGAGCAAAGCCGCGCAGTGGCTGGGCATCAACCGCAACACGCTGCGCAAGCTTTTGCTGCAACATGGCTTGCTCGCACCCGGTCGTGCCAGTCGCTGATCGCGGCTAACGCGCTGCGCACACCAACCCGATTCACTTCATCGTTCTGCTTTGATTTCCCCACCTTCAAGGATTGCCCCTCATGACCCAGCTGACCGCCCTGCTTTCCGTTTCCGACAAAACCGGCATCGTCAATCTGGCCAAAGACTTGCACGCTCTGGGCGTGAAGCTGCTCTCCACCGGCGGCACAGCCAAGCTGCTGGCCGACAGCGGCCTGCCCGTGACCGAGGTGGCCGATCACACCGGCTTTCCTGAAATGCTCGATGGCCGCGTCAAGACCCTGCACCCGCGCATTCACGGTGGCCTGCTGGCGCGGCGCGATCTGCCCGCACACGTGGCGGCGCTCAACGAACACGCCATCCCCACCATCGACATCTTGTGCGTGAACCTGTACCCGTTCGAAGCCACCGTGGCCAAGCCCGGCTGCACGCTGGCCGATGCGATTGAGAACATCGACATCGGCGGCCCGGCCATGGTGCGATCAGGCGCCAAGAACTGGAAAGACGTAGCCGTGCTGACCGATGCCAGCCAATACGCCAAAGTAGTGAGCGAACTCAAGGCCCAAGGCCAGGTGAGCCTGGCCACGAAGTTCGCGCTTTCAGTCGCGGCCTTCAACCGCGTGGCCCAGTACGACGCGGCCATCAGCGACTACCTCTCGTCCATCACCTTTGACGAAGAACAGATCAATGGCACGCCTGCGCGCACCTTGTTCCCCGCGCAGAGCAATGGCTGCTTCATCAAGGTGCAAGACTTGCGCTACGGCGAAAACGCCCACCAGCAAGCCGCGCTGTACCGCGACCTGTACCCCGCACCGGGCAGCATCGTCACCGGCCAGCAGCTGCAAGGCAAAGAGCTGAGCTACAACAACATCGCCGATGCCGATGCCGCGTGGGAATGCGTGAAGCAATTCGATGCACCAGCCTGCGTCATCGTCAAACACGCCAACCCCTGCGGCGTGGCCGTGGGCAAGGATGCGGCTGAAGCCTACGCCAAGGCCTTCCAGACCGACCCGACCAGCGCCTTTGGCGGCATCATTGCGCTCAACCGTCCGCTGGATGGCGCAGCCGCCGAGCAGATCGTCAAGCAGTTCGTCGAGGTGTTGATGGCCCCCGCCTTTACGCCCGAGGCGCTGGAAGTTTTCAAACCAAAAGCCAATGTACGCCTGCTGCAGATTGCGCTGCCCGAGGGCACGCCCGCCTGCGCCAACCGGCTGGAGTACAAGCGCGTGGGCTCAGGCATGTTGCTGCAAACGGCCGACAACCACGAGCTGGCGCTGGCCGATTTGAAGGTCGTGACCCACAGGCAGCCCACGCCCGAGCAGCTGCAAGACTTGCTCTTTGCCTGGAAGGTGGCCAAGTTCGTCAAGAGCAATGCCATCGTCTTCTGCAAAGACGGGCAAACGCGCGGCGTGGGCGCTGGCCAGATGAGCCGCCTGGATTCGGCACGCATCGCCAGCATCAAGGCCGAGCACGCCAAGCTCAGCCTGCAAGGTACGGCAGTGGCAAGCGATGCCTTCTTCCCCTTCCGCGACGGGCTGGATGTGGTGATCGACCACGGCGCGACTTGCGTCATTCAACCCGGCGGCAGCATGCGCGATCAGGAAGTGATCGACGCTGCCAACGAGCGCGGCGTGGTCATGGTCTTTAGCGGTGTGCGCCACTTCAGACACTGATGCGGCATGGATGCATCGCTGATGGCCCGGGGCCGCAGCCGTTCGCATCAGGGCATCGTGTTTGCAAGCGAAATGCAAAAAACGGACTGGAAATTCCAGTCCGTTTTTATTTGCCCACTCCGACACACATTGATGGGCTTCACCGCCTATTCCCGCCCACCTGCTCTCAACCACATAGCACACTGCATGCAGACGGCTTTTGAGCACATGCCTGGCTAGTCAGGCTCAAAGGCCAGCCGCCATCAATCCACCTTGCGCGGTATCCACCACACCGCAATCGCCAGACCCAGCAATTGGGCGGCAACCAGCGTCCACACCGTAGCGGGCCACTGGCCGCGTGCATAGGCCAGGCCGCACAGCCAGGCACCGATGAAGCCGCCGCTGTAATAGGCCATGTAATACAGGCCGCTGGCGAGCGAGCGCCCCTGCGGCACCGAATGCGCGATGAAGCTGATCGTGGCCGATTGGGTGATGAACACCCCGCTGGACATGATCGCCAGCGCCCCGATCACCGCTGGCACGCTGGGCAGCAACGTCAGCAACAAACCGCACAACGACACACACAGCGCCAGCAACATGGTGGCGCGAAAACCCAGGCGCCCCAGCAGCTTGCCCGCCAGCGGCGTGATCAGCACCCCCAGCAGATACACGGCAAACACATTGCCCAGCTGCGCCGTGCTCAGGCGATAAGGCTCTGCCGCCAAGTGCAGGTTCACGAAAGTGAAGCAGCCCACGAGCGAAAACAGTACGCACAAGCCCAGCGCACATGCCGCACGCACTGCCGGGTTGCGCAGGTGCTGGCCCAGCATTTGCAAGCCCGATTGGAAGTTGGGGTTGGGCACAAAACGGCGCGATGCGGGCAGCACCCAGGCCACCCACACAGCCCCCAACAGATTGGGCAAGGCCAGCAGCAAAAAGGCTTGCCGCCAGGGCAAGCCAACGCTCAAATGCCCCATCACGAAACGGCCCAGAAAGCCACCCAGCACCGTACCGGCCACGTAAAAAGACATGGCACGCGTCATGCTGCGGCCTTGAAACTCTTCGCCTAAATAAGCAATCAGCACCACGCTGATGCCCGGTACCGCCAGCCCTTGCAAAAAACGCAGCAGCACCAGTTGCCGCACACTGCCTGCCAAACTCAGGGCTGCCGTTGCCAGGCCGAGAAAAAAAACCGAGGCCACGATCAGGCGCTTGCGGCCCACCGCGTCTGACCACATGCCCATGAAAGGCGACACCAGCGCCACCGCCAGCACCGTGGCGCCCACCATATAGCCGCCCTGCACCACCGTGGCCTGCAAATCGCGCAGCAGCAAGGGCAAGATGGCCTGCACCGAATACACCTGCACAAAGGCCAGCGCACCGATCAGCATCACGGTGAGCAACAGCATCAGGCTGGGCGCATGCGCCTGGCGAGAATCGGTCGGTTCAGCAGACAAAGCAGAAAACAAAAAAGATGAAAACAAGCGCCGGTGCGGCCACCGCCAAGCAAGCGATGGCAAATGGCCTGCGAATCCTTACGCTCGCAGCGGCCAAGCACACAGATCACGCGAAAGCCCATTGTGCCTTTTTTCAGGTTTGGCAGTGTTGCCTGCTAGACAGTGCGCTCGCTTCTGAAAAGCCGTTTGCAGCTGAGGCTGCAATACCTGGCGCAAGAAAAAACTTTCTTCTGCTCCACCGCTGCCGCAACTTGATCTAGCGCAAAAGCCCGACGCATTTTTGTTGCTACCAGCGACGCATGTACGGCCAAGGTTTGAGACATTGAAGCCCTGCTCACCCCATAACTCTTAAAGCTTATATACAAGTTGTGACATAATTAAGATGATTTTCATGCTTGATCGCAAACCTGCCTGAAGGCTTGATTGACAAGGAGTTTTCTGCCGTGCCAGCAGACCATTCATCAGAAAGTCCAGCGCAAGAAAAGCAAGGAACGCAAGGGCTTGGATCGCTTCATCCCACCAATCCTTCGCCAACAACAAGCGCTTCCCTCTCCGCGCCAACACCCCAGCCCGTGCGCAGTTACAGCCATTCGCACCCGCACGCGCATCCACAGCAGGCCACTGACTCGCACAGCCATGCGCATACCCATTCTGTGGGCACTGCAGCCGCCCAAGCGCTTGACCCAACATTGTCTGCTGCCCGGCAAACCGCTGAACACACGTGGCACGCCCATGCGGTGAACCACCGCGCCCAGGGCAGCATGACGCAGCAATACCTCGCGCATAACCACCAGCGTTGGTTGTGGCTGCTTGTTTTGCTGGGTGCGATGGCGGCCATTGCGCTCTTTGCCA
>JAUMXD010000120.1 GCA_030529305.1 Allobrachymonas sp.
AGGGCCAGAGCGCCGTGCTCGATGACAAGTGCGAAATCGTGATGCGCTGCAACGTGGATCGCCCCGGCCCCGATCAGGCAGGCCCGTAACCAGTTCGATCAAACCAATCAAGTAACACATTTAAGGAGACAAGAATGCCCATGAACACCTCTGTCCGCTGGATGCACAGTGGCATGCAAGGCGCGCCCGTGCTGGATAACAACTGGGGCGACCTCACGGCCATGCTGCGCGCATGTTGTGTGACCGGCTTCAACGTGCGGCCCATCCAGTCGATTACCTGCCAAGGCACCAAGGCCACGATTCAATGTGCGGGCCACGGCTATCTGGAACATCAGGTGGTGCAAATCGAAAACGCCACGCCTGCTGGCTACAACGGTGCGCATCGCGTGGTGTCAGTCGAGGGGGCCAATACGCTCACCATCGAGCTGGAGGCCGAGCTGCCCGAAGCGCAGGCAGTACCGGGCCAGACCTTGCAGATGCGCACCGCCCCGCTGGGCTGGGAGAGCCTGTTTGACGATGGTGGGCAAAAGCTGGTGCTGCGCAGCACCGATCCGCAATCAACCCGCAATGTGCTGCGCGTGGATGATTCCTGCCCGGCCGGTTACACCACGACATGGGCCAAATTCGGGCGCGTGACGATGGCACAAAACATGAGCGATCTGGACACCTTTATTGGTGCGCGTGCGCCCTTTGATCCGTCTGATCCGATGAAGAACGAGGTGCCCAAAGGCAGCGGTAGCAGCATACGCAGCGGGTGGCTCAAGTGGTATTACGCAATGGCAGGTAACGCAGAGGCCGAAACCTATTCGCCAAGGGCTGGCGCACGCAACTGGGTGCTGATTGGTGACGGGCGTGGCTTTTTCTTTGGAAACTCGCTTGCTGAAGCGGGAGCAGCTATCGTGCTTTGGCACTTTGGCGATGTAGACAGCCTACAGCGCCCGGACGCATGTGCTACGTTGCTGACTGCGGTAGAAAACGACGGCCCAGCCAATACCAGTGGGAGCGTCTTTGCAAGCGGTAGCCTGGTAACTGGTCAGGCTCAAAACAAGGGACGCTTGTTGCTGCGCGACTATACAGGCGAGGGCGCGCCGGTTAGGTGCAACCAGCGCAGCTTGGACGTGGGATCTTATGCAGCCAACTGGGTCAGCGGCGGTTCGGATCAAGTCCCCTTCCCGAACGGCCCCGGTAATGGCCTGCTCGTCCATCCCGTCTGGCTTCAGCAGGAAAACAGGCACTTGCGTGGCAGGCTGCGCGGCGCGTACCACCTCCTCAACAAGCCGGGCTTGGGGCACTTGTCCATCGTGGACGGCGTTGCCGGCTTGCCCGGCAGAAAGATGATGCTGGTCGATGTGCGAACCGTTGTGCACACAAACGGCGTGCTTGGCGCACTGGCTTTCGACATCACAGGGCCTTGGTCATGAGCGCGGAACCGATCTTGCTCGGCCCGTCGCTGGCGTCCGTCCAGCTTGCAGGCGGCGGCCCGCTGCAAAAGCAGGTGCTGCCCGCACAGCTACTCATGCGCGATGTGTACCGGGGCGGGCTGGGCTACGTTGCAGGCACCGTCAAAGAGCTGCCCAAGGGCGCGCCCGAGGGTGGCGAGGTGCCTGTGTGGCGCAAGGTGCGCCTGCATGACCAGGCCACGGGCAACCCGGTGGCCGAGACCTGGAGCGACTCCAAAACGGGCGTGTACCGCTTCGACTCCATTGACATGGAGCGCGTGTACACGGTGCTGAGCTATGACCACACGGGCAAGTTCGTGGCCGTGGCTGCTGACAGCCTCAAGCCCGAAAGGATGCCCGAATGAGCGCCCCGGCATTGGCCGTTTCGGCCGAGCTGCGCACGGCGCGCTTGCAAGGCATGCTGGCCTGGCTGGATGCGGGGGACGGCCATGCGCGCATCCGCATCATGGGTGGCGTGTGGCCCGGTGCGGGCTTGGAGGGCGGCACGGAGCTGGCCAGCATTGAGCTGGACAAGCCCTGTGGCAAGGTCGAAGGCGGCGCATTGCTGCTGGCCAGCAGCGGTGTAGACCGCAACCTGGTGGCTGCATCGGGCGAGGCTCTGTGGGCGCGCATGGTGACGGCTGCAGGTCATTGGGCCTTTGACTGCGCCGTGGTGCCCAAAGGTTCGGACAAAGGCGGCTTGATGATTGAAGGCGCAGCCACCGGCCCGGCCGATGGCGTGCTGCTCTACAAGGGCGGCAAGCTGCCCCCGGTGAGCTTGCGCCTGACGTGAGGCACGGGCAGAGGCAGACATGAGCGATCTGGTCTTCGGCCCCCAAGGCAAAGGCGGCGAAATCGTCTTTGGCGCAGACGCGGCCAAAGGCGCGAAGCTGGTCTTTACGCAAGAGCAGCGCAACAGCCCCGATCTGGTGTTTGGCGCGGGCAGCACGGCCCAGCAAGGCACGCCCGATCCGGCCTACGTCTATCTGGACGTGGACACGGGCGCAATCACCGCCGAGCTGCACTTGGCCGTGGCCACGCCGGTCAGTGGGGAGATCGACTGCGGCGAGGTGGGGCTGGATTTGCGGGCGCGGTGGGATAGCAATACCTACCGCCCCGTCATAAACAAGGCGGCGGCAAGGTTCCAGGCCGCACAGCAAGCATCTGTCCCTATTCACTTTGCATGGGGGCGTACTTATAAAGTGAATCGCGGGGCTTGCGTGCGCAAGCAGCAGGCCAGGCGGCTTTCGGGTGCCTCTAGCATAAATTGGCTTATTACCGTACCCCTTGGGGTGCAGTCACAAGTGCGCTGGCAGCTCGGACGCAAGGCGTCTGCATTGGCAGCAGTGGTTTGGCAGGGCGCCATCCGTGCCCGCAGCGGCACGGCGGCCCGCTGGCAGAAAGGGCGGCCAGCCGGTGATGCGGCGTTCTTTGTGTGGCAGTCCGGCCAACGGCTGGGCGCAAGCCAGGATGCGCGCTGGCAGCACGGGGCGCGGGTGGCTGCGGCGGTGCAGCAACTGCTTGGC